>JBIOUJ010000196.1:0-21573 GCA_044867025.1 Pyrinomonadaceae bacterium | reverse complement strand
GTAGGGCACTCCCGCTTTGCTATCGCTGTGGCTCTAAACGCGCATCTGGGTTATACTCCGGTCAGCTCGCCCGCCTAAGAGTTGAATGGGAGCGACAAATTTTTAATTAACTTCGGTTGCAGCCGCCCGCATAACAAGCAGGTATCAGAGCACAAGTAGCGCTTACTGCTGTGCTCCCTGTTGCAGGACCAACGGGCCAGAGCGCCCGGCGGCTAGTCAGGTTTCGGTATTGAAAGACAGAGATTCCGGTCGGGTTTTACCTCAAGTCCTTCCCTGGCCCAATTCGCATTCAATTCGTGGCGGCATGTCTATTCGTGTCGCCGATCTTGCGCGTAGCGCACATCTTGCGCAGAGCGCACGCCTCGCCCGATGGCTTGCAGGCGCCGCTCTGCCCGTCAACAAACTTCTAGAAAAGGCTAGTAATGGCAAAACAACTAATCGTAAGCGTCAACGGACGCGAGAAGAAAATCGCGATCATTGAAGACGACAAGGTCGCTGAGTTCTACATCGAACGTGGAGAACAACATCAGGGAATCGTCGGTAACATTTACAAGGGACGCGTTATGCGGGTATTGCCCGGAATGCAGTCCGCCTTCGTCGATATCGGACTCGAACGCGACGCGTTCCTTTACGTTTCCGACTTCTTCGACGAAGAAGAAGAGTTTGAAAGAATCGTAATCGACAAGTCGAAGAAGGGCACTCCGGACGCGGAACACGCTGCTGCCGAAGAAGTCGCCATCAATCGCGTCGAACGTGAGCAACTGATCGAGGCCACTCAGGAACGAGCCGAACCTCTCCAGGAACAGGAAGCGGTTGCGGAAGAAATTTCAGAACCGCCTGAGACTGGACGCCGTCGCGGCCGCCGTGGCCGGCGCCGTGGGCGTTGGGAAAAATCGGACGAGGCCGCACCTCAGGCGCCACCGCCAACACCATCTTTCGAAATACCAGACACACCTTTTGTCGCCGGCGATCCTTCAATCGAGCGGATCGTGGACGAAGAAGAGACTGCCGCGAATGGCGAGATGTTCAAAGACGCCAGGCTTCAGGAACGTCTCTTCGATCAGATTCACGCCGTCGAATTCAACATGGAAGACGATTTCCGCAGTGCAGAGGTCGGTTCACTGCTACCGGCGGGTTTTGGCAGCGATGCATTCGAGCGAGTCGACGACGGCGATAGCGACGGAGATCCGATTCGCGAAGAACGACGACCGCGCGAGGCCCATGTTTCGACTTTCATCGACGATGTTGACGCCGGCACGCCACGCGGCGTGAGTTTTGAGCGCATCAGCGACGATGAAGAAGAAGCCGCTGAGGTTGTAGCAGAGAAGCCCGCGAGCAAACGATCGCGCAAAGCATCCTCCACACAAGCCGAGAAGAAAAAGCGTCCCTCAAAAGCTGCAAGCAAGGCGAGTGCGTCGAAAAAGAAAGCGTCGAAAAAGTCTTCGAAGAGGAAGGGCGGCGGCGAGGGTGTTGATGCCGACGCTGTCGAGAGTCTTCCCGGATACGCCGATGCAGACGCGCGAGTCGCCGAAGGTCAGTCGCGTGGTGAGTTTGCTACGCGTCGTGGCGGACGAAGACGACGTCGTACAGGCAAAAACAAACCTCAAGGAGCACCAGAGCCCGAGAATGGCGCTCAAGCCGACGGCCAGGGCGAAGAGTTAGAGCAAGTTCAGTTTGTAGAAGAAGAGATTGTGGCCGCTCCCGCTCCCGCGCCCGTAGCCGAACCGAGAGAGCGTTCACGCCGCGACGAGCGTGGAGGACGCGATAAGCGCCCCTACCGCGGGCAATCACGACGCGAGCGACACCAGCCGGCGATCACGGATCTGCTGAGCGAAGGTCAGGAGATACTGGTCCAGATCGCGAAAGAACCGATTGCGAAAAAGGGCGCCCGCATCACGTCGCACATCGCACTGCCGGGACGATTTCTGGTCTACATGCCCACCGTCGAGCACGTCGGTGTGTCGAGGAAGATTGAGTCAGACACCGAGCGTCACCGGTTGCGGAAGTTGATTCAGATGCTCCGCGCCGAGGAAGACATTCCGTCAGGCGGGTTCATCGTGCGCACGGCGGGCGTGGGCATTAGCGAGAAAGAGTTGCGTGAAGACGTTCGCTACCTGGTGCGAACGTGGCTCGACATCAGAAGTTCTGCGGAGAAGTCGAAGGCGCCGGCGCTGGTCCATCGCGACCTCGACCTGGTCCAAAGGCTTTTGCGCGATCAGTTGTCCGACGACTTCGAATCGATACGTGTGGATTCGGAGGAGGAATACCAGGCGATCATCGAGTTTGTGAACCGCATCCAGCCTCGGCTTGTGAAGCGAGTCAAGCTGTACACGAAAGAGCAGCCGATTCTCGAGGCTTACGGGGTGCAGGCGGAGATCGACAAAGCGATCAAGCCCCGCGTGTGGCTGAAGTCCGGCGGGTATCTCGTCATCAACCAGACGGAAGCGCTGGTCGCGATCGACGTCAATACCGGCAAGTTTGTTGGACGTGGCAGCGGTCGTCTCGAAGACACGATCACGCGCACGAACCTCGAAGCTGTCGAGGAGATCGTCAGGCAGATTCGTCTGCGAGATCTCGGCGGCATCATCGTGCTCGACTTGATCGACATGGAAGAGCGGCGTAACCGGCAGAAAGTCATGCAGTCGCTTCAGGACGCTTTGCGCAACGACAAGTCGCCGACGAAGGTGCTTTCATTCAACGACTTTGGACTGGTGATCATGACGCGCAAGCGTGTGAAGCAGTCGCTCGAGCGCACGCTCTGTTCGCCATGTCCGTACTGCCAGGGGGCAGGCCTGGTGAAGAGCCCGCAGACGATCTGTTACGAGTTACTCGAACATGCACGTAGCCTGGCAAAGAATCTCAACGGCGACGCTGATAATAAACAAGTGACGTTGCGAATCAATCCTGACGTGGCGAAGGCATTGCGTTCGAGTGAGCGAGATGTGATGATTGAGATCGAAGACTATCTTGGACCAATCGACATCACGAGCGACGCGACAATTCACCAGGAGCAGTTCGATTTCGCGGTAACTTAGTACACAAAAGGCACATGTGCACTTTGTGATCCAACATGCTTGTAGAGAATGTCGCGTTGCTGTGGGATGAAACCGGCCTCACGAATCAGGAACTGTAGCATCTGCTCATCCGCGCGATTGTGAGCGCCCGCGGCCGACACGACATTCTCCTCGATCATGATCGACCCCATGTCGTTCGCACCGAAGCGAAGCGCGACCTGCCCGAGACGAAGTCCCTGCGTCAACCACGACGACTGAAAGTTCTCGATGTTGTCGAGGAACAGACGCGAAACCGCGAGCATCTTCAAGTAATCCACGCCAGTCGGCTCGTCTTTAATCTTGCGTCCCAGCGCGGTGTTCTCGCGTTGGAACGTCCATGGAATGAACGCCGTGAACCCACCTGTTTCGTCCTGTAGATCACGAATCCTCGCGAGATGTCTTACGCGGTGTTCGATCCGGTCGCCGATACCAAACATCATCGTGGCCGTCGATCGAAGACCCACGCGATGCACCGCGCGCATAACATCCAGCCACTCATTCGTCGTGCACTTTGTTGACACGCGCTTGCGGACTTCGTCATCCAGAATCTCCGCACCCCCACCCGGAAGGCTGTAGAGTCCAGCCGCTTTGAGCCGTGCCATGATCGTCTCGTAATCGAGTTTCGAGATCAGGTGGATGTTGTGAATCTCCGGCGGTGAAAAACAGTGCAGCTGAAATCCCGGATACTTGTCGCGCAACGAGCGGAGCAGGTCTTCATACCACTCGATTCCAAAGTCTGGATGCAGTCCACCCTGCATCAACACGCCGGTACCCCCGAGCGCGATTGTCTCGTCGATCTTCTGGCAGATCTCGTCGAATGTGCGGACGTAAGTGTCGGGTGCGCCCGGTCGACGATAGAACGCGCAGAACGTGCAGACCACGTTGCAAACGTTCGTGTAATTGACGTTGCGATCGATGATGTAAGTGACGATGTTGTCCGGATGACGCCGCGCGCGTATCTGGTCAGCGGCGGCGCCCATACGCGCGATGTCGTGCGATTCGAGCAGGAGCGTACACTCCTCGACCGTCATGCGTTTACCCGCAAGCACGCGATCGAGAATGGGCTGAATGTTCATTGGTTCAAGAGTAGCAAATCTATGTCATCCGTGTAATCTGTGGACCTCAAATAAACGTCAAAGGCTTCACCGAATCGATCAGTCCATGCTTGAACGCCAATTCAAAATAGAGTCGCAAGCCCATTTCCATCGACTCGTCAACATTGAAAACGATGTTCTCGGTCAAGTAGTTTCTTAGCTCTTCGACGGGCATCGGAATTTTTCGTTCGTACGACATCACGATCTCTTCCAAATGCGCGACACCCTCGTCGCGTGCGCCCGTAAAATCGACCATTCGCGCTCGCTCGACTGCTTCATCCGCGATCATCCACATCGCAAACACAAACCCAAGGCCCGTGTGCTGTTTCCACAACCCCGCCATGTCCCACACGTTCAGCCCGCGCCTGCGAAAGCCCATACCCGGATCGCCGATAATCAGCGCGGCGTCGTTCTTGTCGAGCATCTCTTCGATATTCGGCGCGCGCGTGGTCCACTGCGGCTCGCGATCCAGAAATTCTCTGAAAATGATCTTCACGAGCGTCGCCGACGTTCGCGATGACTCGTCCAACGCGACGCTGTTGATCTGCTCGAGTTGTTTGTCTTTGGAAACAAGCACAACGCTCAGCACTTCTTTTCGCGAACCCACGCAAACATTCGGCACCAGTGATCCACTCGCAATCCGCTGATACTCAATCACCGGAATCAGCGCGCCTTCAACCGCAGCCTCCGACAGCAATTGCGCACAACGCGACGGAACGGCTTCGACGAAATCGACGCTGCCACGATGTGGTCCGTGTAAAAAGCTCCAGATTAGAGGTGCAGAATTTAGGTAACTAGAAGCGGCAAGCCGGAAAGAATCATTTGTCATATATCATTTGACATTTTCCATTTGTCATTTGAAGAGGAAAAAATAAAAAATGGCAAATGTCAAATGATATATGACAGATGATTCTACTAAATTGACACCCTTCCTTAGCGAATCTACTATTCGCCAATGCCTATTTATGACGTGACTGTTCCGGTGTGCAATGAACTGCCCACCTGGCCCGGCGATCCGGGCATACAGATCGACGACTGGCGGATCTTGTCTAAAGACGGCGCGAATGTTTCCGGCTTGTGCTTCGGCGCGCACACGGGAACACATGTCGATGCCCCAGCGCATTTCATCGAGGGCGCTGCGAAAGTGGAGACGTTACCGCTCGACTCGTTGATCGGCGAAGCTGAGGTGATTGAAGTTCCCGCAGACCGCCTGGCGATCGACGAAGCTTTTGTGACTGCGAAATGTTCCCCCGGCACGACGCGGTTTCTTTTCAAAACGCGCAACTCCGCGTTTTGGAGTGAATCACATCCTGAGTTTCACAACGACTTCACGTATCTCGACCTCGACGCCGCGAAGAAGTTGGTCCAACAAGGACTGAAACTCGTCGGCATCGACTATCTATCAATCGAAAAGTTTGGACAAGAGAAACATGAAACGCATGTTGCGCTGCTGTCGCACGGCGTCGTCATTCTCGAAGGACTGAATCTCAGTGAAGTTCCGGCGGGCAGATACGAGTTGATCTGCTTGCCCTTGCGCTTGCGAACCAGCCTGGGTGACGGCGCGCCCGCGCGAGCCGTTTTGAGAACGCTTTAATGCCAAAGATCGAAAACCCAAAGTACCGCGAGCGCGTATACGCGATCGTGCGGCGGATTCCGCCCGGTCGAGTTATGACTTACGGGCAGATCGCAGAACTACTCGGCGAAGGCTACACGCCCAGGACCGTCGGCTTTGTCATGCACGGGGCGCCTAATGGCACGCCGTGGCACCGCGTCTTAAACGCTCAAGGCGCATGCTCAACCGGCCGAGTTGTATTGCCGCACGATAAGCAGCAGCGACTGTTGGAACTGGAAGGAGTTGTTTTTGACAAACACGCTCGTTGCGATCTGCAACAGTTCTTGTACATTCCGAGAGCGAAATCCAAGAAGCCTGAAGCTGTCAGTTTATTCAGACGTAAAGCTTCCACCCGAGGAGAAAAGCGATGAATTCAGAACCCATGCAACGTGTTCCTTACCAGGTCAGCACGCCGCGCTATTCGGTGTCGCATCAAATGGTGACCACCGCCTTTGAGTTGCCGAATCATCGCGTCGTACAGAATCTCGGAGTTGTTCGCGGCATCGTCGTGCGCTCGCGAAACATCTTCGCGACGATCGGAGCGGGGTTGCAAACGATTGTCGGCGGCAACATCACCGTTTGGACCACGTTGTGCGAACAGACGAGAGCGGACGCTTTCGAGATCATGATTCAACATGCGACGGAAGTCGGCGCTAACGCGGTTATCGGTGCACGCTACGACACGACGGAGCTCTCACAGGGCGTGACCGAAGTTTTAGCGTACGGAACGGCGGTGATTGTCGAGCCAACATCCCCGGGAGAGAGTTATCGTTCATGACACTTGATAATGTTCCGTTTGCGAAATTACTCGGCATTGAGCTCGAAACAGTCGAACCCGGGCACGCGGTGCTCACGATGCCGATCCGGAACGAGCTCAAACAAAACCACGGCGTCGCGCACGGCGGTTCGATTGCCGCCGTGATCGACTCGGCGATGGCGCTGGCGATCATGCCGATGCTTGCTGAGAACGAACGGACGACGACAGTCGACCTCACGATCCACTATCTCCGGCCACTCACTGAAGGAACCGCGCGAGCCTCAGCGCGCGTTGTGCGTGCTGGGAAACGCGTCATCACAGTCTCCGCGGAACTTGTCGATCATCAAGGGAAGCTCGCGGCGACGGCGATCAGCACGTATCTACGCTTTGCGCCATAACGCCGAAGGCGTTCGCTAATTCAAGCCCAGGGTTGGAGCAGAGCGACAACCCTGGGATCAGAACATTAAATATTTCTGGAACCCTGAAAGGGTTGGTATCGCACAGGCCTAACGCTTTCAGCGTTGGTTGATTTTTGTTTAAATCCCAGGGTTGTCGCTGCGCTCCAACCCTGGGCTGGTATTAGCGAACGCCTTCGGCGTTGTGACACACGTTTTTCAGATTGTTGATATGATACCGGCGTGGATGACTTAAAGAAGTTTGCGCGTTACTTTCGGAAGTACAAAGTTCAACTAAGCCTCGGAATCCTCTGTATTTTCGGCAGTGTTGTCACCGGCCTTTTTATTCCGCTCTTCGTCGGGCAGGCAGTCGATGCGAATTGGACTGCCATTAGCTGGTCGAATTTAACGGTCGCAGCCGCGAAAATCCTCGGCGCAAGTCTCATCAGCGGCTCGTTACTTTTCCTGCAACGCCGAATTCTTATCAGCATGTCGCGCAACATTGAATACGACCTGCGGCAGGAATTCTACGCGCACCTCGTCAATCAGCCGCTTTCGTTCTTTCACGAACATCGCATCGGCGATCTGATGGCCCGCGCGACAAACGATCTGTCCGCCGTCCGCCAACTCGCCGGACCGATGATCATGTACACGTTGCAGACGTTGTTTGTCGTGATACTCGTACTGCCGTTGATGATCGTCCTGAACTGGTGGCTGACGCTGTTGCTGTTCGTGACGATGCCGCTCGTATCGCTGACGGTTAAGTTCTTCGGCCAGCAGGTTCACACTCGGTTCGAAAAGATTCAGGACTTTTTCGCGCAGATTACGGCGCGCGCGCAGGAAAACTTCACCGGCGTGCGCGTGGTTCGCGCGTACGCGCAGGAAGAAGCTGAGATGGAAGCGTTCAACCGTCTCAACTGGGAATACGCGCAACGCAACCTCGGCCTCGTGCGTATCGACGCGTTGATGCGCCCGTTGATGACGTTCCTGATTGGGTTTGGTTTCGTGCTGATCATCTGGGCGGGTGTGCCGCTCGCTGTACGTGGAGAGATCACGGTCGGCCAGTTCACGATGTTTAACTTGTATCTGACGCGGCTGATCTGGCCTTTGATCGCGCTCGGTTACGTCGTGAATCTTTACCAGCGAGGAACGGCAAGTTTGAAACGGCTCAATGCGATCTTTCGTGTCGAACCTGCGATTGCCGACGCACCGGACATCAGCCAACAACCGCCGATTCAAGGGAAGATCGAGTTTCGGAACCTGACGTTCACGTACAATCAGGCGGAAGAACCCGTGCTGCGACAAGTGAACCTCACGATTCCTGAGGGCAACACGGTTGCTTTCGTCGGTCGCACCGGAAGTGGAAAGTCGACGATTGCGAACCTGATTCCACGTCTGATCGATGCGCCGGATAACACGATCTTCATCGACGGTATTCCGATCAAAGACTACCCGCTCGCGCAACTCCGATCGAGCATTGGGTACGTGCCGCAGGAGACGTTTCTGTTCAGCGATTCGGTGAAAGGAAACATCGCTTTCGGAGTCGAGAAGGCGGAGATGGCGGACGTCGAATGGGCGGCTGAGATCGCGGGACTATCGGAAGACGTTTCAGGCTTTCCGGATAAGTTCGACGCACTTGTCGGCGAGCGCGGGATCACGCTTTCGGGCGGACAGAAGCAGCGAACGGCAATCGCTCGCGCCGTGCTTCGCGAGCCGAAGATTTTGATACTCGACGATGCGTTGTCGTCGGTTGATACGTATACGGAAGAGAAGATCCTCGGCCAGCTACGCGGCGTCATGCGCGATCGCACGAGCGTCATCGTTTCGCATCGCATCTCGACGGTGCGTGAAGCCGACATGATTTGCGTGCTGGATGAAGGTCGCATCGTCGAACAGGGAACTCACGACGAGCTGCTCGCGCTCGGTGGTGAATATGCGGACTTATATGAGCGGCAACTGCTCGAAGAGGAATTAGCCGCCACGTAAGGCAGTACACAGATTACACAGATGTCGACGGCGGTAAAACAGTTTCACGAAGAAGAAGCAATCGGAAAGACGTACGACTTTCAGGTTGCGCGCAGGCTCCTCCGATACCTAAAGCCTTACTTGCGCCTGTTGTTTTTCGCGCTCGCGCTGACGCTCGCACTGAACCTGCTCGGCGTGTTGCAGCCGAAGTTCACGCAGTACGCGATCGACTGGTACATCCTTCCTCGCCGCACCGATGGACTCATGCTGCTCGTTGGACTGTTCCTCGGTTCACAAGTCCTGCGCCTGATCTTCTCTTATTTCCAGGCAATCATGGTCAACAGCGTCGGGCAATACGTGATGTTCGACATCAGAAAAGAGCTATACGACAAACTCCAGCACCAGGAAGTTGCTTACTACGATCGCAATCCCGTCGGTCGCATCATGACGAGACTCACCACGGACGTCGATGCGCTCAACCAGTTGTTCACTGAAGGCGTCACGGATCTGCTCGGCGACCTCGTGATGATCGTGGCGATCATCTCCGTGATGCTGTGGATGGACGTACGGCTGACACTCGTCAGTTTGTTGACCGTGCCGCTGCTGTTTGCCGCGACGACGTGGTTTCGCAAAGGCGCGCGCAAAGGCTACGACCTCGTGCGCACACGCATCGCTCGTATTAACGCGTTCTTGCAGGAGCACTTTGCCGGCGCGCAGACGGTCCAAATCTTCAATGCTGAAGCGAAGTCGCTGCGTACGTTCGACAAGATCAACGACGAGTATCGCCGCGCCAACATCGACACGATCTTTTACTACGCCGTTTTCTTTCCACTCGTCGATCTCATTGGCGCGATCGGCGTCGCTCTGATTATCTGGTACGGCGGTTATCGCGTGATGCAGAACACGCCGCAGCACACGGTGCTTACGCTCGGCGCGCTGGTGGCCTTCATACAGTATTCACAGTCGCTGTTTCAACCGATTCGAGACATTTCTGATAAGTACAACGTGCTGCAAGCCGCGGTTGTAGCTTCGCACCGCATCTTCAAGACACTCGATCAGCCGGTCGCGATCACAACTCCCGAGAAACCTCTCAAAACCGGTCGTGCGCGTGGACGAATCGAGTTTCAGAACGTGTGGTTCGCGTATAAAGACGAGGACTGGGTGCTGAAAGACGTGTCGTTCACAGTCGAGCCAGGACAGTCGATCGCGCTCGTCGGGCATACAGGTTCCGGTAAGACGACGATCACGAACTTGCTGATGCGGTTTTACGAGATTCAGCGCGGAAGGATCCTGCTCGATGGAGTCGACCTGCGCGATTGGGACCTGAACGCGTTACGAAAGAACTTCGCGGTCGTGCTTCAGGAAGTTTTTCTGTTCAGCGGAACGATCGAGGGCAACATTCGTCTGGGACGCGAAGACATAACCGAAGAGCGCGTGCGTTGGGCGGCGCAGGAAGTTCATGCGGATGGGTTTATTCGTCGTTTGAAAGAGAGCTACAAGGCCGAGGTGCGTGAGCGTGGCGCAGGTCTGTCGGTCGGACAGAAGCAACTGATCTCCTTCGCGCGGGCACTCGCTTTCGACCCGGCGCTGCTGATTCTCGACGAGGCCACCAGCTCGATCGACACCGAAACAGAACAACTGATTCAGCGGGCGATCGAACGCGTGATGCGCGATCGCACCTCGATCGTCGTCGCCCATCGGCTCTCGACGATTCAAAACGCAGATCGGATCATCGTGCTGCACCACGGTGAGATTCGCGAGCAGGGAACGCATCAGGAGCTGTTAGCTGAGCGGGGTCTTTACTGGAAACTCTACAAACTTCAGTACGCAGATTCGAGATCAGTTCTGGCCGCGGATTAACACGGATTTATCCGTGTTATCCGTGGCCCGTTTTTGCATTGGTACGAGGCCCTCAAACGACTTGTAAATCGCGAGGTACATCTGCGTTTCGCGCGGGATCAGCGTCCGCCAGCCGTCGCCACCACGCTTCAAATAACCCGGCAGCTTTGCGGCGTTGGAATTGTAACCAGCGGCAAGCAATTCGCTCGGCGTAGCGATCTTTGCGCCCAGCGCGTATTTCACTTCATCGTTCGCCGTCAGCTCGTTCCAGGTGTCGTGCATGTAGAGCAGCATCGCCTGTAGCGCGTTTCCATGGTTGCGCATTCCCACCACGAAGTCGGGAATCAACCCCACGCCAGGATGCCTCGAACGGACGAGGTTGTACGCCCACGGAATCATCTGCACCATGCCGCCTGCGCCTGCCGAGCTCACTGAAAATCGATAAGTGTCGAGTTCGTTCAAAGCAAACAGCGAATAGATCTCGTCATAAAGCGCGAGGCGATTCTCGTCGCGGAAGCGCTGGTGATCGACGTGTTCGACCACGCAAAGTCGCTCGGCAACATCGACGAGCTGCGGTGAAATCGCGACACCTTTATCGCGCAAACGGCTTGCAGCGAGATCGAGCATGCTGCGCACGTACGATTGACCTGAACGCGTGAGATCTTTTGAAAGCAAAGCGGGATGGGCGGACGTGTAATATGCCATCTCCAAAAACTTTCCGCCTCTTTCGATTGGGTACTGGATGGTGAGCGGCGCGAGCGCCTTACCTTCCGGAGTAAAGATCGTCAGCGCCGTATTGACCCCATTTGCGCGCAATATCTTGACGTTAAGACTGATCCCCTCCGAACTGATCGCATTGACTTCGGCGCCTCTGGTTAAAAACGTCTCCTTTGAGAGCGTAACGAAGTGTGTGTGCGCGGTTTCGCGATCCAGCGCCGCGATGGTCACAAACTGAATCGAAGGGACAGACATCGCGGTTGCCACCGGGCGCGTTTTGAGCATGCGGCGCGCTTCGGTTATGCGAGACTGAATCACCGACGGCGTGAAGTGCGTGATCGGACCGGCAGGCTTCCTCTGTGGCTCGGCTTCGACGATCGGCAAGCTGGTTGCCGTGTCACTGGGTTTTGCCAGTGGCGGTGCTGTCGATACTGGCGGCGCTGGTTTCTGCTTTTCCTGAGTAATGGGTGACACGACGCGTGGTCGAACGGCAGTGCTCTCCTGCGCCCTCATCTCGACGGCTGCAAAAAGAAGGGCGACTACAAAAAGGGCAATACGGGTATTCATTTTCATAGTGTTCTGGAGAGTTTTAGACAAACTCACTCGTCGGAGGGCGACAAGCGTTGGATTAGATTCACCCATGCCGTAATGAGTTGTCAACTCTTTTTTAGCCACAAAAAGGCACAAAAAGAGTTTGTCCCGTCGGCATTCAATCCTAATCAACGGCAAATCCGATATTCACGACGGCAGTGATGTCTTTCTCGAGCGATGAAGTGTCGTTCATGCCGGAGTCTGAGACTTCATTTGAATCCGCAGGCGTAATCTGTAACACGCCCATACGTGCAGTCCGTACGCTGCCGATCGAACTGCCGGTGCTCTGCGCAATCTGCTCCGCCCGGACCTTCGCGTCTTTGGCGGCTTCGGCGAGCATCTCGATCTTCAAACCGCCGAGTTCGGTGTAGATGTATTCGGGAGCCATGGATTCAATCAGTATCCCCTGGTTGATCAACTCGGTCGCCTCGCGTGCGATCTGACCGATCTTGTCGACGTCATTTGAACGCACGGAGAGTTCTTGTCGCAGAGAGTATCCGGTGATTTCGGAAGTCTCGCCGCCGTCGTCTGTTCTGCCGTGCAGGGTTTGAGACGAGATCGATGATACGGTGATCTGGTTTTCGGGAATGCCTTTGCTGACCAGGTAAGCCTTCACGCGCGGCACTGATTCTGACAGCGAGCGATATGCATCCGATAATACCGGGGCTTGATAGGAGATAGCCGAACGCCAAATTACGAGGTTCGACTTGATTCGTTTTCGCGCCGAGCCGGTGACGGTAATCGTCTGATCGCCTCGTTTGCCTTTGACAAAGAACCAGCCGCCGATCAGCGTCGCTATCACAAGGCCGATGGCAAGCACGACAGCCGCCATAAATGATCCCGAACGTTCTAAATACATAGGGAGGAACTCCTTTTCAGAATCCGAGAGCGTGCGCACAATACACGGGCACGTGTTCAGAGTTCAAGCTTTACTTGCAAAGGGTGGAATCGGCGGGCAAGCTAAAGCTTGAACTCTGAGCACTCTGTTATACTCACTCTTCGTTGTCTACATCGAAGGGAGCGCTTGTTATGTCTTTCCACCCACCAATTCGCCTTGCTGTCATAGTGTGTTTATTTGCAGCCGCCTTACTTGTTGCGGTCCCTTTCATAGCAACGACTGGAGCCCGGAATCCTAACGCAGGTGTCACGCAGCAGATGATTAAACCCAATAGCTATCCCCCAGCTCGAAAAGCCGACCAGATCGACGACTACCACGGCGTTAAAGTCGCCGATCCGTATCGTTGGCTCGAAGAGCTCGATTCAGTCGAAACGCGCAACTGGGTCGAAGCCCAAAACAAGTTGAGCTTTGGTTTTCTCGAATCAATTCCAGCGCGCACAACCATCAAGGATCGACTGACGAAACTCTGGAACTACGAGAAGTATGGAGTTCCTTACAAAGAAGGACCGCGCTACTTCTACACTCGCAACAGCGGCTTGCAAAACCAGGCAGTGCTCTACACAGTCACCTCCCTCGAAGCGCAGCCGCAGATGATTCTCGACCCGAACACTCTCTCTCCTGACGGAACTGTCGCGCTTTCGGGATTGCAAGTCAGTCCTGACGGGAAACGGATGGCCTACAGTCTTTCCGCTTCGGGTTCTGACTGGCAGGAATGGAAAGTTCGCGACGTCGAAACGGGTAAGGATCTTTCGGACCATCTCAAGTGGGTGAAGTTTTCCGGAGCTTCATGGACTCGCGATGGCAAGGGTTTCTTCTACAGCGGTTACGACGAACCCAAAGGCGACGCGCTGAAAGGTGTCAACTACTTTCAAAAAATATACTACCACCAGGTCGGCGCGCCGCAGGCTGAAGACGTGCTCGTGTACGAGCGTCCGGACCAGAAGGATTGGTTGTTTGGCGGTACGGTCACAGACGACGGCAACTACCTGATGATCACGGTCTATCAGGGCACAGATACGAAGACGCGCATCTACTGCAAAGACCTCAGAGCCAGGGACGCTCAGGTCGTAAAGCTGCTCGACGATTTTGATGCTGCTTATCTTTTCATCGGCAACCAGGGGACGCGTTTCTGGTTTCAGACCGATCTGGAGTCACCGCGAGGCAAGGTCATCGAGATCGATGCGAACAATCCTGCACGAAGCAATTGGAAAGTCATCGTACCGGAAAGCAAAGAAACGCTTCAGAGCGTCAGTTTGGTGAACCACAGATTCATTCTCAACTATCTCAAAGACGCTTACACGCAGGTCAAGATTTACGAGACGACCGGCAAGCTCGTGAGTGAAGTTGCGTTTCCCGGAATCGGATCGGCGAGCGGCTTTAGCGGCAAGCCGAGCGACAAAGAAACGTTCTACGCATTCACTGGCTTCACGATGCCGACGACGATCTATCGCTACGACATGGTCACAGGGAAGAGCACGATCTTCCGGCAGCCGAAGGTCGACTTCAATCCGGCTGACTTCGAAACGAAGCAGGTGTTCTACACGAGCAAAGACGGCACGAAGGTGCCGATGTTCATCACGCATAAAAAGGGCTTGAAGCTCGACGGCAACAATCCGACTTACCTGTACGGCTATGGTGGCTTCAGTATTTCGCTGACGCCGGCGTTCTCCGTTGGGAACCTTGTTTGGATGGAGATGGGCGGCGTTTACGCGCAGCCAAACCTGCGCGGCGGCGGTGAGTATGGTGAAGACTGGCACCAGGCAGGGATGAAGCTGAAGAAGCAAAATGTGTTTGACGACTTCATCGCTGCTGCCGAGTGGTTGATTGCAAACAAGTACACGTCGACACCGAAACTCTCGATCGGCGGCGGCAGCAATGGTGGATTGCTCGTCGGCGCCGCGCTGACGCAGCGGCCGGATCTGTTTGGTGCAGCGTTGCCGTCAGTGGGTGTCATGGACATGCTCCGATTTCAGAAGTTCACGATCGGTTGGGCGTGGGTTTCTGATTATGGATCGTCTGACAACGCGGATGAGTTCAAGGCGTTGTACGCGTATTCACCTCTGCACAACATCAAGCCGGGAACGTCTTATCCACCGACGATGATCACGACAGCGGACCATGACGATCGCGTCTGGCCGGGACATAGCTTCAAGTTCGCCGCCGCGCTTCAGGCCGCACAGGCGGGGAACGCTCCGATACTGATTCGCATTGAAACCAAGGCCGGGCATGGGGCAGGCAAGCCGACGTCGAAAGTCATCGAGGAGATCGCCGACCGCTGGGCCTTCTTAGTGAAGACACTCGAGATGAAGAGCTAGTACACAAAGACACAAAAAGTTTTTGTGCCTTTTTGTGGCTCTACTGCGACCACGGCGCGGGCTTTCGCACCCAGCGGAAGCCTTTCATTTTCTGCTGTAACTCCGGCGGCAGTGGTCCAGTGTCGCTCGCTGCGATGTTCGCTTCCACGTGTGAGAGCTTGCGCATCCCGGGAATGATCGTGCTCACGTCCTCGTTGCCGAGAATGAAGCGCAACGCGAGCTCCGGCATCGTGATATTCGTCGAGCGCTCCCTGTTCCACTCTTCGAGCGTCTTCTTCACCGCATCTGCTCTCTCGACACTCGGAATCAGGTTTTCAGGAACGAAGTAAGTGTTGCGCCAATCGCCTTCGGGCCACTTGCTGTCCTTGGTCAAAGTGCCCGTCAACGTTCCTTCATCGAAAGGCACACGCGCGATCACCGCGACGTCCATCTCACGACACGCGGGAAACAACTCGTCTTCCGGGTTCTGATCGAAGATGTTGTAGATCACCTGCACCGCATCGATCTGACCGCTCCGCACCGCGCGCACGCCGTTCCACGGCTCCCACCGATTGATACTGATCCCGATCGCGTTGATCAGTTTCTGACTACGCATGTCGTCGATACGATAGAACCAGCGATCGTCGCGCATCCACTCGTCGTTCCACGTATGGAACTGCATTAGGTCCAATTGCTCCAACCCGGCATTCTCGAGACTGCGATGGACGTACTCCTCGACGTGATCCGGTGGATACGACTGCATCAGGGTCGAGTCAGCCGTTGCGGGCCATTTCAGATCTTTCGGCGGGATCTTGCTTGCGGTGTAGAGTCGCTTTCCGGCGTTGGACTTTACGATCTGGCCCAGAAAATTTTCGCTGCGACCGTTACCGTAAGCATAAGCAGTGTCGAAGAAATTACAACCGCGATCGACTGCTGCCTGCAATGAGCCGAGCGACTCATCATCATCGGAGTTGGACCAACTGGCCATTCCCCACATGCCATAACCAATCTCACTGACTTCCCAGCCAGTTCTTCCAAAGCGTCGATTTTTCATTTGAGCGCATTGTGTGTTGTTTGCAGCAAAAAAACAACTACGCCTCGAAACACGAGGGTTCGAGGCGTAGAGGGGAATCGGGTTAACTGCGATCTTAGTTATTGCCGGATGTTGATGCGCCGCTATTTGCGATCACGATGTCTTTGTCGGAACCGCCGAAGGTGATGCCCACCAATTGCAATTCATTTCCGCTCGTAGTCGATCTCACCTGGAAATCAACGGCTTTCTTCGAGCGTTGTTCGGTGCGAGTCATTGCCTCAGCGATAACCTTGCCCTGCTTGTTCACCGAAAGTTGACCGGTCGCGTCGTCGAACTTGACATCGTAGGTGCCCTTCTTCACGAGCGTGCCGTTCACCTTGATATCGTTTTCGAAAGTCACTTTCTCCTTATGCACTTTGGCCAACGCAACAACACCCGTTAATGCGCCGACCAACATCACCACCAACATCCTGTTTACGATTGACTTCATTACAGCTCTCCTTGGTTGCTTTTCAGTATTGCTCTCTCGTTGGATAAAACACCACTCGCAGTTTTCTTATGACAACGAATACAACGAGCGTCGCGCTTGTTACGCATGTAAATTCGCAAAGGTTCATTCTTTACCTTCTCTATACAAATCTTTACATTCCCTTACAGTTTTTTGCTCTCTGTTTTGTTAGACTCGCGACACTCGTACAAAATCATGAACAACTGAAGGAGATCTTGAATGAGAAAGTTGATTTACGCTTTTGGCCTGACAAGCGCGCTAGTGTTTGCTCTGGCTGCGCAAGCTGCTGCGCCAAACTTCGCCGGAACCTGGACGCTTGATAAGAGCAAGAGCCAGGGTCTCTCACAACGTGTCCAAAACGCGGAGAGCGTTTCCTGGGTTGTCACTCAAACAGAAAAAGAGATTACGATCGAAGAGAAGGTAGCCGGCGGCGGTGGTCCGGGCGGTGGTCCTCCGTCAGGCGCACCTGCAGCAGGTGGTCCTCCGGGAGGCGGTGGTCAAGGTGGTGGCCGGGGAATGGGAATGGGTGGTCCACGCACCTTCAATCTCGACGGCACTGAGACAACCGGAGATACGGGTCGTGGTAAGTTCGCGAGAAAGGCGACCCTCTCGAGCGACGGCAAGACGCTTGAGTTGGTCAGCAAAGTGACTGGTCAGGGACCAGATGGTAATGAATTCACGTTCACCACGAGTGACAAGTTGACGCTTTCAGCAGATGGAAAAGTGTTGACCGTCGTTCGTCACAGCGAAAGCCCGCGTGGTCCGCAAGATTCGACGTGGGTCTTCAACAAGTAGTTTGGTCTTAAGTCCCAGGTTCAGAGTTCAAGCTTTAGCTTGCTGTTTGGAACCGGCAACCTAAAGGTTGAACTCTGAACTTGGCCTACAGCCAGTCGCGCGTCACGTCGCACCAGAGCGCGAGACCGCGCCACTCGTTGAAGCGCGCGTAGTAGCGCGCGATCTTCTTGTCATTTGCCTTCCGGCCGTTGTTCCGTACCTTGAAGAATTTCGCTCGCGTCCAAGAATCCAGCGCCAATCCATCGTAACGTCCCAGAAGCTTTAAAAGATTCTCCGCCGCATAATTCCCAACACCTTTGACGCCTTTGATCTGTTTGACCAACTCCGACGTCGGCAAATCGCTTTTCAACCACTGCTCGACGTCCAATGCGCCCGACGCAACTCGATCCGCGAGTTCCTTCAGGTAGGGCGCGCGATATCCGGCGCGAACTTCGTCTACAAAAAACTTGGCAGGCATCGCGGCCAACGTTTCAGCGTTTGGAAACGAGCGTCGCCCGTCGTTGGTCTCGCGGCCGAGATTTTCAACCATCCCGGTGACCATTTTTTCTGTCAGCGCCCACGAACAGTTCGTGGTGCAAATCATCTTGACCAGGTCTTCAAAGACCGTCGGCGAACGCAGCAGTCGTCCGGCGCCCTGCTCGCTGATCCAGCCAAACTCCGGATCGTTTTCCGTGGCGAGATAGAAGCTTTGCAGATCATCGTCGAGCCGGAGAATGTGCCGCGCATCGCGCAACACGACGCCGGCCTCGGATTTATTGAGCGGGCGCGAAGTGTCGATGTGTACGTGGTTTTTCCGTCCGGTTAACATGATCGTAACCGGCGGTTTCCTGCCAACGTCGATGACGCGAGTCAACTGCCATTTGTCTGCATCAAGGGCAAAAGGAAGTAGTCCATACCAGCCGTGACTCGCGACTGTGCGACGAAAGCTGAAGTTTTTCGGTGTTGTTATTTTCAATTCCATTGGGTGGTCATTCTATCAAGTTGAGACTTGTATTGTTCACGTTCGGTCAAGCTGAATATTGACAGTTTCGCGTACGGAGCCTAGACTGATCGGACTTGAAAAAACAGTGTGTGGAAGGCTGTACTCCTGAGCCCCTAACACTTGGGGCAAGTGGGAGCGTGAGGCCAACTACTCGGCCTCCAACAGTATTCCGGTGAACGTACGCACCGCTTCCGAGACAAGTGAAGCTGGAGCTTTCCAGCGAAAGGTTCGTCGCCCCACAGGGCCGCTAGCAGGGCACCCGGTGGGGCGAGAGCTTTTTAAAGCCAAGGCTACGCGTTTAGAGTTCAAGCTTTAGCTTGTCGGCCGCTGGGCTTAACGCTGCATTCTAAAGCTTGAACTCTAAACGTGCGCCCTAATCAACGGACGTAAATCGGATTTGAGATGATCCAGGGCTTTTGGGCCACCAGCCCGCCAAGCTGCGGCAGGTAAACTTCAACCCGGTAAACCCCTCGCTCGGTCACCCCAATTTCTTTGTTATCAATCCCAGTCTCGTCCACAAACGTAGCCCCGTCCTTGAACACCACGATCCGGCTCGTAACCGGCGTCCGGACGCGCAGACGCGTCTCGCTCTTCAACGAAATCTCGTCGCCCTGAATCTTGTTCTCACCCTGATTTTGCGCCTCAAACGCGAAACCCGCGGAGTCGCCGAGGAAGTCAAACCCTACAAAACAGTGCCCGCTCCTAACCGCATCCAGCACACTCGCCGCATCCAGCGCCCTGTTTTGCTCGACCAGCACGTGCAATCTCACGAGTCGAAAGCTGGTTTCATAGGGATCGAGCTGAATCCCCAGCAGAGTTTTCCCCGAACTGTCTGTTAAACTCACGCCGATGTTTGAATGCGCATCGTTGCCGCCAACCGCCGTCAATCTCGTTCGCGCCAGAGCCTGGTCCCACTTCTTCAAACTCTCATCCGGCCTTTGCAGGTACAGCGCGAAGATCAATTCCGGGTACGCGCGTTGAGACCACAACACGTCGAAAAACGCCGTCACCGGATTCACTCGCCGGGCATTCGTAAACACGTTATAGATCTCGACACCATCGAGACCGCCCGTTTCCCAGTTCTTGAACTCTTCCGGATAAGCGACGATTGAGATCTCCTCCGGCAGCACAAGCAGGCGATCGCCATTTTCCGCACTCACCTCGTTGCCGTTGATAAAGAGCACTCCACCATGCATGCCTTTCAACGTCAGGCTTGCAGTGTCGAAGTCCTTCTCCGTGTGCTCGGTCATGATCACAAACTGCAACCCGTTCCCTTGCGCCGCAGAGATGATCTCAGAAAACGTGCCTGCGCTGTGTCCACCCAGCGACGAGTGAACATGGACCACGCCACTGTAATCGACGAAGCCGCTCTGTGCGCCAGTCGCGCGTCGTTGCGTGTTGAGTTGTTGAATCGCAGCGTTGAGCCGGCGAAGTTTGAAGCGACGATACGCGAAGGGAACCTGCGAGAGCAGGAGAACCAGGACGACGATTAGGAGAATGAGCTTTTTCGAGCGCATCGGGTCCGAAGTTGCGCCCTAACTTTCACCGCGAGCGGCTTTGAGGTCTTTGATTAATTCACCAATCGCATCTTCCGGAATCAGCATTTTCCTTGCCTTCCAGACAATGCGCGGCGGCTTTAGTTTTTCAGGAGAACCCTTGGCGATCACAAACAACTCACCGTACGGGTAGTACGTGTACAAGATTCTTCGAAACTCGACGACGTTGAAAAAGATGACGTAGTCGGCATTAGCGAGTTCTGACGCAGCGCTCAGGCTCTTGTACTTCCGGATGTACTTGTTCAACTTCTGTGCTAACTGCGTGTAGATCCACCGGTAGCGTCCTTGCGGCATCGGATCGGCTTTCAGCACATCCTGGATGATCGCACGTTCGCGGTCACTGACGTCGAGAACGCGAGATTTGAAAACGAGCAGCAGCGCGTTTTGCATGTTGCGTATTTCCGCGAGTGAATTCGTCGGGGCGACAGGCGCGCCCTCGCCGGCTGGTGCCTGCGCCATCGCAGAAAAACAGATGAGGAGCACCAAGGCGCTGGAAAACAACACTTTCATAGCTTCTAAAACTTATCAGACTTTCGTAGCGCTCTTCGGCGGATGGGGCATAGCGGGAACCTCGTTCTCGCCATCCGGTTCCCGCAGGCCGAGATGGGCCGCTCCCTGAGACGTTAGAGAGACGTAGTCGTTACCCTCCGTTGTGTGACGGACCAGCAGCCGTTCCTTCTTTTCCAGATCCTCGAGGGCGCGGACCATGTCGGCATTTGCGTAGGCACTCGTGCTATTGAAAAGTTCTTTAGCGAGAATGCGCGTCCGTTGTAAGGACTGGAAGAAGCCAAGTATGTATTCCTCGATTTGACGCAAATGGCGTTTGTGCATGTCTTCACCCCGGGCGAGATTATACAGAGGATAAACAGCGATAACACGGTTCCGCAACGCCCGAATTGTAGTAAACTGGTAGGCCTCACCGCCCCGCTAAAAGGAGAAGCCATGAAGAACCTTCTCGTAGTGTGTCTGATTTTGTCGTTGACGACGGTGAACTTTGCGCAAACGTCCCAGCCTGAGATGTTTATGACGGCTGAAAGGACTGGAGATCCTAATCCGCGCTACTTTTTTCTGTGGTCCACTTCAGCCGGGAAATACATCATGCTCTGGAATGGCATGGGTGAGTTTACTTACCCTCAGGGCATGCGAAAACCTTTCCGTCTGATGCGAGGCATGAAAGCGAAGCTCGAGCGCGTCTGTTATCTCGAGCATGATCGCGACCTGTTTTTGCTGTACGAAGTAAGAGACGAGGGCTTTTACCTCGCGCGGATGGAACAGACGAAAAGAAAGATCAAATGGTCGACGCCGCTCGGTAACCTCTCGGGTGAAGACCCGAGCATGGATGGCGACGTGGTGAGGGTTGGGAAAAATATTGAGATCAGTAAGGCGGATGGTCGCGTCCTGCGACGCGATTGACACGATCGTCAGCGCACCGTCGGGTATACCGAAGAAAGTTAGCCGCAGATAAACGCGGATGACGCAGATCA
>JBIOUJ010000195.1:0-10296 GCA_044867025.1 Pyrinomonadaceae bacterium | reverse complement strand
TACAGATGTTTCACCGCAGAGGCGCAGAGGAACGCAGAGATACGCAGAGGAGAACTTTAAGAACGTCGTCGTCGGAGCGCGGCAGTTCGTGTAAGCGGCACGAGCGCGTCACTTCCTTCCGGCGCCGGATCGAAGCTCGTCAACTCCTCCGCGTGCGACTGCAAATACTGGGAGAACCGCTCAAACTCCTGCTGCATCGCGTCCATCTTTTCACGCATGTTGAGAATGATCTCCACGCCGGCGAGATTCACTCCCAAGTCGCGCGTCAACGAAAGAATGAGCTCGAGCCGCTCGAGATCCGGATCCGTGTAAAGCCGCGTGTTCCCCTCCGACCGCGAAGGCTTCAACAACCCCTCACGCTCATACAATCTCAGCGTCTGCGGATGAATCCCATATTGATCCGCGACCGCACTGATCGTGTACGTTTTAGGTTTCCTGCCGCTCACTCCAACCCCATCTCAACTCGCGGGTTTGTCGAATTCAACTTCGAATACTCGCGCAGCAGCTCTTTCGTCTCTTCCGAAATTACCTTCGGCAACGTCACCTGCACTTCGACAAACTGATGCCCCTTCGCCCCGGGATTCCGCAACGACGGCGCACCACGCTCGCGCAGACGAAACTTCTGACCCGACTGCGTCCCGGGCGGAATGCGTAACTGAGTTTTTCCATCGACGGTCGGCACCTCGATCTTCGCGCCCAGCGCCGCCTCCGGCACGGTGATCGGAACCGTGACGTAAATGTTGTCGCCCTTGCGCGTGAAATATTTGTGCGGACCAACGTTCGTGATGATGTGCAGATCTCCCGCCGGCGCACCCATACGACCACCGTGGCCCTTTCCGGGGATTTTCACGCGAGAGCCAGTATCGACCCCCGCCGGAATACGAACTTTTACTGTCTCTGACTTAGGCGTGACGCCTTTGCCATGACAAAGCGAACAAGGAGCACGCCTGCGTCCCGTACCACCACAATCAGGGCACTCTTGCGCAAAGCGCAGCCTGCCTCCCGATCTCTGCACCTGCCCCGAGCCTTTGCACGTCGAACAAACAACGACCGGTCCGCCAATGTCGCCCGCACCATTACAACGCGTACACTGCTCAGACCGGTTCACAGTGATATTTGTCGTCAGTCCCTTGATCGCTTCTTCAAACGAGAGACTCAAGGGCATCTCGATGTCACCGCCACGTTGAGGTTGCGGACGTGGCGGTTCTTTCTCTTTCGTTGGACCACCACCGAACAGATCCGCGAAGATGTCTCGAAAACTGGTGCCACCAGCGCCTCCAGTACTGGACGTTGTGCTGCCCCAGTCGAAACCAGTGAAATCAAAACCCGGAGACGTACGACCGCCACTTGATGGACCAGCAGCACCTCTCGCATGCGCGTCCGCGAGATTTTCAGAGTACTGCCCGAAACGATCGTAGACGGTTCGCTTCTTCGGATCGGAAAGCACGTCGTGCGCTTCCGACATCAGCTTGAAGCGTTCCTCGGCGGCCTTATCACCCGGATTCACATCAGGGTGATACTTGCGCGCCAGACGCCGGTAAGCCTTCTTGATCTCATCGGGCTTGGCGTCACGCTTGATGCCGAGTATCTCGTAATAGTCCTGCTTGTTCGCCATTTACCACTCAACGTTAGTCCACAAAAAAGCACAAAAAGCGCAAAGTATTAACTGTGCTTTCTGTGCCTTTTGTGGCAATGCTTACTTGTTTTCGTCTACATCCACGTACTCGGCGTCGATGACATTGTCATCACCCGACGTGCCCGACGACGCACCGGCGGCCGACGCTTGATCGCCAGTCTCAGTTCCCGCTCCCGGCGGTGGCGCCTGCTGGTAAAGGGCCTCAGCCAATTTGTGAGATGCAGTTTGCAGTTGATTGAACGCGTTGTTCAGCCTGTCAACACCGCCCTCAGCCAACGCTTTCTTCGCCTCAGCGATCGCCGATTCGACGTCAGGCGCAACTGCTGCGACTTTCTCACGATTGTCCGCGAGCGTCTTCTCCATCTGGTAGACCAGACCGTCGAGACGATTGCGAGCCTCGATCTCCTCGCGCTTGCGAGCGTCGTCGGCAGAGTGGGATTCGGCATCCTTCATCATCCGGTCGATTTCGTCTTTCGACAAACCGGAAGAAGCCGTGATCGTGATCTTCTGCTCACGACCAGTTCCCATGTCCTTCGCCGAGACGTTCACAATGCCGTTGGCGTCGAGGTCAAAGGTAACTTCAACTTGCGGCATGCCACGCGGCGCCGGTGGAATACCGACGAGGTGAAACTTGCCAAGCGTACGATTGTCGCTGGCCATCGGGCGCTCGCCCTGAAGCACGTGAACTTCAACCGACGTCTGATTGTCAGAAGCCGTAGAAAAGATCTCCGACTTCCTCGTGGGGATCGTCGTGTTTCTTTCAATCAACTTCGTGAACACGCCACCGAGCGTCTCGATTCCGAGGCTGAGCGGCGTAACGTCAAGCAACAGGATGTCAGTCTTCTCACCCGACAGAACACCGGCCTGCACGGCTGCGCCGATCGCGACCACTTCGTCAGGATTCACGCTCTTGTTCGGCTCCTTGCCAAACATTTCTTTAACGATCTCCTGAACCTTCGGAATTCGCGTCGAACCACCGACGAGCACCACCTCGTCGATCTTCCTCGCCTCAACTCCGGCATCCTTCAATGCCGTTTCAACCGGACCCCTAAGTCGTGAAAGGATCGGCTCGACCAACTGCTCGAAGCGCGCACGCGTGAGTTTCATCGCGAGGTGCTTCGGTCCGGATTGATCCGCTGTGACGAACGGCAGGTTGACTTCGGTCTCCATCGTGCTGGACAGCTCGATCTTGGCCTTTTCAGCGGCTTCTTTCAGACGCTGCAAAGCCATCTTGTCGTTCGAGAGGTCGATACCCTGATCCTTCTTGAATTCTTCGATGATCCACTCGATCAGCCGTTCGTCGATATCGTCACCACCGAGGTGGGTATCGCCGTTGGTCGACTTAACTTCGACTACGCCTTCGCCGACTTCCAGGATCGACACGTCGAACGTCCCGCCGCCGAAGTCAAACACGGCGATCGTTTCGTCTTTCTTCTTGTCGAGTCCGTAGGCAAGTGCTGCGGCCGTCGGCTCGTTCACGATACGCATCACTTCGAGACCCGCGATCTTGCCGGCGTCTTTGGTCGCCTGGCGCTGTGAGTCGTTGAAGTAAGCAGGAACCGTGATCACGGCCTTATCGACCTTCTGACCGAGATAGTCTTCAGCCGACTGCTTCATCTTTTGCAGAATGATGGCTGAGATCTCTGGCGGGCTCCATTCCTTACCGCCCGCGCCAATGCGCACGTCGCCGTTGCCTGCGCCCTGCACCTTGTAAGGGACCTGCTTGATTTCCTCAGTAACCTCGTTATAGCGACGTCCCATAAATCGCTTGATCGAATAGACAGTATTTTCGGGATTGGTTACCGCCTGTCGTTTGGCAACCTGACCAACGAGTCGACTGCCGTCCTTGGTGAAAGCCACGACCGATGGCGTGGTGCGGCCACCTTCGGAGTTGGTGATTACGGTCGGCTCGCCGCCTTCCATCACCGCTACGACCGAGTTGGTTGTACCCAGGTCAATTCCAATAATCTTGCTCATCTTTTAGTCTCCAAAACCTTCCTTGATTAACATTCTGACCCAGCGCTGAACCGCGCTCGGTGCTGTATGAGGCGACCCTCACCTTGAACGCTCGCTCAATATAATAGTTGAGTGCGTTCTTGTCAACTTTATTTGAGTGTGTTTGATTCGTTAACGGCGGTCTTCGTTTACCAGTTTTGAGACGAAAAAGACGTAGTGGGCGCCTGAAAGTACCGAGAGTGCGAAGACGGTGGTGTAGATCGTCGGAAGATAGTATCCGGTGCCGTATGGGAAGCTGGCGGCGAACATGATCGCCGTTATCGCAACGATTTGGACTGTGGTATTGATTTTCCCGAGCATCGAGGGACGGAAGCCGCGAAAGCCTGTCACGATGTTGATGGCGGCTGCGCCGACGAGGATGAAAACGTCGCGGCTAATCACCGCCACAGTCACCCAAAAAGGAACTGGGAGGTGTGAGGGCACTGGCTGGGGAAAAACGGACCTCATCGACAATACGACGAAAGAAGTGACCAGCATCAGCTTGTCGGCAATGGGGTCGAGGATGGTTCCGAGTTGCGATTTTTGATTGAAGCGACGCGCGAGCAGTCCGTCGAGACCATCGGTAACGCCGGCAAGGACGAAAACGGTCAACGCCAGTACGAATCGTTGGTAAAAAAGCAGCGAGACGAAGACCGGAATCAAAACCATCCGGAAGACTGTCAGCAGGTTGGGAACAGTAACGATGCGGGAGGACATTTTTTCCTCGGAATTTAAGCCGCAGATTTTTGCAGATGAACGCTGATCAGATCCGCGTTCATCTGCGAAAATCTGCGGCTTAACCTGATTAGCTACTGCGAAGTTCCAATAAAGAGATTTCAGGAGGGCATCCGTACCTGATGGGCAACACTACCGTTCCAAGACCGCGATTCACGTAAATCTGGGTATTTCCAAGGCGGCCGAGGCCCTTCAGCAGGCGTTTACGCGCTCCTCGCACAGTGCTTTGTTCGCCGCCTCTAATCGCAACTTGCCCGCCGTGGGTGTGTCCGCTCAGGACCAGATCGACCGAAGCTCGAGCAGCGCGCCGCAGAACGATTGGATTGTGTGCCAGGACGAGCTTCATCTCGTCGCGACGAGCGCCCGCGAGTGCCAGCGACAGGTCTTCTAAACCCACCATGGTGTCATCGACACCTGCCAGCCAGAACGAGTCGCCGTCCTTTTCGAAGTGCATGCCTTCATTAATTAGAACGGTTATGCCTTCAGCGCGAAACAGATCGGTTATCAGCGCAGCATCGACCCAGTGATCGTGATTACCCAGCACTGCATAGACGCCGTAACGTGCCTTCAAGCGCCCTAACATTTCCGCGCAAGGAGCGGCGTAATGCCGCTCTTTGGAAATGTAATCACCCGTGAGCGCGATGATGTCAGGCTTGAGCCTGTTTGCAGTCTCTACAGCCTGTTCGATCTGTGCGCTGCTCGAGAAAGGGCCATGATGAATGTCGGAAAGCTGCACGAGGCGGAAGCCGTCGAACGCCTTCGGCAGCCGGTTCAGTTGGATTCGGTGATGTTCGATGCTGAGCATGTAGGGCTCGGTGAGAGCCGCACGAGCAACATGCGTCAGGCTAAGAGCAAGAGAACGCAACGGGGTTTCGGGTCGCTTCGAACCGCCAATGGGCGCGACACGTCTGCGCTGGTTCCATCGAATTGGAGTCGCCATAGTTTGCAGTTTGGATGGCGCCAACCTGCCGGGGAGAGCGCCTGGGTGGGGCGCATTATAGAGATCGAAGCAGGAGGACGCAAATCGGGACGCTAATTAAAACGTGCTCTGGAAGTTAAACGGTATGTCATAATCGGTCCGTATTCCCAAAAATCGCATGAAACGCACATTTTTCGGCCTGGCCGCCATGCTGTTTTTTATTTCTCTGAGTGTCCGAGGGGCTGGTGAAACTGCCTCCGACGCGGGTGGACACGGTCTGGATCCGGCTGTCTTGATCGGCGTGGCGGTCATGCTTGTGATCGCGAAGATCGGTGGCGAGTTATTTGAGCGTATCGGGCAGTCGGCGGTTTTGGGCGAACTCTGCGCGGGAATTCTACTCGGCAACCTCGTGATATTCGGTTTCAGCGGCGCTGAGCCTCTGAAAACCAACACGACGATCGCGGCGCTCGCCGAGTTGGGAGTGATCATTCTGTTGTTCGAGGTCGGTCTTGAATCTGACTTGCGAGAGATGATCGAAGTCGGATGGTCGTCGCTGCTCGTCGCTGTGCTGGGGGTCATTGCGCCGTTCTTTCTGGGATGGGGAGTCGCAACTTACTTTCTGCCCGACGAGCACGTGCTCGGGCACATCTTCATCGGCGCGGTCTTGTGTGCTACGAGTGTTGGAATCACCGCCCGCGTTTTCAAAGATCTCAAGAAGCTCGCCACGCGTGAGGCACGCATTATTCTCGGTGCAGCGGTGATCGACGATGTGCTCGGGTTGTTGATTCTGGCGATCGTCGCCGGCGCGATAAGAGCTGCACAAGCTGGTGGAACGTTGGCGATAGTCGATATCGCTGGTATTGCTTTCAAGTCAGTGGCCTTCCTGATTGGATCGATCGTGGTGGGAATCTTCGTGATGCCGCGAATGCTTCGTGGCGCAGGTCGTTTTGAGTCGCGAGGTGTTTTGCTGACTCTCGCGATCTCGTTTTGCCTCGTGCTGGCGTGGGCCGCTGCTAAGGTTGGACTCGCGCCGATCGTCGGCGCCTTCGCAGCCGGATTGATACTCGACGAAGTGCACTACAAACCGACCGGCGGGCGCACGGAGCGCGACCTCAACGATCTCCTGCAACCCGTAAGTACTGTGCTGGTGCCAATATTTTTCGTACTGATGGGATTGAAAGTTGACCTGAGACTTTTCACTCGACTCGACATTCTTGGATTCGCAACCGTTCTTACTTTAGCGGCGATTGTCGGTAAACAGATCTGCGCGCTCGGTGTCGTCGAACCAGGCATCAACCGTTTGGCGGTGGGCGTCGGAATGATCCCGCGCGGCGAGGTGGGTCTAATCTTCGCGGGAATCGGTGCGACGCTGATGCTGCCGTCTGTAGCAGGCGTCAGCGAGCCTGTTATTAACTCGGCGGTTTTCGGCGCAGTTGTTATCATGGTCATCATCACGACATTACTAACTCCGCTCGCATTGAAGTGGGCATTAGGGCGAACGAGCAGACGAAAACGGGAGGGTTGAACCATGGGCACAAGGAAGGATCAGCACAAGGTCGGCACGCCGGCAAAACCGCGCGGACAGCAGACGGGTTTCGCCGGTCATCCGGATCAGAATCGCGAGGAGATGAGCAAGACGCCAGCCTTGCGAGGGCGGTTGAAGAAGACCAATAAGATGTTCGGCGACGCCTCGGAACAACACACCGGCGGCAATGCAGTTACTCCGAGCGCGAATTCGCCCTCAACTGTAGTAAAAACAGCTACAAAAAGGCACAAAAAGAACCTAGCCTGATTTGTGCTTCTTTGCGGCTTCACCAAGCCAACCAAATGAAGAAACTCGTGTCTATGTGACTGTGACCGACAGCGACAGCGACCTAATCAGACGCGCCCAGGCGGACGACATCGACGCCTTTTGTCTGCTCGCCGAACGCTACGCACGCCGGATTCATCTGCTTGCATTTCATTACTGCCGCAACGCGCAGGATGCCGAAGACCTGTCGCAGGACGTTTGGCTGAAAGCCTACCAGGCAATGCGGTCTTTCAGATCTGATTCTTCTTTCTACACCTGGTTACGCCGCATCACGATCAACGCTTTTCTGAATCATCGACGCTCGAGTCTGTTTCGCTGGAACGGACAGACCACACCGGTCCAACTCGTGCAGATCGATTCTGACACGTTCGAGATACCCCTCGAATCTCATTCAACTTCACCTGAAAACATTTACAACAAGTTACTTTTTGAAAATGTCGTGGACGCGCTGGCGGAGTTGACGCCGCAGCAGCGACTCGCGTTCCTGCTTCGACACTACGAGGGAATGTCGTATGAAGAAATCGCAAACGCAATGAACTGTTCGACGGGAACGGTGAAGAAGGGCGTGTCGCGCGCGATCGTCAAACTGCGCGCAAAGCTTTCGCCAAGCCCTTCGCCAGACGTTGACACGCAGGAAGCGCTCACAAACCTCGCGAATGAATACTGAACGGAGTTTTGCAATGCACAATTGCAGGGAAACAAAAGAGCAAATAACCGAGTTTGTCCTGGACGGAGCAGATCGCCGTCCGGATGAAGTCTTGTTGACGGAGTTGCGTGCGTGTGCTGAATGTCGCGAAGAATTCGAGGCGCTCAATGCAATTCTGCGTGTCACTACGAGACTGAAAGAAACCTCCGCACCGTCGGAAACCTATTGGAGTGGCTATCACGAAAAGCTTCGCCACAAACTCGTCAACTCACAACGCATTCAATCAAACAGTCCGTCGTGGTTCGCAAGAGTTTTTAAAGCTACGGTTCCCGTGCCGGTGCCAGTTGCTGCCGCCTTAGTCATCGCGTGCGCAGTTCTAATTCCGATTGCGATCCGAGCTGCTCGACAACAATCACAGCCTCAAACTCCATCAATCGTTCACGTTCCGGTGGTCCAGGAAAAGCCGACAATCCAGGAAAAGATCGTCACGCGAGTTGTTTATCGTGATAGACGAGCGCCCGCTCGAAACGCGAAACGAGTGGTCGATCCGTCAACAACCGAAAGCACTTTCGCCAGATCACAAAAACCACAAAACGTCGGAATCCCAACCGCCCTCATCGGATTCAAGCCCACTGAAGAGGTCAAACTCACTGTCATCAAGGGGGGCTCCCAGAATGAGAAGTAAAATCTGGATCCTTCTGATTTGTGTGCACTGTCTGGCGTTTGCAGCGTCGGCTCAGCAGAGTCCGGCCAAGCGCCAAGTGGTGCTACAAGTGTCGAACGGCGGTTTTGTTGGTTTCAGAAGTGAAACCTCTGCGCCCGCAAGCACAACCCTGCCGAACGCGAACGCGCTCGCCGCTCTGCTCTACTCACGAGCCGTCGCCGGCGAGAATCGAATCATTCACCGCGTCCTAACTGACGCTCAGCAAAACGTCGTCTTCGGTTACGACCTCTGGATCACCGCCGATCCGGTTACGAAAAAATTCAGCCTGGCTGTTTTGCCTGCTGACGAAGCGTTTCGTCTGACTTTCTTGAAAGACTTCACCCCACAACAAGCCAAGGGAGCGTTTGCGACATTCCCAAAATCAACGACACCGCAAACGCTCGACGATGGCGACGCCGTTTCGCTCGAGCTCCTCGTCAATCAGGAATCGGGCGTCAAGATTGTCGACGTTGTGAGTGTCACCTTCGATCGTTCTCGACTACGCGAGAATGAAGTTGAGTCAGCTCCGAAAGATTTCACGCTCGACGCCATCGCGCTCGCCGTGAAGAACTACAGTCTGTCGATAAATGGCAGCTTAGTGAATAAGAGCAAGTCGAGTTTCGGCGCGTCGGGGGCGCTGTTGTGGTTCTACATACCCGACCGCGGTCGCTTTATCTTTTCACTCGTACCGCGCGACGGATATCAATTCGAGAAGATCGCAGTGCTCAACGAAAACAAGATCGAATTCATGGTGAATGGCGAGCGCTATGAATGGGTCTCGGGAGAGCCGATCCTGCCGAATGGCGGCCTCTGGTATCTCTGGGTGCTTCGCGACACTACGTACACACCGCTCTTCCCTTCGGAACCGCCGCAGCCAAAAACGGCGTTGAAGAAGGGCTCGAACGTGTTCGATAAGCTCGAAGGAATGTTGACCAACCAGGGCGTTGTGCTCACGCTCGGTTCTCCGTTGTATAAAGGCAATCCGAACACGGTTGTTCCTCAACGTGTAATGGTCGGCAGCGCCGACAGCATGGAAAATCTTTTGCCCAAAAGCCCGTAATTCCGTCTCCCACTTTCTTCAGTAACTGAGGTTCGCAGTCTCAGCAAATCCGTTTGGCTGAGATCGGGATAAGTGTGTGTTTCAACCAACCAAGGAGAGCATATGAAGAAGACTTGTTTAGTGGCAGCAATCGTGATTTTGCTAGTGCAATCGCAGGCGTTTTCGCAGTCGCAGGAAGTGCCGAAGTATGAAGTTGCCGCAGAGTTCACTACGTTGGAGCGAGATAATGAGTACACCGGGCAAAGGACGGAGCCCGGACTCGGCGGTCGGTTTACTTACAACATCAACCGGATTTTCAGTGTTGAAGGTGCTGGTTATTTCTTCCCGAAGCGATGTTTTGATTGTGTGAACCCCGGCCGCATGACTCAGGTGCTCGGTGGTGTGAAGGTGGGCAAGCGATTTGAGAATTGGGGGATCTTCGCGAAGGTTCGTCCCGGCGTGGTCAGTTTTTCACAGGGCGATTTCGACATCATCCCCACCGGTGCGGGTGGAGCGTTTCCGTTTCAATTTGAAATTATCCGCGTGAATGCATTCGCCACGGACGTCGGAGGCGTGATTGAGTTCTATCCTTCAAAGCGGATCGTAACGCGGATTGATGCAGGCGACACGATCATGCATTTCGGCGGAAGTGTTAGAAACCGAATCAATTTCAACCCTGTGACGCAGGACATTACTTTGGTTCCATTTGCTCGGCCGAGCCGGACGACGCACCACTTTCAGTTCGTGACGAGTGTCGGGTTCCGTTTTTAGATTGGGATTATAGCCGCAGATTTTCGCAGATGAACGCGGATC
>JBIOUJ010000194.1:0-7208 GCA_044867025.1 Pyrinomonadaceae bacterium | reverse complement strand
ATCTGTGGCCACAGATCTACACCGATGAAGACCGCGGATTGCCGTTGTGGGGCAGGGCCAACGTTATTTGCTCCTGCTCGCGCATGACGCGGTCGCCGAGGTCGGTTGTGGAAATAGTAGGGTATGCACCGCCAGTCACGCGCAGACAACGCGCTGCAACCAACGCGTCGATATAAAACTGAACCTCATCCTGGGCCATGTCTTTGAGCAGTCCGTAGGTGGATAGCTCGTTCAGACCGGCTGTCAGCACTTGTTTCGACGACGAGCCGCGCAAGGTAGAGATCAGCATCTTCTTTCCGAAGCGTCCATTCATGCGTTTCGCACACGCGAGTATCTTTCGCACGCGCAGCAGTTCGTCTGCGGTGAGCGCGCGTGGAGATGCGTCGGTTGACAGAATCGGCACATCGACGTGATCGTCGTGTATGTTGGGTTTGCAGTTACCGCACGTGCCGCACTGTCGTTGGTGTTGGCGATCGCCGAAGTACCTGAGGATGTGAGCGCGATAACAGTAGTCGGTGTAACAGAAGTCGATCATCTCGCGTAACTTCCGGCGCTCAAGTTCGCCACGACGTGAGATGTCATGCGGGTCAACACGAAGCTGCGTTGCCGGGACTTCGTCGAGCATTATGATGCTGCGACCCTGTTGGGCGCCGCGACTGCCGCGATTCAGCGCAGGCGCGGTGCGTTGAATGTGACCCGCACGCTCCAGCACGTACAGTGCGGACTGGATCGCCATCTCATTGCTCTCACCTGTACGTCTTGCAAGCTCTGACGTCGAAAGCTCGATGCGTTTCAACTCTGTCGACGCAAGCGAGTCATAGACCTGCTTGATGACGCTGATGTTCGGATACGAGCCTTCGATGAAGAAGTCGTGAGTGTTCTTGTCGGCGTAGTTGAAGAGCAGCACGCACGTTGACGGAAGACCGTCGCGGCCGGCGCGTCCGATCTCCTGGTAATAAGCTTCGATGGAGCCCGGCATCTGGTAGTGGACCACAAAACGAATGTCGGATTTGTCGATGCCCATGCCGAACGCGTTCGTGGCCACAATCATCTGCTTGCGACCGTTCATGAAGTCGTCTTGCGCTTTGATACGATTGGAGTCGGTCATGCCCGCGTGATACGTCACGACGCTCAGTCCCGCATCTTTCAATTTCATCCCGACTTGCTCGACGGACTTTCGCGTCGAGGCGTAGATAATTCCGGAGCCGTTGATTCTTTGGGCGAGGCGTTTGATGTGAGCGATCTTTTGGCGCTCGCGTTCCGTGTGGACCACTTCGATCGAGAGGTTGGGGCGATCGAAGCCGCTGACGAAGGTTTGAGGGTTAGTGAGACCTAACTGCTGAATGATGTCGGAGCGTACGTACGGAGTGGCGGTGGCTGTCAGTGCCAGAGTTTGAACTCCTCCGAGAGAGCGAATGACGTTTCGCAATCGTAGGTAGTCGGGACGAAAGTCGTGTCCCCAGGTTGAGATGCAGTGTGCCTCGTCTACGGCGAAGAGGGAGATCGGGATCGATTGCAGGGCTGAAGTAAAGCGGCTGCTGCGAAAGCGTTCGGGAGCGACGTAGACGAGTTTATGTTCGCGGCGTCTCAAGGCTTCGATACGCGCGTGCTGCTCAGATTCCGGAATGGAGCTATTAATAAAGGTAGCGGGGAGTCCACGTGCAAGAAGCGCGTCCACCTGATCTTTCATCAGAGCGATCAACGGAGACACGACGAGCGTGGCTCCGTCGAGGATCATTGCCGGGAGTTGATAACAGAGCGACTTACCGCTGCCGGTCGGCATGACGACGACGGCGTCTTTGCCTTCCAGGATCGATCCAATCACATCGCGCTGGCCTTCCCGAAAGTCGTCAAAGCCAAAGTGCTTTTGGAGCGAAGAGATTGCATCGGTGAGCGAGTGCATGCGCGAGTCTAAAAGTTTTCGGGGCAAGGCGCAATACACTAATTCGCACAAATCCGCGGCAAGAAATTCGTATTCCTCGGATTAGGAGGAGCCAGGGCAAAGTCGGTCGCGTTGTTTCGAAGATCCTGGCAGCCGTTTGCGATACGAAATAACGCGTTTGTATTACTTGCCGCTGCCGCAGGCGCTGAGCCTCGGAAGCAATTCGCCGTGTTGCCGTAACCAACCATATCGACGATGTTCGGATCGTTTGGACACGCACCTGCAAGCGGCGTCGAGTCTTTGACCAGTGCTACCTTTCCGGAACCGGCAGCCATCGCAATCGTGCCTGTCGCATCCGGTGCGGGCAGATTTGTGCCATTTGTGCCACCTGAACTCTCCTGAATGAGATAGTACTGTCCAGGGTGGAGCGTTACTGACGTCAGCGGTGTGACGTTCCACGTCGAGGCTGTCGCGCTCGCATACTGAACAGACCATCCAGCAAGGCTGACGGCTGAAATGCCGCGGTTGAAGATCTCGATGAAGTCGTTGCGAAGGGGCGCGCCTGAGTTCCCGCCGCCGCCAAAGATCTGGCTGATGACGATCTGTGGTGATGATTCGGGCGACGGGAGTGGGCTTGGAGTTGGCGACGGACTGGGAGTTGGAGTGGCTGTCGGGGTTGGTGCGATGCCATCGATTTTCACGGATACCGAATTACTCTGAACTCCGTCGGCGTTGATAATAACTGTCGACGTGCCCGCACCGCTCAATTCCGGCGGAACCATCACGTGGATCTCGTCGAGTCCGGCCAAGCTTGCCTGAGTGACGGTTTCCACGATCACCGGCTTTCCTTTGATCGTGACAGAAACATTCTTCGCATGTGCCGTGCCTGTGGCAAAGAACGAGAGCCGCAGCCGTCCGCTCGAAGGATCGAACGGTCCGGTGATCAGCGCGTCAGAATCAAGAACAATTGCCTCACCACGTCCATCGCCCGCGACCGTAAACACACCCGGCGCAGCATTCACGATCAGTGCCTCAGCTTTTGACGAGAAACCATCGAAGTTCGTAACGACAATTTGCGCTGGACCACTCGAGACTCCCTTCGGAACAACGAAGACCACTTCTCCCGGAGACGCATAAAAGATCCTCGCCGGCAGTCCGTTCACACGTACGGACGTTCCCGCAACCGCGAACGGCGGATCGCTGCCGGCGAACATTGCGGCTTCGGTTTTAAACGCAAGCGAACTCCCATGAGTAGCCGCGATGCTGCCGGGCGCGAGCTGCGTGTTCTTTTCCGGCTCTCTGCCTTGTGAAGCCGCGTTGACAACGGTGGCCGTTCCAAACTCCGGTCGAGCAGGAATCGACGCAAGGTAGATCTCGCTGTTGTTTCGAAAATCGTCGTCGCTAACGGGTCCCGAAACAACACGTGGAAAGTTGAACGCCACGAGACTGCCGTCGAAGTTCAGCGATGCGACGACTTCGGCAGTCGCCGTGGACGGTGCATTTGTGATCTGTTGTACCTGACCAGTCGGTAGATCGAGGAGATAGAGTTCAACTCCTCCATCGCTCGCATTAATGACTCTGCGTCGCGTCGCAAAAGCAACGCGCTTCCCATCGCCACTAATCGTCGGTTGCAACTTTACGTCTGTCACTCTCGAACCCAACTGCGTCAATTGCCGGATCGAGTTTTCGCGACCTTCATAAATGAAAACCTGACTTTCGTTCAGCGCCGTCTCGGCTGAATAGACCAGCCGCATTCCATCGTTACTAATCGCGCGGCCTTCCGTGATCGACAACCCTTGCACTTCCGCCGCAACCACCTGCGACGCGCGCTTTTTCGTATCGATCAGCACCAGATCGCTCCCATCAAGCGCCGCCCGTTGATAATAGACACGCGAACCGTCGGCACTGATCTTAGGACTCACCGCCGGCTGCTCGTTCGTTCCTTCTGTCAACTGCACAAAGCTCTGGCCCACAGCGTCGTAAAGAAAAATCTCCAGACTCAAATCGGAATTTTCACCGCGAAAGTCTCGGTTCGACGAAAACACAATCATGCGTCCATCGGCCGTGACGGACGGCTGAAAGTTCCCGTCACTCAGCCTCAAAGTATTCGCATCAGCCAGAGTTTGAGTGAGTTGTTTCGTCCCCGACCCATCGAACACGAAGATCTCCGAGTTGCGATCGGCATTTTGGCCCACAAGGTCCTCCGTCGACGCAAACACAACGATCTTCCCGTCACTCGACAGCGCCGGACACACGGCACGCGTGCTCCCCACATCTGTGAAAACCGGGAATTTCGGTTCGAGATGCGCCTGAAACGCGCGAAATGAAGTGCTTTGACCGTTGCCCAAAAGATCAGCCGACGACTCAAAGACGACAACGCGCCCGTCATCGCTCAGCGTTGGATTCAGGCTCATTGCCTGTTCAGGCGTATGCGTGAGCCGCGTCAAATTCGCAGTCGACTGCGGAAGAAAAACGGCGTCGATTGTTACGAGAAGTCCGATGATGAGAAAGCTGGCCGTGAGGCGAAGCATAGTGAGGTTGCTCCTTGCGTAAAATTTTGGTTCGCCATTCTACACCGATCAAAATAAAACTCAAGAGCAAAAAATCAGTGTAATCTGTGGCCATGAAAATCCTGGTGAGTGGTTCGCACGGCCTCGTTGGCAAAGCGCTGACGAGATCGCTGACCGGCGATGGCCACGAAGTCGTGAGGCTCGTGCGCGGCGAGCACTCGTTCGGAAAACCGGAAATCGGATGGCAACCAGACCAGGGCCGCATCGACGCGCAACACCTCGAAGGACTCGACGTCGTGGTCCATCTCGCGGGTGAGAACATCGCGTCGGGCCGTTGGACCAGCGAAAAGAAACGCGCCATTCGCGAAAGCCGCGTGAACGGAACGTTGTTGTTGAGCGAGTCGCTCGCACGCCTCTCACGACCACCGTCAGTCTTCCTCAGCGCGTCGGCGATTGGTTACTACGGCGTCCGCGGCGACGAGTTGCTGACGGAAGAAAGCCCGCCCGGCAAGGGTTTTCTGCCGGACGTTTGCACCAACTGGGAAAAGGCCACCGCGCCCGCGGTCGAGAAGGGAATTCGCACTGTTCACACGCGTTTCGGCATCATTCTCGATGCGAACGAAGGCGCGCTGGCCAAGATGCTGACGCCTTTTCGGATGGGAATCGGCGGCCGGATTGGCGATGGTAAGCAGTGGATGAGCTGGATCGCGCTGACAGACGTCGTGGATGCATTGAAATATTTAATCGAGGATACCTCCACACGTGGACCAGTGAATTTCGTCGCGCCCAATCCGGTGACAAATGCGGAGTTCACGAAAGCACTCGGACGCGTGCTTTCACGTCCGACGCTGTTTCCAGTGCCCGCATTCGGAGCACGGCTGGCGTTCGGCGAGATGGCTGACGCGCTCTTACTTTCGAGTCAGAAAGTCGAGCCGAGCGTTCTGGCGGACAGGGGCTTTCCATTTACCTGGCCCACACTGGAACCGGCGTTGAGACATATTCTCGCTCACGGGTGAACACAGATGAAACGGATCATAATTTTATTGTTCGCAACGGCACTTACTGCGCCGACTGCCATAGGCCAGCATCGTCCCGATGTCGCGGATCTGATCCTGCACAACGGCGTGATCTGGACTGTCGATGAAAAGAATCCGACGGCCCAGGCAGTGGCGATCAAAGATGGCAAGTTTGTTGTCGTAGGTTCCGACGCGGCCGCGCTCAAACTTCGTGGGCCAAATACTCGGGTCGTAGATCTAAAAGGCGCTTTCGTCGTCCCTGGCTTCAACGACAACCACGTCCATTTCTCGTCGGCAGCGCAGTTTCTCGAGTTCAACATCATGCGCGCCTCGACGCAAAAAGAGTTCGTCGCGCGCGTTAAAGAAGTCACGGCGCGCCTGCCGGAAGGCGAATGGATCGTCGGCGGGTTTTGGGGTGCGTACGATCAATGGGCCGCTGGAAGCGCCGGCAATCAGCGACGCGAACCGTTTGCGCCGGATATACGTCTTGTGAATGAGATCACGGCTCACTATCCAATGTTCATTCGTAAGTTTGACGACAGCCAGTTTGCCGCAAATCATGCTGCACTCCGTGCACTCAACCTCGATCCAAACAACCCGCAGGCGTCGGACGTCGAGTTCCTGCGTGATAGCCAAGGACGTCTGAACGGTCACATGCGCGGTAAAGGAGTGACGCGTCTATTCAATGCTGTGATCCCGCGGAATTTCTCGCGCGAGCGTCGCATACAGCAAACGAAGAATGCACTCGCAGAGATTCGCAAGTACGGTGTTACAAACATCAGCGATATGTCTGACGATCTTCAGTTGGACCTCTACAACGAATTACATCGCAAGGGAGAATTGACAGTACGAGTTCATTTCCGGCCAGGACTCGATCGCTGGAAGGAGATGGCGGACAAGGGAATTCGCGTGGGCTCAGGCGACGAGTGGATCCGCATGGGGGCGCTCAAGGGACACATCGACGGCATCATGGGAACGAGCACTGCGCGATTCTTTCAGCCATATTCGAACGATGCGAAGAATCGCGGACGCTGGCGGCCGCTGATGGTCAACGAGAAAGGAGAGTTTGTCGAAGGAAAGTTTCTCGGCTACATGCTCGATGCAGATCGCGCCGGATTGCAAATAACGGTGCACGCAATCGGCGACGAAGCGAATAACGTTCTGCTCAACTATCTCGAGGAGCTGGACAAACAGAACGGTAAGCGCGATCGACGCTTTCGCCTGGTCCATGCGCAAGTGTTGGCGGCCGCGGATTTCAAACGCCTGGGCCAACTCGGCGTGGTGGCGGAAGTTCAGCCTTTCCACTTGAGCGACGACATGCGCTGGATGGAGGAACGCATAGGATTCGAGCGAACGAAAGGCGCGTACGCGTTCAAGAGCATTCAGACAAGCGGCGCTGTGCTTTGCTTTGGTACTGATTGGCCGGGGACGTCAGCTTCCGAATATCCGATCAATCCGATGTTCGGGCTTTATGCTGCCGTCAGCCGGCAAACACTCACTGGCCAGCCTGCCGGCGGGTGGTTTCCGGATGAACGAGTTTCGATTGAGGATGCAATCCGCGCCTACACGCTCAACACTGCGTATGCAAACTTTGAAGAGAAGAGCAAAGGATCGATCGAAGTCGGTAAGTTAGGCGATTTGACAGTGCTCTCGAAGAACCTCCTGAAAGTGACTCCAAAAGAACTTCTGACCACTGACGTTCTTTTCACCATTGTCGATGGGAAAGTGGTCTATCAGAAGCTCTAAAGCTCTTCTCTGCGTACCTCTGCGTTCCTCTGCGCCTCTGCGGTGAACAGATCT
>JBIOUJ010000193.1:0-6664 GCA_044867025.1 Pyrinomonadaceae bacterium | reverse complement strand
AACCATTTAAAATGGTTTTCAAGAGTAGGAGACAGCGAGGACCCCAAGCTAAAGCTTGGGGAGAATGAGAAAGGCCGCTCACAACCGGCTCGGAAAAAAACAAACTGTAAAGGATGTCATGATAATGAACAGCTGCGCTCCAACCTTGGGCTGCAATTAGCGAACGCCTTCGGCGTTAATTGACTAATCACCTACAACCGCCGCACTCACCCTTGCGGTAATGTGCGTTGTAGACCTTCAGATCCCGCTGGTAGCCTTCGACGATATTCAGTATGAAACGTATGTCCTCGTCTTCCATGTGCGGGTATCGCTGGTACGCCGCAGTCACCGACGTATCCAACACATTCTGCGCCTGAGAATAGTTCCCGTTTCGCGCGAGCCCGGCCATCGCGAAAAGCGAATCCGCAAGCTCCGCGATCGTGTAGTTCTTCTTGACCTCGACATCAACCAGCAGGTCGCATGAATCACTCTCCGCCGGCTCGAGACGAAGCTCCTGCACCTCTTCGACTGTACATTTGCGCCTCAAGTCGTAGTACGACAGCCGCACCTTAACCGGCAGCGTGCTCCTGACGGAATCCGTTCGAAACTTCGCCATCACAACCTGCGTCAAACCGTTGTTCATGTCGTCGAGTGCCACAGAGACACTTCCGTTACCGAAACGCGGTGAGTAGCCGTAGATCTTCTCGACCTGCAAGCCTGGTCCATACTCGATCCTGACCTGGACCAACTTCGCCACCGAAGATATGAGGCTCTGTACTTCGTTGACAAAAACTTTGTTGATGTCGTTGTAGTCGGAGATGAAGTGATAGAGCCCGCGTCCGGATTTCGCTAACGTGCGAAGAAGCTCGTTGTTCAGCTCGAGTCCGACACCGATCGTCGACAGATCGATTCCCTTTTCGTTAAATTTCGCCGATTCCGCCGCAATGCGTGATGGCTCGACAACGCCCCTGTTGGCAATTCCGTCGGTGAGGAGGATCACGCGGTTCGTGGCACCGGCGCGAAAATGTTTTCTCGCTTCGGCGTAGCCAAGCATCAGCCCGCCGTGAAGGTTGGTCCAACCATCCGGCTCCAGACAGTCGATCGCGCGCAGCAAGGCAGAACGATCACCGATAGCACGCGCTGGGTACAGGACCTGCGCCGTGGTGTCGAAAGCTACGATCGAGACGATGTCGTCGGAGCGGAGTTTGCCGGCCATTGTCCGCAAACTCTCCTGCACTCGCGACATTTTGTCGTGTTCGGCCATCGATCCGCTCTTATCGATGACGAGGACGAGGTTCAGCGGACGCAAGTCTGTACGTTCGTTGACTTCCGCAGTAGTGAAGCCGATTTGCAGCACGGCTTCGCGTTGCGAGAGTGATACTTCGGAATTGCCCCAGCGCGTGTCCATCGCGACGGCCTGGCCCACTTTCGGCAGTGGCAGCCGGTGCTTGTGATAGTTCACAAACTCCTCGACCGCTATTTCTTCAGGTATTTTGAAAACTGGAGGAGCACTGCTGTAGGTCGCAGTCGGTGGCGTGTAGACGGTACCAGAGTTAAGGATAGCGCGGGTGCGGGAGACGGATGCGGCCGATCCGCTCTGCTGCGCCGAAACAAATGTCCAGGAACACAAACAGAGTACTAACGCAAAGACCTTCTCGAAGAAACGATAGACCTTCATCACCTTTCTCCTATTTGTTTGAACTTCAGTTTGCGAGCGGGGAGCCTGGTAGACCGCTTGTTCTATTGGTTTCAGAGATTCGGTGGGAGGGATTTGAGTTGCTTCGAGGGTGAAGAAAAAACCTCTGCGTAACTCTGCGTTCCTCTGCGCCTCTGCGGTAAATATTAGCGCGGGGAGCGAGTTCACCGCAGAGGCGCAGAGGAACGCAGAGTTACGCAGAGGTAGCCTACAATTCGGACTTATGCATTCTCACGCTATTGGCGGGTGCAGGCTCCGCAACGTCACGCACGTAACCGCAACGCTCGTAAAATTCAACTGCCTCAACCGCCGCGTTCGACCGGATCTCGTCACAACCTTGCGATTTCGCAAACGCTTCAGCCAACTGGAGCAAAACCCGGCCATGGCCCTGTCGCTGTAGATCTTCTCGGATCGCCACTCTTCTTAACCACGCCACTCCCTCGTTTACCTCAACCCTGACAACTCCGATCACGACGTCTTTGTAAACAAGCACGAGCGGGTGATGGCCGGGTTTGAAATCGTCTGGATGATTCTCGATGTACGTGTCAAACTTCCCACGATTCTCAAAAAGCACCTTGCGACGAATATCGTGGAGCGCCCGCCACTCTTCGTCGTTCCCAGGTGCGCGCAATTCGTGTTCAGTGATCATATTACCCGACACATGGTTGGATACGCTCAGTACCACCTGCGATAACGTTCAGAGTTCAACCTTTAGGTTGCTGCTTTTTCTCGGACAAGCTAAAGCTTGAACTCTGAACAACTATCCAAGTACGACTGTCGTATACTGTGGCAAACAATCGGAGGAAAGCAAATTATGACCAACCCAACTCTTTCCCGCCGTAATTTTTCGAAAATGATTGGTGTGAGCGCGACTTATGCTGCACTCGGACCGAAGGCGCGAGCGTTTACGCCCGGCGCACCCTCAAACATCGTGCGCCTAAGCTCGAATGAGAATCCGTATGGTCCATCGCCGGCGGCTTTGAAAGCGATGACCGAGGGTTTCAGTCTCGCGTGGCGGTATCCAGATGAGTACGCGGACATGCTGGCGGAGGAGTTGGCGAGAGGACACGGCGGACCCGTGGAGCAGGTGCTGCTGGGGGATGGCTCCGGAGAGATTTTGAAACTTTGTGCGGCAGCGTTTACGGGTAGAGACAAGAAGATTGTGATCGCGAACCCGACATTTGAGGCTGTCGCTCGACACGCCGGCGTTGCAACTGCTGAAGTCGTCAAGATTGATCTCACTTCAGACTACAGTCACGACCTCAAGAAGATGCTCGCTGCTTCGAATGGCGCGGGTCTTGTTTACATTTGCAACCCGAACAATCCGACCGCCAGCATCACGCCGAAGAACGAAATGTCAGACTTTCTCGCGAAGGTGTCTCCCGGGACGATCGTGCTGGTTGATGAGGCTTATCATCATTATGTCGACAGCAAAGACTACGAAAGTGTGATCCCGCTCGTTAAGCAATATCCGAACCTGATTGTTGCCCGCACGTTTTCGAAAATTTACGGCATGGCTGGGCTGCGCTGTGGTTATTGCGTTACTCAGCGCGAAAATATCTCGCGGCTGAAGATGCACCAGATATACGACAGTGTGAACATCATGGCGCTTGTCGCAGCGCTCGCTAGTCTCAAGGATCCTGAACAGGTCGCTCGCGGACAGAAATTGAACAGTGAAGTAAAGAAGACAGTCTACGCGGAGCTCGATGCACTTGGTTATCGCTACATCCCGTCGCATGCGAACTTCATGATGATCGACATGCGCCGCGAGGTAAGACCGGTCATCAATGCTTTCCGCGATCGCGGAGTGGAAGTCGGACGGCTGTTCCCACCCTTGCCGAATTTCATGCGTGTTACGATTGGGACCGCTCCACAGATGAAAACGTTTCTCACAACTTTTCGCGAGGTCATGGTGTAACCCGGTAAACCATGCCCAAGAAACGGCAGATCATAATCATCGCCGGGCCGAATGGCGCCGGCAAGACCACTTTTGCTCGCGAGTACTTACTAAAAGAAGCACACTGCCCCGATTTCATTAATGTGGATCTCATCGCTGCCGGACTATCGCCTTTCGATCCGGATCGCGCCGCGATCCGAGCTGGCCGGCTGATGCTTTCTGAGATTCAGCGCCGCATTAAGGCCGGTCAAAGCTTCGCATTTGAAACCACGTTGAGCGGACATCTGTACGCGCGGTTAATTCCGAGATGGCGGAAAGCCGGGTATCGCGTAAGACTCATATTCTTGAGTTTGCCGACTGCGGAGATGGCTGTGGCGCGCGTCAAGATGAGAGTGGCGCAAGGTGGTCACAACGTTGCAAGCGCGATAGTGCGACGTCGGTTTGATTCGGGGTTGCGCAACTTTCAAGAGACTTATATGGACTTGGTAGACAAGTGGGAGTGGTATGATAATTCAGGCAACGTACCGCAGATGATTTCAGAAGGAGCTAACCGATGAGCCGCCGCGTCAGTTCACCGTCACGTGAAGCAAAAGACACCTTACGCGCCCTACGTCGCGCTGCGCGGAACGCTCTGGAACTCGGAATCAAAACCGGAACACCCGTCTATGTAATCAAGGACAATAAGATTGTCGACCTCACAAAAGATCAACGCTCTAAAAGAAAACCTCGCTCTTCAAGATAAGTCACAGAAAAAAATTTAAAAACAGAATGATGGTTTCTGCCGAGGAATCTCGCGTTTATCTATAGAACAGCAATGAGTCGCTCACGACCAGCCCCCAAAGTTCTTTGTCGCAGCGACAGCAGTTCTTGCTAATCGCACTGCGACTCATGGGAGAGCCCTGCCCCCCGTACCCGACGCTGGGGCTCTCCTCCAACTTTTGCTCACCCTAGCGCAGGAGGCGTCATGTCCCTCAACGTCGATCAGACACCAAGATTCGCGATCCCCTCGACGTCGTGACGCCCTCCCCCAGCCCCCGGTTCAGTCACTTGGATACGGTCAGTACCACAGAAAATGGTAAGCTCCCACCCGCGGTGGAAATAAAGATCTTCAAAGGCCAGCAGTTACTTGAGAACGGTCTCGCAGAGCAGATTGTGGCCCTCGACCGGAAGAACATGCAGTCCACACTGGATGCTGCCGGCATCGACTTTCCCGAGGACAAGAGACGTAAAGGATTCGAAAGTGATTCGAACTTTATAATCGCCTTCGAGGGTCTGAAGATCGTCGGCTATCTCGACTACCTTCGGAGCTGGAATAATCCCGACTACATCTACATCGGCTCGGTCCAGGTCGAGAAAAGACACCAAGGCACTCGATTGCTACTCATACTGCTGGACCGCTTTCGCACGTCGGTCGCCGCGCAAGACTTTACCGGCTTTGAAACTAACGTTCAGAAGACGAATAGCACTGCTGCGAAGCTCTACCAGAAAATCGGATTTGCGCTCGAGGACAACCCGAGGAATGCAGCGTCATGGACAGCACGTGCAGGCAAAGAACTTCTTACCGACTCGCCGATCGTGGCGCTCATCGAAAAATGGCAAAAGCGTCAGAAGAAGTGAATCTTTTCAAGGCCGGCGCCCGTATACTCAAGCTCAGTTTCGAATTCAACCAGACAACCGAGAAAACAATGAGCCCCAGACTACAAAATAATCGCAACCTCTACATTCTTTCGTGCACGGCCGCGCTCGTTTGCGCACTGTTGTTAGCGTCAACCACAGTTCACGCCCAGGGTAATGTCTGGCCGCAATTCCGGGGACCGGAATCAAATCCTGTCGGAACGCATGCGAAGCTTGCCGAACACTGGTCCAAAACCGAAAACGTTGAATGGTTCCAGGAAATCCCCGGTCGTGGATGGTCGTCGCCAATCGTGACTGGCGGTAAGGTGTACGTGACCACAGTAACAACGGACGGAAAGTCGAAGCCGCCGCAGACCGGCACCGAATACAGCAACGAGTACGTCGCGGAACTGCAAAAACAGGGGTTGCCGATGCAGGAGATAATCAAGCGCGTGACGGAGCGCGACATCGAGCTGCCAAACGAAGTAAATCTGCACTACTTCCTCTACTGCATGGACCTGAAAAGCGGCAAGGTTGAATGGACCAAGGAGTTCTTCGCCGGCCACCCGCCCGGTGGACGTCATCGCAAAAACAGCTTCACCTCGGAGACGCCTGTCACAGACGGCAAGTTCATTTACGTGTACGTTGCGAACCTTGGTTTGTGGGCATTTGACTTGAAAGGCAAGCAGGTCTGGACCACGCCGCTCGAGGCGAACCCGATCTACCTCGATTTCGGAACGGGAAGTTCGCCCGCACTCGCCGGGGACCTGCTGGTGATCGTGAGCGACAACGAGAAACAGCAATACATCGCCGCCTTCGACAAGCAAACAGGCAAACAGTCCTGGCGTACGAATCGAGACCTTGGCGGCAAGGGACAGCCACAGGTGCGATCGGGATGGTCGACGCCGTTCGTGTGGAAACACCCACAGCGCACGGAGATCGTGGCGATTGGACCAGGCGAGGTCGTTAGTTACGATCTCGCAGGAAAAGAGTTGTGGCGCCTGTCGGGTATGTCGCTGACACCTGTGCCGACACCATTTGCTTACGAAGGTCTGCTTTACATCAACGGTGGTCGCGGTCGTCCGTTGTTCGCGGTTCGGCCTGGCGCGACGGGCGACATTTCTTTGAAGAAAGATGACACGTCGAACGAGTATGTCGTTTGGTCGCAACCACGCGCTGGAACTTATCTGCCGTCGTCGGTGGCGTATCAAGGAGCGATCCCCAAGCGCGACGGTCTTTACGCGCGGACCAAAAGCATGCTCACCTACTTGGCCTCGCGCGATCACCTCGACCCTGTCCGCTTTCCGCTGGATTTCGACCTTCTGTCGTTTGCCCCCGGGTACCGGCAGGCTTTGGACCCGAACAGCCAGATCCTTGGCTGCCTTCGCACGCTTTGGTTTGAGGCGCGTTTTCCATTTGGAGAACGTAATCGGAACATCGTAGTCGCTTGCCATCGTGACTCCTCCGGCAGGCGGTGC
>JBIOUJ010000192.1:0-21905 GCA_044867025.1 Pyrinomonadaceae bacterium | reverse complement strand
ACACCGCTCCAGAATCGGGAAAACCATTTAAATGGTTTTCAAGAGTAGGAGACAACGAGGACCCCAAGCTAAAGCTTGGGGAGAATGAGAAAGGCCGCTTACAACCGGCTCGGGAAAAAACAAACTGAAAAGGATGTCATGATAATGAACAGCTACGCTCCAACCCTGGGATTCAAACCAAAACCCGAAATTAACGCTGAAAGCGTTAGGCCTGTGCAACACCAACCCTTTGAGTCTGTCGGAATAACGCCGAAGGCATTCGCTAATTTCAGCCCAGGGTTCAAGCGTAGCGAGAACCCTGGGTAATCGGATCAAATGTATTTCGAACCCTGAAAGGGTTCGCCAATTGCCGAACCCTTTCAGGGTTAGATCTTTTTGAACTTGTCTTCCCAACTGCGCTCAACCCTGGGCTTGAATTAGCCAACGCCTTCGGCGTTTTCATATTGAACCGGTACCATCATTGCGGGCGCGAATGATTTCTACTCACGCGGGCGGCGCATGATCGTGACCACTTCACTGCCACCGAATAGAGTTGGACCAGTCGAAAAGCCCACGAACTGATATCCCGCCTCCGCCGCTTCCATCAACTCTTTCTGCATGGTTGACGTCTTCTTGGTTGCGAGCAGCTTGTACTCCCACAGTTTGGGCTTCCCGTCGAGCTCGCGTTCCAGAATTACGATGACCTCCGTCCCAATCCGCTTTTGAAAAACCGACTGGCCGCGGTGCTCGTAACCCGCGTCACCAGCTTCCTGAAGTTCCTTCTGCATTGTGGACGTCTTGCTCGTCGCTAGCAGCTTGTAGTCGAACCTTGCTTTGTGATCGCCATCTCTTGGACGAACCATGACCACCAGCGCTTCGCCACCACCCCAGAATGTTGCGCCGCTAATGACTTCAGTGAATCGATATCCGGCACTCGCCGCCTCTCTCATCTCTTCCTCCATCGTGCTGACACGATTGGTTGCGAGCAGCTTGTACTCAAACTCCGTTTTCACGGAAGCCGCCGAACTGATTCGGGGCCGCTCCTGAGCAACGGTCATGACGATGCAAGAGATCAGAAACAGCGTGCTGACGATGAGTTTCAACATGATTAGTGTCTCCTCAATTTGAACTGAGCAAGCGTTGGCGCAACGAATCATTAACACGCCAGGACATGCGGCCATGCTTCTCGCCGATATTGATAACTATCTCGATCGTATCTGGCGGAGTTTCCCAGATACTTTTTCGTTCTCGATCTTTCATCGGGAAGACGACCCAAAAAACGTCGTAGTCGTAGTTGCGTGGAGCAACTGTCGTGAGAGCCCTGAACTGACGGAGGTCCGGCCTGTTGATGCCCAGGATCGATAAAGGTGAGCCTTCTTTGGCGCCCTTCGGTTGCAGGATGGCATGCCACGTCAGAGGGATGATTCCGGAACCTTCACGCGGGTTGATCTCAATAATTGCAACGAGCCCGTCAATCTTTTCGGCCTCCATGACCAGTTCCTGTGTTTCAGCATCGGTGAAGTGCCTGCGAAGCTGCTCCAATCGCGCCGCCGCGCGAATTGCTTCAGCGGTCATCAGCGTTGCGCGAACATCGTAGAAACAGTTTTCCGACGAGAAAGGATTTGACCTCGATCCCCATCCAACGCGACCCGCCACTCTCCATTTTGTTCCGATGTTGAAGGCTTGCCTGGAGGTCCAGGAGAGATAGTCCTGGTTCTGACTCTGTTGAGCGATCGAAGCCGAACTGAGACAGAGAAAGAGAATCAGCGTACAGGAGGTCTTGAGCATCACTGGGTCCTCGCGTAGAGAAAACCGTTGGAAACGGTTTCTATCGATGCCTCTCGTCGATCACCGGGCTAAAGCCCGGGGTGAATGAGACGATCGAGGCAAGGCGACGCACGTGCCACTGTAAAGAACTCAGCCTAGAACACGAGTCCGATTGTGACACCTTTCAAAGCGCCCAGTGATCGGCACGTCAACTGACAGATTTATTTGGCAGCGAGTTCGCACTTGGACCGGGTCAGTACCACCTGCGGTAGCGGGTGGGTCAACGATGACAATTACGCATGATGCCGATGGTCGAACCACCCGCTACCGCAGGTGGTACTGACCCGGTCCAAGTGCGATTCGGGGAGTTATACGGAAACGGTCTGTTCGTCTTCGACGAGGTAGGGGGTCGTTTGGACGGGCTTTTCGTCTGCGTCCTCGGCCAGCACAGCCTGGATCACGGGCAGACTGAGTGAGTGTTTGGTGGTGTTCAGCGGAACTGACTTGCCTGCTGCGTAGACTTTGTGACGGCCGTGCTCTTCGTACCACTCGCCGAGGTTGGCGGTCTTGTGCATGTTCTCGATGATCTGCCGCCAGCCCACGCCCGTGTTGTAAGCACAGAACGAAATCTCACCCTCCTGAGTGCCGTATGGAATCACGCACATCTCAGTGCGCCGGAAGTCGTAGTTGAAAAGATCCTGGAACCACATGCCTTCGACACACAGCACGCGCCACACGTCGCTTGCATCGGTAGTCTTCTGCGCCATGCGATCGTTGCGATCCGAGTTCGAGTTGGTTGAAGACGGTTTGAACAGGTTGACGATCTGCGAGATCGGAAAACCTTCGGGCGCACGCTCGGCGTTGAAGTTTCGCATGATCGCCATGCCGAGCTGAGCGTACGAGAGCTTGCGACCACGCGCCGTGTCGGTAATTACGGCCACGTCTCTCATGAACTGTTCGTAATTGAAGAACTCGAACAGCGACTTGAATTCTCCGGTCTGCCTGTTAACGACCAGCAACGTAAAGATGCCGCAGTTCGGGTGACAATTACACGACGACCAGCCCCACGGAGCATCCGCGCCCTGCAACATATCCATCACACTCGTGAACGCCGAGTAAGAAGAGAGCGGGAACCAGTCGCGCAGCGGTTGAATATTTCCACCGAGCTGACTCTTCAGATCGTGAGTCATGCCGGCGAGCGTGTAGCGCCACTTCTTCCGCAGTTCGTCAGAAATGTCTTCGTCGCGGCCCGTGAAGGAAACCGGTTGGAACGCGATCGTCTGCACCTTGTCTATGTTCTTTGCTGCAAACTCGACGATCTGACCGATACCATCGTTGTTGATGCTGTTGACGATCGTGACAACCAGCGTGACTTTGATACCCGCAGCCGCAAGATTTTCGATCGCGCGCAACTTCACATCGAACAGGTTGCCGACACCACGATGCTTGTTCTTCTCTTCGCTGACGCCGTCGAACTGTAGATACACGCCGTGTTGTCCGGCAGCTTTCGCGGCTTTGCAGAACTCCGGATCTTCGGCGAATCGAATGCCGTTAGTCGCTGCGAGTATCCGGTAGAAACCGATCTTCTTTGCGTAAGCGACGGCTTCGAGATAGTACGGCGAAAGCGTAGGCTCACCGCCGGAGAAGAGAATGATGACTTGTCTGCGCGGTTTGAACGAGACGGCGCGATCGAGAATGGCTTTCGTGTCTTCGAACGTCGGCTCGTGAACGTAACCAACCTGGTTCGCATCCATGAAGCACGGGTTGCACATCATGTTGCAGCGGTTCGTCAGGTCGACTGTCAACACTGCGCCGCGTCCAAACTTGATATTCGAAGTTCCGTGACGGTGGACATCCTTGTCTTCAGCGGCACGGAAGTCTCGACCAAAGAAGAGCGACTCGATGCGCTCGAGAAACGCCGGATCAGTCGACATCACATCTTCGAATTCGCCATGCTTCGGGCATTCCTTGCGCATGACGACCTGGCCGTTGTCTTCGACGATCTGTGCTTTGATTTCACCCGGATGCTCGTGCATCAACGTCTCGAGCGGAGTCTGTCCGGTGATCACGGCGTTGCGGACTTCTTTTACGCAGGATGGACAAAGACTGTCGGTTTCGCGCGGGAAGCCAAGTGGCGGAGCAGTGCGCTCGTACGATTTGAGAAGCGGACCCGGCGCCCAGTTCGGACGTATAGATTCACCTTCGGGAAGGCGTTGGTTTACCGACTGGAACGCTTTCCAGGCGACGTCTGAGAGGCCGGATATGAGGCGGGAACTTTTTACCCCCGAAAACTTACCTTTCTCTGATTCCCCCCGGCGAAACTGATCACTGAACAAAGGCTTTCGTCTCCTCTACAGTCAAAACGCCCAGAACAGCCAGCATGATAAACAGGATTTTCAGTATGTACAAGACAGGATTATGGGTTGAGCCATCCCCTGAATTCTGTTAATCCTGTCACAAATGCCTATCCACCCGACCGCCATTATCGAAAACGACGTGGAAATTGGCGTGAATTGCGATATCGGGGCGTATGCGGTTATCAAGCGTTTTACGAGAATTGGCGACCGGAACCGGATTTTCGAGCATGCCGTTTTAGGTGGGGAACCGCAGGACGTAAAGTTTAGAGACGAGCGGAGTTACCTCGAAATCGGCGACGATAATCTGATCCGTGAGTTCTGCACTCTTCACCGTGCAAACGGCGAAGGCGAGACCACGCGGATCGGGTCGCGCAACTTCTTCATGGTCGGCGTGCACGTCGCTCACAACTGCCAGATCGGCGACGACAACATCTTCGCGAACGAAGTCGCGCTCGCCGGGCACATCCTCGTAGAGGACCACGTTTTTATTTCAAACAATGTGGGCGCGCACCAATTCGTGCGGATGGGCCGGTACGCGATGGTTGGCGGAAAGTCGAAGATCGTGCAGGATGTGTTGCCGTTTTTTATCACTGACGGGAATCCAGCGCGCGTGCGTGGTGTGAACAGTGTCGGTCTCAGGCGTGGCGGTTTTTCCGAAAAAGAGAGACGAGCGTTGAAAGACGCGTACAAGTTGCTATTCAGATCGACGACGCCGGTTCAGGATGCGCTACGCGAGCTCGAGCAAGTTGACGACGAGAACGTTTCGCATCTCGTGACATTCATTCGCGGCTCGATGCGTGGATTTATAAGAACATGAAGATGACAGTGCAGGAGCTTGCTGAGATCGTCAACGGGCGTGTTGTTGGCGATGGACAAACGCGGATTGAACGGATTGCCGATCTCGATAACGCGGATCAGAATGAGATCGCGTATGTGGAGAATGAGAAGTTGGTTAGTTTGGCGACGGAGAGTAAGGCCTCGTGTTTGATTGTGAAAGAAGGGCTGGCTGAAAAGTTTCCTGCGCAAACGTTGATCGAGGTTCGTAATCCGAAGCTTGCGTTTTCATTGATTGGCGCGGCACTCCATCCGCCGGTTCGTCGCGAGCCTTCGATTCATGCGACTGCTGTCATAGCTGAAACTGCTGATATTGCGCTTACGGCATATGTTGGTCCACACGTGTGTGTTGGTGAGTATGCGAGTATTGGGGCGTACACGCGGTTGGAAGCGGGCGTCGTTGTTGGCACGAGCGTGAGCGTTGGTGAGGATTGTGTGCTTCATCCGAATGTTGTGTTGTATGACGGGGTGTCGATTGGGAGTCGCGTGATACTGCATGCGGGTGTGTGCATCGGTGCGGATGGGTTTGGGTACGTGCGACACGAGCTCGGGTATCAAAAGTTTCCGCAGGTCGGGACGGTTGTGATTGAAGATGATGTCGAGATTGGTGCGCACACGTGTATTGACCGCGCGGCGCTTGGACGGACGCGGATCGGGCGCGGGACAAAGCTCGATAACATGGTCCACGTGGGTCATAACTGCGATATCGGCGAGCGCGTGGTGATTGCGGCGCAGACGGGGATCAGTGGGAGTGTGGTGATCGAAGACGACGCGGTGATTGGCGGGCAGGTTGGTTTTGGTGACCATACACGCGTGCAGAAGGGCGCGATCATCGGGTCGAAGGCGGGGATCTTGCCGGGGAAGATTGTGCGGCCGGGTGTTTGGTGGGGAATCCCCGTTCAGCCGCTCGATCAGTACAAGCGCATGAACGCCCACATGAACCGCCTGCCGCAAATGCGCGAAGAGCTCAAGCGCCTTCAGGAAGAGGTCGCGGAACTGCGGAAACAGATAGAGCCGCAAAAAGGCACATAAGGACACAAAATGGTATTCCTGGTTCGCCCTTTTGTTTCTTATGTGCCTTTTTGCGGCCACATTGAGAGGATTAGTTCGGCGGCGCGTTGGGAGGCGCCGGGCTCGCCGAGTTTTCGAGCGACGTCGCTCAATTGATCGCGGGTGGATTTATTTGTTTCAGGGTCGAGGAGTTTCAGGAGTTCCTGGACCAGGTTCTTGCCTGTTAGGTCGTCCTGCATCAATTCTTTCGCGATCTCTTTTCCCGCCACGAGATTCACGAGTCCATAGTGTTGCACCGTGATCAGTCGTCCGAGCGTGTGCCAGTTCACGGGCGACTCCTTGTAAACAACAACCATCGGTGTTTCGAGCAGTGCGGCTTCGAGTGTCGCAGTCCCACTCGCAACCGCGGCGGCGTATGAGGCCCCAAGCGCTTCGCGAGTCTGTTGTTGCACCAACGTCACACCATTCGACCGGCGGCGTGAGATCAGCGCGTACGTCTCTTCCACTGTCCTGCTCGGTGCAACTACAACAACAGCCTGTACCTCCGGTCGCATGGTCCGAAGCTCTTCAATCGCATCGAGCATCGGCGGCAGAATGCGTTCCAACTCTTTCTGTCGACTCCCCGGCAGAAACGAGACGATTGGCCGCGTAGGGTCAAGCCCGTTGCGACGGCAAAACTCTTCGCGTCCAAAGCGCGCTTTCACTTCACCCGACAACGGATGTCCCACAAACTCGACGTGGTCGACTCCATGCGCCTTGTACCAATCAACTTCGAAAGGCAGTATCGACAGCAGCAGATCGATATCCTCTTTGATCTTACTGATACGCCCCGGCCGCCACGCCCACAACTGCGGACTGATGTAATAGATGACTTTCAATCCGCGGCGGTGCAGCGCCGACGCGAGTCGTAGATTGAACTCGGGCCAGTCAACCAGCACCACCGCATCCGGCGCTCTCCGGACCGCCGCTTCTCGCAACCGGCGAAAAGCCCTGATGAACCTCGGCAGCACGAGCCCGACTTCGACGATCCCCATGATCGCGAGATCGTCGGAGTTAACCACGGTTTCAACTCCGGCGGCGCGCATCAGCGGTCCAGTCGCACCGAAGAACTCGAGATCCGACTTCTTCTCGCGCAGAGCTTTCACCAGCGCGGCAGCATGAGCATCACCCGACGGCTCACCCGCAACGATCATCAACTTGATCACGCACGGATATTAACATTAGACAGATTTTTCAGGATTTTACGGAATTCGTGCTAGCATCCACCCGCCCTATGATTCGCCTCGTGCTGGTAAGTCTAATCCTTGCCTTTGCCTGCCAGCCTGTATGGTCGCAGCAAACGAACCCCGTCGATCGGAAAGTTGCAAACCCGATCACCGACACGCCCAGCGTCAATCCACTGAATACAGATCAACCGGTGCCGCGTCGTCCACCAAAAAACGGCCATATCGAAGCTGCTCCGACCGATGAGATCACTGTCACGTCTATCAAGCAGCGCGCCGAGGGCCCTGAAAACGCGCGCGTGTTTTTGTACGAAGGCAACGTCGACGTGCGCATCGGCACGTACCGTCTACAGGCTGACAAAATCACTGTCTTCGAAGCAGAGAACCGCGCTGTAGCCGAAGGCAGCGTCGTCTTCGATCAGGCGGACCAGCAGCGAATCACGGGCACGCGCGGTGAATGGAACTACCGCACCAAAACCGGTTACTTCGTCAACTCAACCGGCTACACAAACCAAACACAGGACGGCACACGTATCTACTTCACGGCGGATCGCGTCGAGAAGATCAGTCTCGATACGATCGTCGCGACCAACGTGCAGATAACATCGTGTGACGAAGACGTGCCCAAGTGGAGCTTTCACACCGGCAAGGCACGAATCAAGACAGGGGATCGAGTGTACGTCCACTCGTCGACGATGAAACTGAAGAAAATCCCTATCTTCTTTTTGCCGTACGCCTCAGTTTCGATCAAGCAACGCGATCGTGCATCGGGATTTTTGACGCCGACTTTCGGCGGTTCAGGAGCCAAGGGCGCTCGTTTGTCCACGGCTTATTATCAAACTCTCGGACGCTCCGCCGACTTCACGTTTCGCAGCGACATCTATACTCAGCGCGGACTCGGATTCGGCGGCGACCTGCGCACGCGCGCGAACTCGCGCTCGTATCTCAACGTCGGGTTCTACGCCGTCAAAGACAGAATCTTCGGACCTGAAGCGAGTGCTGCTAATCCCGATCAAGGGGGGTCGAGTCTTTACGTCGATGGAGTGCACTATTTCAAGAACGGCTTTACGGCCGTGGCTGACGTCAACATCACTTCCAACCTCGCTTTCCGCCAGGTGTTCTCGGACAAACTTCAAGACGCCATCTCGCCGGAAGAAACGTCACAGGTCTTCATTAACAAGGATCACAACGAGTACAGCTTCAACTTTCTCGCACGCACGCAGGTGACGTCGCTGGAGAATGCGCGCATTCGTATTCGACAGTTGCCAAGCATCAGCATCGACCGTCGACCGGGCATCCTGAGTTTTTTCAAGAGTCTCCCCGTCTATTTTTCTTTCACTGGCGCGGCTGACGGCGTGAGCCGGAAAGAGACGGTTGAGGACCAGGTGCAGTTTGTGAACGACGTCGGCGGCAATCCAATCATCTCGCCGTCGATCGTGCAGCGACTCGATCTGCATCCGCGATTTGAGCTCCCGTTAAACTTTGCCGGGTGGTCCATCACAGCCTCGGGCGCGGGTCGTGTCACGTTCTATTCGAACTCCCTCGATCCGGCTACGCGCAACGTTCTGAGCCGGAACCTAACGCGGTCGTATGGTGAGTTTGAGCTGGACGTTAGACCACCGGCTTTCGCGAAAGACTTTCATCGCGGCGGCGACTTTTTCTTCCGTCACGTGATCGAACCTTACATGGTCTATCGCAAGATCGCGGGTATCAACAATTTCGATCGCATCATCCGTTTTGACTACGTCGACGCCATCGCCGATACAAACGAGATCGAGTTCGGGATCGCCAATCGCTTCTTCACGCGACGCTCGACTGAAAACGTCAGCGACGTTCCAGTCACAACAAACGAAGATCCGAACCGGCCTTTGCTCTCGAGCCAGCCGTACGAAGCATTGACGATCACGCTGCGCGGAAAATACTTTTTCGATCCGTTTTTTGGCGGTGCTCTCCTGACGAACAACCGCAACCAGTTTTATCCGATAAACACGCTTTCGGGCTTTGTTTATGGCGGTGTTCCGCGGCGCTTCTCGCCGATCAATATCGACGCACGTTACCGGCCAAGGCGGCATCTCTTCGTCGACGTGCGATCGGATCTCGACACACAGGGCGGGGGAATGCGCGCGTTGTCGACGACTTTTGGATTCTCGAGGACGCTCGTTCAAGTCTTTCAGAATTTTTATTACACGCGCGCGATCGAATTGTCGCCAAGCCTCGCACGGTTTGTCGATGAGCGCGGCTTCGAGGCGGGGACGGTGCGCGGTTCGCAGTGGAGCCCGGCAGTGTTTCTGGGTAATCGCGAGCGCGGTTTGTTTGGTGGCGCTTCGTTCTTTTTCGACTTCCAAAAGCGGCCCGGAAGAGGCGACAGCTCGCTTATCAGCTCCACCATGACGCTGGGCCATAGTTGGGACTGTTGTGCAGTGGCGGCCCAGTTTTCGACGTTTAACGTTGGTCTCCGCAAAGAGAACCGGCTGGTCTTTAGCTTCCGCCTGAACGGAATCGGCAGTTTTGGAACGGAGCAGTTTGGACAGCGGTACCGGTGAAGTCGCCGCGTTTAATGGTTGTGTCTTATTTTGAAAATCTTCTCTGCGTCCTCTGCGTATCTCTGCGTTCTCTGCGTTAACGGGCAGTTCAACGCAGAGGACGCAGAGATACGCAGAGAACACAGAGAGAACTCTTTCAATTTAAGCCACCACTCGTTTAATGTTCATATAGGACATAGGGGTCCTGTATGACCTATAATGCTCCGGCGGGCAACCGTCCTTGACGAAGAGGCCTCAAAGCAGCTTGCCTCGCGATGGTCCCTGGCAGGCTTCTCCCCGAGCGCACAACTCCACTGCATGGGTAGTGGTGGTTTATGGACCTTCGGGTCTAATCTCTAATTCCGCAGAAAACTAAAGAAAAGAAGTGAATACAAAACGCAAGGTGCTGGGTTGTAGTCTGATAGCCGCGATCACCCTGGCACTATTCCCCTACCCATCTTCGGCTACCAGGAGTGTTCTAGTCCCCCTCGCCAAGGCCCAGTCCCAAGAGCAGCCCAAACCCGTCGTCACCGGCCAACTGGTTCAGGACCAGACTCCAAACAAAGAACTCTCGAAGTATTTCCACAAGTACGACCTCATAAGAATGGACCCGGCCGCAGCCGCAGCGCAGGTTCGCAACGGGCAGAGACTCTTGCTCAAGTCGTCGGTCCGAGACTTCGACTTGCAGGTGTCGCCTTACGACATGCGCTCCGCTGATTATTCGGCGCAGGTAATCGACGCAACAGGCGTCAAACACGCGCTTCCGAAGGGCGACGTATTCACTTACAAAGGAAACATTAAAGGTTTGCCTGACGCGCAGGCCCGAATGTCGCTGACTGAAAGAGGCCTGCAAGGCGCAATTCTTACGAAGCAGGGTCGTTACTTTCTCCAACCCGCACAAAACATTTCCAAAACAGCGGCCGCGGATGAATTCGTTCTGTACGAGGGTTCTGATGTCACCAAAGACGGCGCCACTTGCGGCGTTACCCTCGCAGACGAAGTTGCGGCTCAGGAAGAAGTCGCTAAGGCAAGCGCGGCGTCCGATGTCATAGAGGCGGAAGCGAGTGGACCAGTCCCGGGCCTTTCGCAAATGAAGATCGCTCGCATCTCGACGGATGCCGACGGCGAGTACGTCAATTCGCTCGGTGGCACGACACAGGCGATCAATCAGATCACCAGCATTCTCAATTTTGTCGACGGCATTTATCAGTCTGAGATCGGAATCACTTTTCAGATCGTCCAGCAGAACACCTGGGCGGATCCGACTTCAGACCCCTATACAAGCACCGCCCCGAGCACGCGATTACAGCAGTTTAGAGATCATTGGAACGCAAACTTCCCGAATTCCGGCGCGAACAGGCGCGCGCTTGCACACCTGTTCACGGGCGTTGACCTCGACGGGGGTACGATCGGAATTGCTTCACTTGCGGCTGTGTGCAGAAGCCCGAATTTTGCTTATGGTCTTTCACAGCAGTTCCCGCTCGGATCGAGCAGCATCGTCGCACAGACGGTTGTACTGACCGCTCACGAGATTGGGCACAATTTCAGTGCGACGCACACCAACCAGGTTGACACGCAGACCCCGCCGGATGTTGAGAATCCCTGTGAAGAAACCATCATGGAAGCGAGTGTGGGATTCGGTACGAGCTTCTGTCCGTTTTCACGTTCGCAGATCACGGGACATGCTAATGGTCAGGGGAGTTGTTTGGATAGCACGCTGACTCCGCCGCCGACGTCGCAAAACTGTACGTCGGTCCAAAGCGGGATCGGACAGTCAATCAGCAGCAATCTGTCTACGGGTGATTGTCGCTCGCCTTCGCGAGGCGTCGACTTTTTTGCCGATCGTTATTCGTTCAACGGCACTGCCGGTCAACGCCTGATTCTTACGCTGGCCCAGGGTAGCGCCGGCCTCGATCCGTACTTGTACCTGATTGGCCCTGATGGATATGTGCTGACTCAGGATGATGACAGTAATGGAGGCGCGAGCTCGCGCATACCCACGGGCTCAGGCGGCTCGTTTACATTACCCTACACCGGTGTCTACATCGCGGAAGTCACTTCTTTCGCGAGGCTCCAAACCGGTAATTACAACCTGACCATCGGTAACACCGGCTGCATGCTCAGCGCTGGTCCAGGAAGTTTTCATTTTCCTTCCGGGGGCGGTGGCGGGACTGTGAATGTTACGGTAACGGGAAGCAACTGTGACCAATACTTCGTTGCTCCTGATGGATTCACGAACGGCTCCTGGATTCAGGTTTCTAATCCGCCGGCGGACTTCGTCTCCCGCAACTTCCCCTTCACCGTCTCAGCTAATCCCAATTCAGCAGGACGCAGGTCGTTCATAATTGTCGGGGCCGCTGGTCCTAATTCAAATATTGGAGGGCTTCGAATTCCCGTCACGCAGTCAGGCACTGGTCCGGATTGCAGCCTTACGCCGATAACTTTTGGACAAACGCTCAACGGCGACCTGTCTAACGGTGATTGCGAGTCGCCTGTGCGCGGTAATGGCTTTGTGGCGGATCGGTATTCCTTCAACGCGACCTCAGGCCAGAAAGTTATCATCTCGACAAATGCGCCGGTGGGAAATCCCGACACATTCCTGACGCTGCTTGGTCCGAATGGAGTCGTGTTGCTGACGGATGATGACAGCGGTGGCGGTACGAATTCGCGAATCCCCGGCGGCAACCAGGCTCTAACGCTTGGTTTGAACGGGACTTACATCATCGAGGTCACGCCATTCGGTGCTTCGGGTAGAGGTTCTTATTCGATATCTCTAGCCACAGATAGCAGCGTTCAGCTTTCACAGTCGAGTTTCAGCGTTGGCGAAGCTCAACCCACCGTGAATGTGAGTGTGTCGAGAACCGGAGATGTCTCCGGGGCGGCGACGGTGAACTACGCCACGACCGACAACTTTGGCGCGAACTGTAGTCAGGTGACTGGCCAGGCATCCGCGAAATGTGACTTCAACACCGCTGGCGGCACGTTGCGGTTTGCCGCCGGCGAAACGAGTAAGAACATCCAGTTGTCGATCGTCAACGACGGCTACGTGGAAGGCAATGAGAACTTTACGTTGACCTTGAGCAATCCGGTCGGAATGGGTTTGGGACCAACGTCGACAGCGACGATCACCATCGTCGACAATGATGCGACGCCGACCAATCCGTTCGACAACAATCCCTTCTTCGTGCGGCAGCAGTATCTCGACTTCCTGTTCCGCGAACCCGACGCAGGCGGCTTCAACGATTGGTTGAATGTGCTGAATAACTGCCAGCCGAACCAGGGTGGACTGGGGTCGGATCCAAACTGCGATCGCGTGCACGTGTCGTCAGGTTTCTTCCGTTCGACAGAGTTTGGCGAGCGTGGTTACTTCGCTTACCGCTTCTATCACGCGTCTCTCGCACGGCGGCCGCAGTTTGCGGAGTTTGTGCCCGATATGAGGAGGCTGAGTGGCTTCCTGACGCCGGCTGAACAAGAAGCCGCGATAGCGGCATTCATTGCTGATTTCATGCAGAAGCAGGAGTTTCTCAGCATCTACGCCGGGCTTACTGACGCTGCCCACGCGGCGCAGTTCATCGCGAAGCTCGAAGAGAAGGCGCAGGTCACGTTGCCGGCAAGTACGACGACGCTGCCCGGGCAGCCGCCACAGTACGGTCGCCAGGAGCTCATCAACAAGATGGCGAGTGGTGAATTCACGGCGGCGCAGACGTTGCGGGCGTTCATCGAGCAGAAGGTCGTGTTTGATGCCTTCTTCTTCCGGGCGTTCGTGGCGATGCAGTACTTTGGCTATCTGTTACGCGATCCGGAAGATGCCGGGTACAACGACTGGGTGGACGTTTTGACGAACGGGCGCCCACCGATCCAACCGGGCGACTTCCGACACCTGATCTTCGGGTTCGTCTGGTCCGTGGAATACCGGCAACGGTTTGGCCCATGAGCTCTTTTCTGTGCTCTTTGTGTACACAGAGAGCACAGAGAAGAAGCCTAATTCTGGAAAAATACTATTTTTCCCGCTTTGATCATTCCCAGGAGTCCCTACATGCTTAATCGACGCATCCTCTTTTTGTTTCTAGCCTGTCTTACTCTCGTTCTGCTTGTGCTAACACTGCTGCCCCCGCGCTCGGGCGCGAAGCAGCAATCTACGACACGAGGCAAGAGCTCGCGCCCACGGTTTGTGCCGGGTGAGGTGTTGGTGCGTTATCGCAACGAGCCGACGGCTAAAAGCAAAACCGGCAAGGTGCTCGTGGCCGCCAGAGATGGTCGCCAGCTCGCCGCCCAGATTGAACGTTTCGACGGCTCCGACCTCGTTCCGGGATTGCGTATCGCGCGCGTCGCCGCCGCAGACACGCTGGCCGTTGTCGCTGCCTTGCGAAACCAGCCTGATGTTCTTTATGCGGAACCAAACTATATTGTGCGTGCTACGCTTACTCCCAACGACCCGCACTTAGCCGCAGGCCGCCAATATGCCATCGCTAGGATCGGTGCGGAGCAGGCTTGGAACACTACAACCGGAAGCTCGAGCGTCGTCGTCGGCGTAATCGATCAGGGAATCGATATCAACCACGAGGATCTGGCAGCCAATATTTGGACCAACCCCGCGCCCGGATCAATACCGGGAATATCCGGCGACCTGCACGGTTACAACTTTGTCAATAACAACGGAACGGTGTTCAGCAACACCGATCCTGAGACACACGCGAGTCACGTTGCGGGGATCCTCGGTGCGGTTGGTAACAACGCCAAGGGCATAACCGGAATCAACTGGACCGTCCGCCTGATGTCGCTGAAGTTTCTCGATGCCGAGGGTTTTGGCGACACCGCCGATGCGATCAGGGCGTGCAACTACGCGAAACAGATGCGCGATCTGTGGATCTCGAGCGGTAATACGCAGGGCGCTAACGTCCGCGTGCTGAATGCGAGTTTTGGCGGCGGAGCGTTCGCGCAGTCGTTTCAGGATTCAGTCGGCGCGCTCAATGCGTCGGGGATTCTATTTGTCGCCGCCGCAGGCAATGTCGACAACGGCACCAGGGAACCCAACAACGACCTCGTTCCGCATTTCCCGGCAAACTTCAACGCGCCGAATATCATTTCGGTAGCGGCAACGAACTCCATCGACGCCGTTTCGTTCTTTTCACATTTCGGTGGGACCACTGTGGATCTCGGCGCGCCGGGTGAAAATATTCTGAGTACAACGCCGCCTTGCTCCGCTCCGGGTCCCAATTGCGATCCCGATTTTACGACAGTGGCGACGCAGGACACTTACACGTTCTTCAGTGGCACGTCCATGGCCGCTCCGCAGGTTTCCGGCTCGGCGGCATTGCTATGGGCGCAGAATCCAAATCTGACAGTCGCGCAGGTGAAGAGTCTTCTGCTTTACAACGGCCAAGTTCAGCAGTCTTTGGTGGATAAGTCTCTGAGCGGACGTCGCCTGCACGTAGGTAACGCTTTTACATCGCTCCAGGAAGCAGATGCAGTTGCACCCGGAACGGTGAGCAACCTTCACATCGATGCGCAGACCGGCCGCACGATCACTATGAGCTGGAACGCGGCGGGCGACGATGGAGCGGCGGGCGGCTCGGCGGCGCTCTATGAAGTAAATTTTGTGGATGGTGGCACGAACGCTGTGATTCCTTTGAAGGGCGTTGTGCCGGTAACACCGGGCTCGCTTCAAATTACACAGGTCACCATACCGTATCGACATACCTCGGGCACGATTCGAGTGCGCGAGTTTGACAATAAAGGCAACGAAGGGGTACCGGCGAACATTGCCGTGTCGGTTCCTGTGTTGTCGGGCGATCCGTATACGACCAGTGTTGGCAGTGCTGCCGCTCTGACGACCGGAGGCACGCTCGTCGATATCGACGGTGACGACCGGTACGTCGACCAGTTGTTACCGACCGGCTTTTCGTTCCCGTTCTTTGGTCAGAACTTCACCGAACTCACGATCTCCTCCAACGGCAACCTCTATTTTTCCGATCCGCCACTGCGCCAGTTGCCGCCAGGAGAGCTGGACGTCGCCGACGACCCGCCGGGTTCTCCGCGACAACTCGCCGGTTACAAGATGATCGCCGGTCTTTGGGAAGATATCGATCTGAGGAAATCAGTGCGAGCTGATGCTGGAGTTTATATCGTCCAACCGAGTGCCTCGCGGCTGATATTTCGCTGGCAAGGTGTGCCGTGCAATTTCGACGGCAACGTTTGCACAGGCGGCGCTCCGATCAATTTCGAGATCGAGCTAAACACCGACGGAACGATCAAGACTCGTTACGGCTCTGGAAACACAACGATATTCCCGACTGTCGGAATCAGTGGCGGCGATAACGATCCTTACGTGATCGCTTCGCACACTTCCGAAGAAACACCGATCAATCTGACGAGTGCGGGAGAAGTTACATTCGCGCCGCGAACGGCGGTCTCAGACACCGTGCAACTCTCGCAGGTAACTTTCCTCGTTGGTGAAGCCGCCGGCACGGTCAACATCAACGTCACGAGAAGTGGAAATATATCCGCTCCCGCCAGTGTCAACTTTGCGACAACCGACAATTTTGGCGCGAACTGTAGTGCGGTGACCGGGCAGGCAGCGGCAAATTGCGACTACAACACGGCAGGTGCAACGTTGCAGTTTGCGGCTAACGAAGCGAGTAAAACTATCACTGTGTCGATCGTTGACGACGGTTACGTGGAAGGCCTCGAAACCTTAACTCTGACTTTGAGCAATCCGACCGGAATGGGTTTAGGATCGCCGGCCACGACGACGATCACGATTGCTGACAACGATGCGTCGGCGACTAATCCGTTCGACAATAACGCGTTCTTTGTCCGGCAGCAGTATCTCGATTTCCTGTTCCGCGAACCCGATGCGGGCGGCTTTAACGGCTGGTTGAATATCCTGAATAACTGCCAGCCAAACCAGGGTGGATTGGGATCTGACCCCAACTGCGATCGTGTACAGGTCTCGTCAGGATTCTTCCGATCGACGGAGTTTGGCGAGCGCGGTTACTGGAGTTATCGCTACTATCACGCGGCTCTGGCACGCCGACCGCAGTTCGCGGAGTTTGTGCCTGACATGCGACGGTTGGGTGGGTTCCTGACCGCGGATCAACAAGAAGCTGCGCGGGCGGCGTTTGTGGCTGACTTCATGCAGAAGCCGGAGTTTCAGACGATCTACGCTGGACTTACTGACGCCGGCCACGCTGCGCAATTCATCGCGAAGCTCGAGGAAAAGGCAGAGGTCACGTTGCCCGCAACGACGACGACGTTGCCCGGACAGCCGCCGCAGTACGGTCGCCAGGAGCTCATCAACAAGATGGCGAGCGGTGAGTTCACGGCCGCGCAAACACTCCGAGCGTTTATCGAGCAGAAGGTCGTGTTTGACCGGTTCTTCTTCCGGGCGTTCGTGGCGATGCAGTACTTCGGGTATCTGTTACGCGATCCGGATGAGGCCGGGTACAACGACTGGGTGGACGTTCTGACAAACGGTCGCCCGCCGATTCAACCGGGCGACTTCCGGCACCTGATCTTCGGGTTCGTCTGGTCGGTCGAATACCGGCAGCGCTTCGGCCCATAAACAGGATTGCCACAAAAAGGCACAAAAAGGTCACAAAAAGGAGTTTCAGTTTGATTTTATCTTTTGTGCTTTTTGTGCCTTTTGTGGCTATGGATTGATGAGGATCGGACTTGACGGTATCCCGCTGGCTTCGCGGAAGACAGGCATCGGGCACTACACCCTCGAGCTCGCTCGTGCACTTGCTAAACTCGCTCCGAATGATGAGTTCGAACTGCTCTCACCAGTTCGATTCATCTCATCGCTGGAGCATCCGCCGTCAAACCTTCGCCAGGTAGAAGCTGCCCGGCGAAGGTTTTGGTTTATCGCCGGTCTTCCGCTCTACATCCGCCGCCATTCGTTAGCGCTGTTCCACGGCACAAACTACGAGATTCCCTGGTGGAACGAGTGTCCGGCCATCCTCAGCATCCACGACTTGTCCCTACTACTTCATCCTGAAACGCACGAAAGCCGCCTCGTTCGACGAGCACGTTATCGGCTGCCCCTGATGGCGCGCTGGGCGACGAAGATCATCACGGCGACCGAGTTCATGAAGAAAGAGGTCTCGCAGTATTTGAAGATCGATCCGGAGAAGATTGCCGTGACACCCTACGCTCCCCGTCACAACTTTCGTCCACTCGAGCGAAGCGACACCGAGCAGACGCGGCTGCGTTTGGGCGTCGAGGATGTGTTCGTTCTGTTCGTGGGTACGATCGAGCCACGCAAGAACCTCATCACGTTGCTGCGGGCGTTTTCAGAGATCCTGAAAAACACGGAACTTCGACCTCAACTCGTCATCGCCGGGCAGGAGGGTTGGCTGGTGGGCGAAACGCTGAACTACGTTCAGAGCGAGGGTCTGAGCGACCGCATCAAGTTTACGGGATACGTCACAGACCGGGACTTGCGCGCGCTCTATTCATCGTGCGCCGTTTGCGTTTATCCGTCGCTGTACGAGGGATTCGGATTACCGCCACTGGAGGCCATGGCGTGCGGGGCGCCGGTGATTACGAGCGACGTACCAAGTCTGACGGAAACAGTAGGAAACGCCGCGCTCCTGGTCGCACCGACAGACGTTCAAAAGCTCGCCCAGGCCATCGTAGAGATGCTTAGGGACGACGAGCAGAGAACTCACTTTTCTCGGATGGGATTAGAGCGCGCGTCCCTGTTCACCTGGGAACGCACCGCGCGCTTGACGTTGGACGTATATAGCAAAGCCACCCACAGATCTATGTGATCTGTGGGTGGCGCTGTATGTGTACGAAAACCCTAAAACTTCTCTCGATACTCAACCGACCAAACGAAGCCGAATATCAAATGTCTGAAATCGCCCGGCGGTATGTTGTTGCGGCCGTTGGTCAGAACGTCCACCCAATCGTTGTAGCCGGCGTCTTCCGGATCGCGATTCAGGTAGCCAAAGTACTGCATCGCCACGAAAGCCTTGAAGAAGAACGCATCGAACACGACTTTCTGCTCGATAAACGCGCGCAGGGTTTGCCCGGCGGTGAACTGGCCGGTCGCCATTTTATTGATGAGCTCCTGGCGACCAAATTGCGGCGGTTGACCCGGCTGCGTCGTGGCTGACGCCGGCAACGTAACACCCGCTTTCTCTTCAAGCTTCGTGATGAATTGCGTAGCGTGGGCGGCGTCGGTAAGTCCACCGTAAATGCTCGTGAACGCCGTACGACCCATAAAATCAGCAATAAACGCGGCTCGACTGGCCTCCAACTGCTGCGCTGTCTGGTTCCCGGTCAACCGTCTCAGGTCAGGCTTCCACTGCGCCAGCAACGGCCTCACGCCGAGCGGGCCGTGGTAGAAACGGTAGATCCAGTAGCCGTTGTCGGTGAATTCAGTCGAACGGAAAAAGCCGGACGACACCTGGACGCGGTCGCAGGCGGGATCCGATCCCAGTCCGCCTTTGGCAGGCCCGCAGTTGTTCAGGACGTTCAGCCAGTCGTTGAATCCGCCGCTGTCAGGCATGCGAAGGAGAAAATCGACGTACTGCTGGAAGACAAAATAATCGTTGTCATCAAAGGTCAGCACCTGGTTTGTACCCGGCCGCAACCTTAAAGGCTTGACTTTGATGTTCCCGTAAAATAACTCGGAGGGAAGATTAGGATCCTCGGTTTGGATGCGCAGCGTCGGGGGGCTCTGGGCCAAAACAACGTTGGCTGCGATCACAATCGTAACGACTATCGCGAATAGCTTCATTTCCGGCTCCTTGACGTGAATCGACGGTAAAATTTGTGAGGCGCAGGTTTTACCTTGGGGCGACTGTCGCTCAGGACTACGCTATTCCCAAGCGTGGCTGATTATAACGACCTGTTCTCTCGGTAGTCAACGCAATGGTCATACTGACCGACTCTGTATAATCTTGTCGCAGCCCCATGTCACCTTTAGACGCCCCGAAGCGCTCCACGGTTCAGATACTTCTAGTCATCGCAATCGGGCTTCTGTGCCTCTGGCAATTTCACATCCCGCAGTTCGCCACGAATTTCGATACGTTTCCCGGAGACCGCGGCGATGCGCGCCTCGTCACCTATCTCATGGAACACTGGTACCGCGTGTTCCAGGGTTTAGCGAGCTGGCGCTCGCCCGCGATGTTCCATCCCGTGGAGGGATCGATTGGTTACGCCGATCTGGTATTCGGTTATGGAATCGTTTACTCCGCACTGCGGACATTCGGGCTCGGAATCTTCGAGGCGGCCGAGTTCACGATCATCATCGTCAACTTCCTGAACTATCTCGTCTGTTTCGTCCTGCTGAACAGAGTCCTCAGGTTCAACTTGTTCGCCTCGATTGCAGGCGCTGCGTTCTTTGCGTTCAACAGTCCGAAGCTGCTTCAGATGAATCACGTTCAACTCCAGCCAATGGTATTTCTGCCACTTGCGTTGATCGGGTTCGTTCTGTTTGTTCAGAAGCGGCACAGCATTACGCAAAAACAAGCGTTTGGACTCATCACGTTAGCTGTCGTTTCGCTGGCGTTACAGTTAATGACCGGCTTTTATGCGGGCTGGTTCTTCATCTTCTGGTCGAGTTTGTTTGTCGTTCTCACTCTGCTCTTCAAAACCACACGAAATCTCGTGTTCGATCTGGTGCGGAAATTCTGGAGACCGCTGATTGCCGGCCTGGCGGTTTTCACCGTCGTTCTCATTCCTTTCGTCATGACGTACCTGCCGATCGTGCGAACTGTTGGTGGTCGTTCCTACGACGATATTCAGCAACTCATACCGGTTCCACGGTCGTTTCTGCTAATGGGTGAACGCAACTATCTGTGGGGTGAACTCTCTACATTCTTAGAGACAAGACACCCGGTTAATCTGGAACTTCGTATCGGTATCGGACTAGTTCCGACGGTTGCATGGGTCGCGCTGGTTCTGTTTTCAGTTTGGTTTTTGATTCGAACCAGGAATCAGAGACGACCGATAAATTTGCTCTTACTATCGCAAGTGATCATAGCTACATGTTTGGTCTACATCCTCGGAACAAAATACTGTTGCGACTTCAGTCCCTGGCGACTTGTTTACGCTTTTGTCCCGGGAGCGCAGGCGATTCGAGGTGTCTCGCGCTACGCCTTAGTGCTCGCCCTGCCAATGGCGATCGTTTTCTCTTTCGCGATCGATTATTTGATCGTACAAGCTACACTGCAAACCAGGGCCAGGCGGCGAGCGATTCTGTTCGCGCTTTTTGTTTTGATTGGGTTTGGATTAGCCGAACAATTCGCAAGCAGGTACGGTTTCGACGGTTTCTCGATCAAGGCGGAGAATGTATATCTGAACCGCGCGGCTCAATCGTTTCCAAACGATTGTTCGTCGTTTTACGTTGCGGTTAAACCAACAGCGCTACATCACCAGTTCGAGTACCAGCTCGATGCGATGTTTATTTCACTGATCAAAGGCGTGCCCACACTAAATGGTTACAGCGGACAGTGGCCGCCGACCTGGCGCTTATGGGACGTGAAAGATCCGGGTTATGAGAATAATGTCAAACGCTGGGTTGACGAGCGCCAGTTAAAAGGGAATGTCTGCCGGGTCTTCATCAACGAAACGACTGCCCCACGCGACATCGCCGACGCGGACGTTTTCATTCGGCAAGAGTATCTGGATCTCCTGGGGCGTGAACCCGATCCGGATGGCTTTCTGTGGTGGCTCAATGGATGCCAGGGTAACTGCGATCGCGTGAGTGTCGCGATTGGTATCCTCGATTCGGATGAGTTCCTGAATCGGAGTTACTTCGTACTGCGGCTTTACCTCGCAGTGTTGCGAAGACTTCCTTCGCACGCTGAGTTTAATCGGGATCGCGCAGCGCTTGTCACCGCATCAACAGGCGAACTCGATTCCAGGAAGGATGCGCTGATTCGTGAGCTGGTTCCAAAGTCGAGCGTACAAGAGGTGCGCGCAGTTATCGACGACCCGCAAACGGCCGTTGCTTTTCGGAACCAGGCATTCGTTTTGATGCAGTTTTTCGGACATCTAAACCGCGACCCTTACCCAAATGAATACAGGCGCCGGTTGAAGTATTTGGACCGAACTGGGGATCGGCGCGGCGTGATAAATGATTTCCTTTATTCGCCCGAGTACCGAAAACGCTTTGGCTATGTTAATTAGTAGGTCTGACCTTGCCTCCAAGGTCGAGATTGTACTTGGATACGGTCAGTACCACCTGCGGTAGCGGG
>JBIOUJ010000191.1:0-3042 GCA_044867025.1 Pyrinomonadaceae bacterium | reverse complement strand
CCTTTCACCGACTCCAGATACTGTTCGCGCGAACAGTCAGCTACGTCCTCGCCAAACACGACGATTCGGCGATCGCGTGCCATCTCCGTATCGAGACAACGATTGATCAGATCCACCATTGTGCCGGCATTTCCGGAAAGCTGTACCGCGTCTTCAGTGTCGAACTCTTTAGAAGTCGGATCGACGTCCGGTGAGAAGACGTAGTTGGGCGCTGTTTCCGGCGCGGGTTGCGGGCTCGCCAGTGCCTTGTCCGCGGCGTCGGTCACCAACGCGTCGATTTCGTTTTTGATCTTTTGCAGGCCGTCCTGATCGATCACGCCTTCTTCAATCAGCAGCGTGCCGAAACGTTTGACCGGATCGCGCTCGGCGTCACTTGCGCGTTCCTCGTCAGGCCGGTAGAGCTTTTCGTCGTCGGAGAGCGAGTGTGAATAGGGACGAATGACTTTAGCATGGACCAGCGCCGGACCTTTTCGCTGTCGACAATAATCAACCGCGCGACGCATTGTTTCGAGCGACTCGATTGGATTCGTGCCGTCGCATCTTTGCAGATACAGCGATGGAAAGTTCTCCACCAGCCTCGACACGTCGCCGCCCGCGGTTTGCACTTCAACCGGAACACTAATCGCATAGCCGTTGTCCTCCAGCAGGAACACAACCGGCAGCTTCAGGTTCGAAGCAGTGTTGAGTGCTTCCCAGAATTCGCCTTGACTGCTCGTACCATCGCCGAGTGAAACGTAAGTGACCTCGTCGTCGTGAAAACTGCTGACGAGCTTTTGAAGTTCCTTGATCAGCGTGCTGCGATAAGTCGCTTCAGCACAGCCCACGGCCTGGAGCAGTTGAGTTCCGGTCGGCGACGACTGCGAAACGATGTTCAGTTTTTTGTGGCCCCAGTGCGAAGGCATCTGGCGCCCGTGTGAGTTTGGATCCGCTTCGGCGCCGACAGCCGAGAGCAACATCTCCAGCGGCGTCATGCCGAGCTGCAAACAGAGCGCGCGATCGCGATAGTACGGATAGAACCAATCATAACCGGGTTTCAAAACGACGCCGGCAGCAACGAGCACCGCTTCGTGACCTGCGCCACTGATCTGAAAGAAGATTCTGTTTTGTCCCTTGAGCTGAATCTCTTTATCGTCGATGCGTCGCGAGGTGTACATCGTGCGATACATCTCGAGCAGCAACTTGCTATCCGGCAACTCATGACGTGCGGGAGCAGGATCAGGAGCAGGAGCACGAGCAGGGGCAGGACCGGGAGCAGGAGCAGGACCGGGAGCAGGAGCAGGATGCAGGGGTGAACCTGCTCCTGTCTTCTGCTCCTTGTTTACCGTAGCTAGTCCGATCGAAGTTGGACCAGGCGCCATTCCCATTTCGGCTTCCTGTTCCGGTGTTTCCGTTTCAGTTGCTGACTCAGTTTTGCGGACCAGTTTCAGTACTTTAGTGTCATTCATAGTTGCCAGCCAGAATCATTCGATACTCTTCAGCCATGCCTGGATGCCCGTGGCGCTGTGCTGTTTCGATGCCGCGTTCGTAAGCTTCGCGTGCTTTGTCTCTCTGCCCCATGCGTTCGTAAGCACCGGCCAACATGCCGAACGCATTGCCTTCGTCTTCGGACGCGTCCAGGTAACGATTCAGCGTTTCGATCAACTTGTCGTCGCGGCCGGCCTTCTCGTATTCCTTCGCCAGCCCGAACAGCACCGCCGTGTTCCCCGGATCGCTCGCGAGCATCTGCTCGAATATGTCAATGCGAGACGTCATTTTCCGATAATCAACTTTGCGATAGTTTGTAGTTGCATATTCGAGGTGCCTTCGTAGATGGCGCCGATCTTCGAGTCGCGCCAGTATTTTTCAACCGGATAATCTTTCACATACCCATAGCCGCCGTACAACTCGATGGCTTTCGAGCTGACGCGCTCGGCGACGCGCGACGAGTAGAGTTTCGCCATCGCTGCTTCCTTGACGAAATTCACACCTGCGTCTTTCATGCGCGCGGCGTTGTAGACCATCAGGCGCGCGGCTTCCAACTCCGTCGCCATCTCCGCGAGTTGAAATTGAACTCCCTGAAACTGGTTGATCGCTTTCCCGAACTGTTGTCGTTCCGCCGTGTAGCGCAGTGCACTCTCGAGCGCGCCCGCCGCGATGCCGATCATCTGCGCGCCGATTCCGATACGGCCTTCATTCAACGTCTCGATCGAGATCTTGTAACCCTTGCCGGGCTCGCCGAGCACGTTCTCTTTCGGCACCTTGCAGTCTTCGAGTATCAGCTCGACGGTCGACGACGCGCGGATGCCGAGTTTGTTTTCCTTCTTTCCGATCGAAAAACCCGGAAAGCTTTTTTCGACTACGAAAGCGGTGATGCCTCGATACCCCGCCTCCGGATTCGCATTCGCAAAAAGGACGAAGATCTCGGCTTCGATTCCGTTTGTGATCCAGAGCTTGCGGCCGTTGAGCACGTAATGATCGCCGTTGTCGACCGCTCGCGTCTGCATGGCAAACGCGTCAGAGCCCGAGCCGGGTTCGCTCAGCGCGTAAGCGCCGACGCTGTCGGCTGCGAGTTTCGTCAGGTACTTCTTTTTCTGTTCCGGCGTGCCCCAACGAATGAAAGCGTTATTGACAAGCGTGTTTTGCACGTCGACAAAGACGCCGACCGACGCATCGACGCGCGAGAGTTCTTCGACGGCGAGAATCGCGGTGAAGAAGTTCGCACCCGCTCCGCCGAATTCTTCAGGCGTTTCGATACCCATCAATCCGAGGTCGAAACACTGCTTGATGATTGCCGGATCGAGCTTGGCCGCTTCGTCCATGTGCTCGACGCGCGGGCGGATCTCGCCTTCGGCAAATTCGCGCACGCTGGCGCGAAACATCGTCTCGTCTTCAGAAAGTGTGGTGAGTGGAATACCCGGAAGTTGCGCAACCGCTGGTTGGGATTGACTCATTATGGATCTCGTTTCCCGGTGTCAAAAGTGGAACGTAGCATCATAATCAAGGCAAAAGTAAAAAGGCAAAGCGAGCCGCAGATGAACGCAGATGAACGCAGATTGCCGATCT
>JBIOUJ010000190.1:0-6143 GCA_044867025.1 Pyrinomonadaceae bacterium | reverse complement strand
GGCTTCGTTGGTATGTGAAATACGTAGAAAGGACTTCGAATCGCTGTTGATGGCCTATCCGGAATTGTCGTTTCAATTGCTGAAATCGGTCGGTCTGAGGCTAAAGAAGGCCGAAGCCCAGTTGGTTAATGTCATTTGCAACGATGTTTCGCGCAGGGTCAGGGAAGCTTTGATTGACCTGATGATCAAAGAGTCTGGCAGCACGCCAGAGCGGCCTGTAAGAATAAAAATAACTCAGCAGGATCTCGCAAATCTGATTGGTGCATCTCGCCAACAAACCTCGCAGGCGCTCAAAGAATTGAGGGATTCAAGCGTATTGAGACTCATGTATCGCAGCATTTTGGTGATAGAGCCACACAGACTCCGAATGATGAATGGGTGCTAATGCCTGCGTATAGTGAGAATTGCGCTGACGCCTCACCGCAATTCCGCCTTTAGTCATTTCTGAATCTTGTCGAAACAGTACGACCGCCAGGTTCGTAAATCACTGGCTCGAATCCCTTCTTCAGATCAGGAGACCATCATGAAGCGAATGCTTATCACTGTGATATGTATTATGTTCCTGTCAGTTGTCTCGAACGCCAATGCTCAGTCCGCGAATGATGCGGCGATCAAACAGACCGCTCTCGACTACATTGAGGGCTGGTACGAGGGAAACGCGGAGCGAATGGAGCGCGCTCTTCATCCGGAATTGGCCAAGCGAATCGTACGATCGAATCCCCAGGGCAATAGTCGACTAGACCAGATGAGCGCCATGTCGCTCGTGCTGGGAACAAGACGCGGCGGCGGTAAGAGCACGCCGGCAGAAAAACAGCAGAAGGATGTTACGATTCTTGATGTTTTCGAAAATGCAGCCAGCGTAAAGGTTGTTGCTTCTGAGTGGATCGACTATCTCCACATGGCAAAGTTCAACGGCAAGTGGGTCATCGTAAACGTGCTCTGGGAACTCAAGCCGCAGAAGCAATAGTCCGCACTGCGCTCCAGTTACAGGCAGTCAGGATGGCCGCAACTACAGTTCTTCTCATGCCCGCCAGCCGCGTTTTTACAGTGTAGGCTGCAATACTCATCGCCTTCGGCGGGCGGGCATTTGCACGGTGTATGACCGCATTTTTCGGTAGACTGTGCGTTGTTCATTTGCCTTCTTCTCCTTATGGCTCTCGGTGTGGTCCATCGGGGGCCTGCGGCCGCGTTATATCACTCTACCAAACGCGAATCAAACAAAGATGATTCGCTTATCTTCGATAGCATTCTCTTTGCTGTTGGCTTTTTGTTTTGGAAACGGCGCTAACGCACAACCTAAAACGCCTCCAGCGATCGAGAGTGGCTCGACGCAAACCTTGCTCCGTAGAGCGGTTCAGAGTTCAACCTTTAGCTTGCTCCTTCGCGACAGCAACCTAAAGGTTGAACTCTGAACTGCACCCTACAGCGCTTTGCCTCAAAAGTCTCTTTCATTCACACGAGGCTTTAGCCTGGTGCTTGTGCAGACCATTACCCAGAAACCGTTTCAACGGTTTCCTGCGGGAAAGATTGCAAACCGTTGAAACGGTTTTCTGCTTTAGTGTTACGTTTAGTCAGCAGGCTAAAGCCTGGTGTGAATAATAGAGACTTTTGAGGCAAAGCCACCCTACAGTTATTCTTCACGTTATGGTATTTACCTCTGACATGACCTTTCTCTTCCGGAGTTTCCTATGCATATTCCTGCTGTCGGGTGCTGTTGATCGCGGCCACGCGCAAGCCCCGCTCCTGCTCGAGAACCCAACGTTAAGCAAAACACAGATTTCTTTCTCCTACGGCGGTGACATTTGGACCGTCGATCGGAGCGGAGGAACTGCGCGGCGGTTGACCACGGATCCGGCGCGCGAGATCTATCCCGTCTTCTCTCCCGATGGTTCTAAAATCGCATTCGCACGTTTGAATCCGATTGCTGGTCCATTGGCGTGGGACATTTATGTCGCTTCTGCAAGCGGCGGCGAAGAACGTCGTGTCACTTATCATCCAGACCTGGACCTTCCCGTCAATTGGACGCCCGATGGCAAGAACGTTCTGATTCTGTCATTCCGCAATCGAACGTCACCGCTGGTTGGCCAACTCTTCCTCGTTCCCGCGCAAGGCGGTTTCGCCACCGAAGTGCCTGTGCCTCGTGGTTGGCAAGGTTCGTTTTCTCCGGCCGGAGATCGCATTGCGTACACACCCCTAATCGTTAGACGAGAGATTTTCGCCTGGCGAAACTATCGCGGTGGAGCCACAAACCCGATCTGGCTAGTGAAGTTAAGCGACGCTACCACCGAGGCCATACCTCACGGTAATTTCAACGACACCGATCCCATGTGGGTTCGAGACAAGGTCTATTTCGTCTCAGATCGTGACGGCACTGAAAACCTTTTTTCGTACGACACGATGAAGAAAACGGTGACGCAGCTTACTCGTTTTGAGAAATACGGCATCAGGTCAGCTTCGACGGACGGCGAGTCAATTGTCTTCAACCATAACGGACAACTGCACCTTTTCAATCTTCAGACCAGTCAAGTCACACCTGTCGATGTGCGCATCACTGAAGACTTTCCGGAAGTTAGACCACGAAAGATCGACGCGGTTCAATGGACCAACTGGATCGCGCTGGCGCCGGACGCAAGTCACTTACTAATGGGAATCAGAGGTGAGATCTTCACCGCGAATACCTCGACAGGCGAAGTTACGAACATCACGAAAACGGGCGCTGCCGCCGAGCGGCTTCCGGTTCAGTCACCCGACGGAAAATGGATCGCGTACTTCTCGGACGAATCCGGAGAAACGGAACTACACCTGCGACCCGCAGCCGGTGGTCCAACACGACGTATTCCGATTGAAAAGAAGCCCTCTCTCTACAACGAACTGGCGTGGTCGCCTGATTCGAAGAAGCTTGTGTTCTCGGATACTCACTTGAATCTGTTGTGCTTCGATCTGGACCAGAATGCGGTTCGTCGAATTGACAAAATGCAGCACACGGACGGCGACTTCACCTTTCAGCCTGTGTGGTCGCCCGATAGCCGCTGGCTCGCGTATTCGAAATTGATTTTTCAACGCGTGCGGTCAATCACGCTCTACTCGTTTGACACAGGCAAGACACTGACCGTCACCAGTCCTCACATCGACGCGCAAACGCCGCTCTTCGACAACAACGGGAAATACCTGTACTTCCTCGGCGGCAATCGAACCGGATTAGTCGAGTCACAGAGCATGGCCGGGTTTCCGTTTCGGTCGCAGGTTGCGCGAAGTCTCTACGCCGTAGTCCTCAACGCAAATGATCCGTCGCCCCTGCTCGCGACTGAAGCGAGCGCCGCGATGAAGACGGATCGCGTCGTTATCGATCAAGACAACCTCGGCGATCGCGTTCTGCTCATGCCGTTTTGGCCCGGGCAGGCGGGTCGAATCATGGCAGGCCGCCCCGGCACGCTCTTCATCGTCGAAGGACCAACGCTGCACAAGTTTGTTGCAGGAAAGAAGGGCCTGGAAAAGTTCATCGAAGGCGCTGGAAACTATCGCGTCACCTACGACGGCAGCCGTCTCGCATTGCGCCGGCAGGGTGTTTGGTCAATCGTGTCTACTGACGCGCCGCCCAAGCCGGATCAAGGTCGCGTTCAATTGAAACCGATCGAGCTCACGATTAACCCGCGCGAAGAATGGAAACAGATGTTCGGCGAAGCGTGGCGCCGTATGCGCGAAGCCTTTTACGATCCCAATCTGCACGGACAAAATCTCGCGGAACTCCAGGCACACTACGCTACTTACTTACCGAATATCGCCACTCGCGAGGAGTTGAACGCTTTGTTCAGGGAGATGTTTTCGCATCTGTCGACCAGCCACATGGCCGTATCCGGAGGCGACGGGGATGCTCCGAAGGGCGGCGCCGAAGAAACCGTCGGCCTGCTGGGTGCTGACCTGGAGATCAATAACGGCCGTTACCGGTTCAAACGAATTCTGCGCGGTGATAACACGCAGCGGATAGCGAGTCCTCTTTCCCAACCCGGCGTCAATGTGAAGGCCGGCGAATACCTTTTGTCAGTTGATGGCGTTGAGATCAATGCTGACGAGAGTCTTTACCGTTACTTTGTCAATAAAGCAAACAAGACGGTCGCACTCAGAGTTGGACCAACGCCTGACGGTCAGAATGCACGCACGGTAACCGTCGTTCCAATCGCCAGTGAATACCAACTCCGACTGTATGATTGGAGTGAAGGCAATCGTCTCAAGGTCGCGCAGATGTCTGGTGGAAAACTCGGATACGTTTACATGCCCGACACCAGTGATGCCGGTTACAACGTTTTCAACCGTGACTTTTACGCGCAACTGGATAAGCAGGGAATAATTATTGACGCCAGGTTCAATGAAGGTGGGCGCGCGGCGGACTACGTGATTGACACTTTGAGGAGAGTTCCGTTGCAGCATGCTCAGTTACGCGACACGGAAGACATACGTATTCCCACGGGTAGTATCGATGGTCCAAAAGTTCTGCTGACAAATGAGATGGCGGGTTCGGGCGGCGACACTTTCCCATGGATGTGGCAAAGAGCGAAAGTTGGACCAGTGGTCGGCACCCGCACGAGTGGTGCGGGAATCGGCGCGACGAGATACCAGTTGATTGATGGAGGGACGTTCCAGGTGCCCGACTGGGGTTGGTACGATCCGGAGACTGGAACGTGGTTACTGGAAAATCGCGGGGTCACGCCTGACTACCAAATCGAGATCATGCCGCCTGAATGGCGCGCGGGCCGCGATCCGCAATTGGAAAAAGCAGTGCAATTGGCAATAGACGCACTGAAGAAGACACGAACAAAAACTCCCAAACGCCCCGCCTATCCGATCTACAAGTAGCGCGCACATACTTAGCGAATCGGCTAATTGTCCGCTTGTTAATTGTTAGCAAGTGTGCTAAGTATTCTGCTGTTCAAATTTTTAGGAGGGTAGTTATGGACGGATCAAACCCAGTCAGGATGCTGTGCACATACCGTGTTAAAGATGGAAAAGAAGCAGAGTTTCTTTCGCTGCTCGAAAAGCATTGGCCGACGCTGCGCAGTGTAGGCCTGGCGACAGACGAGGCCGCTCGCGTACTCCGCGCGAGAGATAAAACCGGCAAGACTGTATTCATCGAGATGTTCTCATGGAAAAATTCGGATTCGCCTGGCGTCGCTCATCAGACTCCGGAAGTGATGTCGGTTTGGGAGCCGATGGGAGCTTTGGCCGACGAGATGAATTTCTGGCCAATCGAACCCGTAACAGTAAATTTTGCGGAAATCTGATCCTAAGAAGCGGCTTGAAGAACTCGATGCCGTGTTTTCAGCGCTCTCGCACCCTTCGAGGCGGCACGTGTTGCTCGTCGTGCAGTTTCGAGGTGGAACGATGACTGCGGGAGAGATCGACGAGCGTTTCCAGCATACCTGGCCTACGACGAGCCGGCATCTGCGGGTTCTCGAACGCGCGGGACTACTCGTATACGAAAAACGTGGACGCACCCGGATCTATCGAGTGAACTCGAAGAAGCTCCAGGTGGTTCGAGAATGGCTGGACTGGTTTTCGTCATCTGAATCCACTGAGGGCTCGTCTACTCCGATACGGAAGCCCAAAACAAAGAAAAAACCTCGCAGTACGAAATAATCCGCCGACGGACTTCTCATTCTCCCCAAGCTTTAGCTTGGGGCCCTCGTTGCGCGCGATCCCTGAAAACCATTTAAATGGTTTTCAATGATTTCGGAGCGGTCTTCCCCAAGCTAAAGCTTGGGGAGAATGAGAAAGGGCCGCTGATAAAGGGAAGAGAATTATAAATCGCGATTTAACGCTGAAAGCGTTAGGCCTGTGCGACATTAACCCTCACAGATTCCGTCGGAATAACGCCGAAGGCGTTCGCTAATTTCAGCCCAGGGTTCAAGCGTAGCGAGAACCCTGGGTAATCGAATCCAAATGTATTTTCGAACCCTGAAAGGGTTCGGCAATTGGTGAACGCTTTCAGCGTTCAAAATACATTTTGATTCGATTACCCAGGGTTCTCGCTACGCTGTTCATTATCATGACATCCTTTACACATCGTTATCATGACAGCGGGCCTTTTCATTCTCCCCAAGCTTTAGCTTGGGGGACACCGCTCCAGAATCGGGAAAACCATTTAAATG
>JBIOUJ010000189.1:0-20328 GCA_044867025.1 Pyrinomonadaceae bacterium | reverse complement strand
CTGTTCATTATCATGACATCCTTTACAGTTTGTTTTTTCCCGAGCCGGTTGTAAGCGGCCTTTCTCATTCTCCCCAAGCTTTAGCTTGGGGTCCTCGTTGTCTCCTATTCTTGAAAACCATTTAAATGGTTTTCCCGATTCTGGAGCGGTGTCCCCCCAAGCTAAAGCTTGGGGAGAATGAAAAGGCCCGTTGTCATGATAACGATGTGTAAAGGATGTCATTATAATGAACAGCTTGCGCTCCAACCCTGGGCTGGAATTAGCCAACGCCTTCGGCGTTCATTGCTGGGGGCATTTCGGAGAATCGGACCACTCAAACTATAATACGCCGCATGATTCTCCCGTCCGAACGTGCCACTAATTTCGTCTACGCGATTCGCAATATTGTTCAAGCTGCTGAAGCCCTCGAACGACGCGGTCGCAAAGTTATCTACTTAAACATCGGCGACCCCCAGTCATTCGGCTTTCGACCTCCGGCTGAAATCATCGAGGCAGTCGATCGTGCAACCCGCAACAAGTTCACCGGCTATTCACACTCCGCCGGTTTGCTTGAAGGTCGACAGGCCGTGGCCCAATACGCAAGCGCGTTAGGTGGTGCAGAAACGTCACCCGACGACGTCTTACTCACCTCGGGAGCATCGGAAGCAGCAGATCTCCTGCTCACGGCTCTGGTAAATCCGGGTGATGAAGTGTTGTTGCCCGCTCCTGGTTACCCAATCTACTCCGCGATTCTGAGCAAGCTCACTGTAAAAGCTCGCTACTACAACCTTAATCACAAGTCGAACTGGCAACCGTCGTTGGATGAGGTCAGTTCGCTGATTAATGACCGGACGCGTGCAATCGTTCTCATCAATCCGAGCAATCCAACCGGTGCGATCACGGCAGACGAAACAACGAAGGCGCTTCTCGAGCTCGCCGCGAAACACAACCTCCTCGTAATCAGCGATGAGGTCTATCGAGAGCTCTGCTTCGAGAAACCGCCCACGTCTGCTTCGGTTTTGGCTCGCGACGCAGGCGCAGCAGTCGTCGTTCTGGAGAGCCTGTCTAAAACTCACATGCTCTCCGGCTGGCGTGTCGGCTGGATGCGCTTTGTCCCTTCGCCGCAAACTCGCGATCTCAAATCCGCAACTCTGCGACTCGCGGGTGGCCGCCTCTGTTCGCCGACGATCGCGCAGTACGCGATCGAACCCGCACTGCTGGGCGATCAGCGTTCCATACGCAAGTTCACTGAAGAGATCCGCACGCGGCGCGATTACGCCGTGAAGCGCGTGGCTGGAATCGAGGGTTTAAGTTGTACTCTTCCCGACGCGGCTTTTTATCTGATGGTCCATGTAGAAGACATGGGCGGCCGAACCGACGAGCAGTTTGTTCTCGACTTGCTCGAAGCGTCGAATGTGCTCGTGGTCCATGGCTCCGGTTTTGGAAGCGATCCGCAAGCAGGATACTTTCGACTGGTGTACCTGGGTAACGAAGACGTACTCGGCGCCGCGTTTGACGGAATAGAAAAATCGCTGCGGGTGCTGGCTGCAGTCACTTAGGAACAGTCTTCACAATTCGACCCATTACTGTCAGCACGCCGAGATGGTAGGCATTGTGGTCTGCGATCAAAAGCGCTTCACGCAAGACCGTTTGCCCATCGCCGTGCGGTATCTTCGCGTATAAATCCGTTGACGGATCCTCGACGAGTGCTTCCATCTGTTGCAGGTCCTTCCGAAACTCATCGATCGTTTTTTGCCACGACACCGGAGTTCCCAGATCGTCCGGCTTGGGCCAATAGCCCCTCGGAAACTCAGGTGAGACGTGATCCGGATCGCGGCTAAACTCGAGTATGTCCCATTGCGCGAGGCGCATGTGTTCGAGCACCTGCCACGGCGTGTAGGGTAGTCCTTCAACCTGACGATTGCACAAGTCTGCTGGAAAGCTGTTTACGACGTCGTCAAATGACATGTGCGCGCCACCACCGCGCAAGAGGTAGAGCACATGCTTTCGTACAGAATCGTCTTGATCGTGTTGTGTCATGATTGCTTCTCTCCTGTTCAATCTTACAGGATTCAGCCTCTCGATTCGTATTGAGATCGGACAGAGACGAACGGGAATATTTCACCGTCAGGCACGACCTCTCCATCCAACTCACTAAACGCGTAATGCCGTGACTCAGCCGCTCGTACGGTACCGTACTTGCTTTTAGCGGTGTAGGTGAAAAGAGCCATGAGAATCAATCCAGTACTCGCGATCGTCGGGGCTGTAGCACTCTGCCTCGTAACAGTTCATCAATCCGCAAAAGGTCAGACGGCACACGTGTTATCTCCCAACGAGAAACAGATTGCCGAAACGTTCGAGCAAAGAGCAAAGGCTTACACGAAAATGCGTGAGCAGTTGGAAGCGCAGATGCCGAAGCTTTCAAAAGAAGCCAAGCCTGAAGAAATCGAAACGCACAAAAAGCAATTTCAGGAACGAGTGAGAGCCGCACGAACAGGCGCGAAACCAGGCGATGTGTTTACGCCGGAAGCAGCGACGTATATCCGCGCCATAATAAAGGACGAGTTCAAGGGTAAAGATAAAATCGAATTGCGCGACACAGTGCTGCGCGAGTCAGAAAATAAAGAGGTCCCACTACGCGTCAACTACCCGTATCCGGAATCGCAGGAGTTGCTGGAAATGCCTGCCACGCTTTTGATGCGACTGCCGCAACTGCCGAAGCAGTTACGCTACCGCTTTGTCCGGTCGAACCTGCTGCTCGTCGATCGTGAGAACGGATTGATTGTCGACTACATGACCAACGCGCTTCCGTAATTGAGGTTGAACTAATGAAACGCATTATTATTTCGTCACTGATTCTGACTTTTCTTGTAACTCTCTCCAGCGTCAACGCTCAGAATACTTCGCCGGCCACCAACGGAAAATCGGCTGTCGCCGCGCCAGTCACGCTCAACCTGCCTAACAAGCAGGACTCCGTGCGCTTCGTCGTCATTGGCGATACGGGAACAGGTACACACCAGCAATTGGAGCTCGCCCAGGTCATGCTGCGTTATCACCAGGTGTTTCCGTTTGAGTTCGTGCTCATGATGGGCGACAACATGTATGGCGGCGAAAAAGCCGTCGACTATAAACAGAAGTTTGAAAACATCTACCGCCCATTGTTGGACCAGAAGGTGAAGTTCTACGCCGCACTCGGCAATCACGACGAGTCGAATCAGCGGTTTTACGAATACTTCAACATGGAGGGCCAGGAGTATTACCACTTCAAAAAGGGTAATGTCAGCTTCTACTCGCTGAACAGCAACTACATGGATAAGAAGCAAGTTGACTGGTTGAATGAAAAACTTGCTACCGACACAACTACTTGGAAGATCGCCTATTTCCACCATCCACCGTATTCGTCCGGCGGCGCGCATGGCTCAGACACGAAACTGCGGGAGATCGTCGAGCCGATATTTGTGAAGCATGGCGTGAGCGTCGTCTTTGCCGGTCACGAACACTTCTATGAACGGATCAAACCGCAAAAAGGTATCTATTACTTCATCTCGGGATCCGGTGGAAAGTTAAGACAAGGTGACGTAAGGGAAGGCTCGCCGCTGACTGAAAAGGCCTACGATCGCGACATGTCGTTTATGCTCATCGAGATCAACGATAAGCAAATGCATTTTCAGGTGATCTCACGGAAGGGTGAGACGGTGGACGGCGGTGCTATCTCGAACCCGCGCAAGACAAGTTAAGGTGTAGCCACAAAAAGGCACAAAAGGTACAAAATCATTATTTGCCCTTTTGTGCTTTTTTTGCGGCAGTCATCCCGTTTACGGTTCTATTGGGCGCAGATCTTTCGGACGCCATGGAATCGGCGGAAGCTGGGTCAGAATATCCGGATGGTCCACGCTTACGCCCTTGTAATTCAAATCCGGCCATGTCAGGTCGCTCGCGTAATAAGTCGACGCAGAAACGTTCACAAAAGCAGCGTAGATGTTCCGGCGTAACTCTTGACCACTCGATCTCAGCTTCTCGAGAATTTTTCGTCGATCCGCGAGCGATAGATGCGAGAAGTGTTTGAAGTTGCCGCTAATCAGTGGACCGTACGTGACCTCGGCGATGAGTAATGCGAGGAGAAACTGATCTCGCTGCTGCGGTCGCTGGTAGTTCAGGTAGTCATCGACTGTTTCGACAAAGCGAGGCGCTTTGAGCAGAAACCCCTCTCCCAGCACTGCCTCTGCGACAGCAAACAGGATTAAGGCGGTCTTCTTGTCCAGACAGTCGAAGGTAGTGGCAGTAACTTCACTTCTCTTCTTCGGATTCGCCGCTGCTGCAAGTATAGAATTTAGTACCCCGGCCACGGCCAGTCACCTCCCTGCTGGTGATTGAACTGAAACGGTCGCTGATGTCGGTCGCAGATTTGTCGCGCGGCCCAGAGCGCCAGCGAGTAGATCGTCACCTGGGGATTTGCACCGAGCGCCGTCGGAAATATCGACCCGTCAGCTACCCACAGGTTTTTCTTTCCACTAAATGTAAAGTCCTCATTGACGCAGCGACGCTTGTTGTCCTTGTTCATCTGACATCCACCCATCACGTGGACCGTAAAAATCGTTGCACGCTGTGGACTTCTGAAGTCGATCTGTCTGATCGCGTTGAACGTATCGCCCTGCTTGACCTCGAGCGGCGGGTTTCGCAGGACGTAAACAGATGTCGCACCTGCGGCGAGGTGGATTCGCGCCATCATCACCAGACTTTCCTGCATCGGCTTCACATTCGCTTTGGGAATCTTGTAGTCCAATTCAGGATCGCCATTCCTGTCGAGTTCGACGGTGCCATATTTCTCGTCTTCGTCAAATCCGGTTGTGTGATGCGCATACGAAATGGCGCCGGTCGGATAGTAATCGCGCATGATGCGATGCAGTTCGTCGCCATGCTGGAGCGTAGCCGACGCGGAGAGCACAGGATAGAACGATCCGGTTTCGATCAGGTAACCAGTTGGACCAGGCGCAAACTTCGGCGTCCACATATTGTCCGGCACACCGTAAGCCGGAAACGTATTGTCGGGATACTTGCCAATCGTGATAGTTGTGGGATGTATGTGCGTGTACTTCCCGACTCGATTGTCGAGATCGAGATCGGAACGCAGCAGGATACTCGGAGTGCCGATGGCTCCAGCCGCCATCACCACGCCCTTCGTAGGCTTAACTACAAGTTTCCGTTTGGTCGGGCGCGTTTTGCCGTCAATGAAGTGCGCGTGCACTTCGCGGATTTGATCTCCGCTGGCTTTCAGCCGGTCCACTTTCGTGTCCGTGTAGATCGTCGCTCCGAGTGCGACCGCGTCCGGCAGCCACTTTACAAAGCCGCTCATCTTGCGATCGTAGGGACAACCAACACCGCAACTGCCGCACTCGCGGCAATTGTGTGTGTTGTTTGGCAGGTTCTCGTGTGGAATGTCGTGCTTTGCGCATCCCAACATGAACATGCGCGCCGACGTGTTGTACTTGTCGTTGCGAACGATAGGCAGATAGTTCGCAACTTCGCGCAGGTACGGATCGAGGTTTTGACGTGTAAACGGGAGTCCGCGCTTTTGCCATTCGTCAAGCGTTTCGAGGCGCGGCGGCAAACAGGCGGACCAGTTCACAGCAGTGCCGCCGCCGAGACAGCGTCCCTGCAAAATCTTCACGCCGCCGTTTTTCGTCAGACGCGTCGCGCCTTCCTGGTAGAGCAGCTTGTACATTTCGACCTCGCGCTCGTTGAGCATCTTTCGCTCCTGCGCGGGCGCTGGTCCTTTTTCTTTTGGAATGTTGGGCCCTTCTTCCAGGACCAGAACGTCGAAACCCGCTTCGGTTAACTTCAAAGCGCACACACCGCCGCCAGCCCCGGATCCGATGATGCAAAAGTCAGGAGTCAGCGTAACGTTGTCAGCGACGTTGCGACCTTCAACAATCGTGCCTGCCATATGCCTCCTCAAACTCCTGCTTGCGGAAAAGGAAATGTCGAGGCGGGTGGGATCGAGGTGTCATAGAACTGGCTATACCTCCACGCCGATGCTGCGTATCCCCAATTAATCAATTTCTCCTGTGTTGATGGATCCAGTTTCTTGAGTCGCGTTTCGACCCCGGCGAGGCGCGAAGTGCTCGCGAATGGACACTTGAGAGGATTAGTGGCAGCAAAGGCATCCAGGTTTTCACTGACCGACCAATAAGCGCCTGACCGGATCTTCGCGAGATATGCACCCACGATCTGTCGCTTGCGCAAACTCCTGACCTGGTTGTCGATCACAAACAGGATGCGCGCAGAGTGTCTGACCCAGTCTCTTTGGGGGTCTGCTTCAGCACCAAAGCCGCCGCCGGCATCGCTGACGAGAATTGTTTTGTATCGCTTCCAGGCTGTTTCGAGGCCCAGATTGTCGTAAACACCTCCGTCGGTGAGGACGACCTGCGTCCTGAAGTCATTGCCTTGCAGATCGGTACCGCTGTTTGGCGTGAAGTCTTCGGGATCGAGATCTAATTCGACGGGAGAAAGCACTGGCGGAAAAGCTGATGACGCGGCAACAGCAACCGCTAGCTCAACCTTAGGATTCTTTACTTCGCCAACGCGATAGTCACGCATGTACTGCTTCATGAAGCGCCACAGCACGCCTGACTGCACATTGGTTGCGTTGAAGACAAAGCGAGGCGACACGCCGGGCACTTCGTCGACTATGTCCTGAAGAGTCGCGCGACCAAAGAGATTATCTCGATAAGCATCGGCTATCTTGTCGCCGACACTGCCAAACCAGAGCGTCCCCGTCAGAACCGACGACACGTCGATCGTACGATCGGCCAGTCGCCTGATCGGTTTCACGATTACGTCGTTAAAATTCGAAGCGGATCCATTTTGGAAATTGAGGTTTTTCCAGTTGAAGGCGAGCACACCGGCTGTGATCGAACCTCCCGAAACGCTCGAAATCCGGTTCAATTTTGGTAACAAACCGATTTCATTCAGCCGCCACAATACACCGGTGTGAAAGAGCATAGCGCGGTAGCCCCCACCCGACAGGCATAAAGCGATTCCATCTTCCAGGCGCTCTGATTCAGTACCAAGATACTGAACTGGCTCACAAAGTTCTTTTGGTATTGCTGGATTCTCGGACATTTATTCCTCTCCTTCTCTGAGTCAGCAGACGGGTATCTAAACATAATGTCTATAGGGTTAAATACGTTTCAGGCCAAAGTGCAACTCGCTTTTGGTAGTGCCTGGGTTCAACTCTGCGAATCTCTGCGTTCCTCTGCGCCTCTGCGGTTAATATACTTAACGCGCCGTTTACCGCAGAGACGCAGAGGAACGCAGAGATTCGCAGAGAAAAACTTCAATAGGTCACCACCTCGCTTTGAAAGCTTGCTCTTCTTAACTCTCCTGCGTTAGATTCTGATCGTGCAACTCGCCTCGCACACTTCGATTCCTCGCGACTGAGAAGCTCTCATGACCGACCCTGCTTATGAACCCCCCAACCCAGGCGCCACAACACTCAGCTCAATCCGCCCCTTAAATGACGTCGGCGACATACTTGGACCAACCTTAAAGCTGTTTTTCCGAAACTTTTGGTTGATTACGAAGATCGTAATCGTCATCGTTGCGCCTTTCGAGGTTTTCAGGATTCTGAATCTCGAAAACCTTCCCGATAACTGGCAATTAACGGTCGGGGTCATCCTTCTGGATCACGTGTGCAACGTTCTGGTAACGCCCGCTTTAGTCTATGCGCTGATGAAAGTGATGCAGACCGGCGTTGCGCCGGGGATCAACGAATCCTATCGCTGGGGTTTCAGCAAGCTCGGCAAGCTAATACTTTGCGCCGCTCTTTCGTTCATACTTCAGGCACTCGGTTTTGCGTTGTGTATCATTCCCGGCATTGTCATTTACCTGTCTCTGATCGTGGCTTATCCGATAGTCATCCTCGAAAACAGCTCCGTAACAGGAGCCCTCGAGACGAGTCGTGATTCAACCAAGGGTCATCGCTGGAACATTCTCGGCGCGTTACTCGTGCTCGGGATGGTTATGGCTGTGCCCGTGGGTGTTGTGGAGATTCTGGCTTTCGCTACCGGCGGCCTGTGGCCACTGCAGGTCGCGGCCGCGATCCTGTCAGACATTTTCGAACAATCGTTGACCGTACTCTCCCTGGTAACCTATCTCAGCATTCGCGCACTTTGGAGTCAGAGCACTCAGTAATAGAATAGGCGGCGATGTATTCGGCCCAGATCACTCGCGCAAACCCCACCTGCATTGTTCTTCTAATCGACCAATCAGGTTCCATGTCCGATCCTTTCAGCGGCGACTCGTCCCGAAAAAAGGCCGACTTTGTCGCGGAAGTCGTCAATCACACGCTGCACGACCTCGTGATTCGCTGCACCAAAACCGAGGAAGTCAGGAACTACTATTACATCTCAGTCATCGGCTACGGACGGAACGTCGGAACCTGCTTTTCTGCTGAACTCGGCGCCCGACAGATGGTGCCGATTTCGCAGGTGGCTGATTATCCGTTGCAGGTTAAGAGTAGTTACAAGCGTGTCTCAGACGGTGCAGGAGGATGGGTCGAGATTCCCGTGCGCTACCCGGTTTGGATCCATCCCGCCGCGGACGGGAAGACGCCGATGTGTGACGCACTGCGGAAAGTGAAAGACATCCTCGAGCACTGGCTGAAGGACCATCCGCACGGCTTTCCACCGACCGTGTTGCATCTCACCGATGGTGAGTCCAGCGACGGCGATCCGGATGAGATCGGTCAACAGATCATGTCGCTCGGTACAGACGACGGCGCGGTGCTCTTATTTAACTGTCACATCTCCTCCCGTCGAGCAGCTAAGATCGAGTATCCGACGGAAGAGGCTTCCCTGCCCGACGGATTTGCACGCTCGCTGTTTCAGATCTCGAGTCGACTGCCTCCCAATTTCCTGTCGGCTGCGGCACAACTCGGAGTCAACGTGGTGGAAGGTTCCAGGGGGTTCGTATTCAATGGTGACCCATCGTCCATCGTTCAGTTCTACGAAATCGGCACGAGTCTCACGGGCATGACGCCTTACAGATGGATGGATGATGATCGCAGAACGGAGCTGGCTTGAGTTCTGCCCAACAGACCGCAACCTGGGAACTGCAAACTCGACAGTTGCTGCTGCCGAAGTTGGACCATGAAGTCGCTGAGTGTGAAGACTTTATTGCAGAAGACGCGGAGACTTGCAGGTTCGCCGTCACCGACGGCGCCACCGAAGCCTTCGACGCGCGCAACTGGGCCAGGAGACTGGCGCAGAATTGGGTACAGACCCACTCAGCGCTCACTGCGGAAGAGTTTCGCGAGTGGGTTGCTAACGAAGGTCGGGAACTTCACGACTCGTGGAACGGTCTAAACTTATCGTGGTATTCGGAGGAGAAGGCGCGCACTGGTTCGTTTGCGGCCCTTGTGGGTGTTGAGCTCGATTTCAAAACCTACTCGCCTTCGTGGAAAGCAATCGCGCTGGGCGATTCATGTTTACTATACTGTCGTAACGGAAGCTTGTTGAAGAGCTTGCCTCTCTCCCACCCGGAAAACTTCAACAGCGCTCCAGTGCTCGTCGCTTCCGATGCGTCGATGCACGAAACGAGTATGACGTCGGTTGTGATCGACTCAGGAAATTGTAACAGCGGCGACGTACTGCTGTTACTTTCAGATGCGATGGCTTGCTGGTTCCTGGAACGCTTCGAAAAAGGCGACCTCGATCCGAACGAACTGTTAAAGACAAAGGAAGACCACGAGCTAAAGCAACTTTTTGACGACGAACGACTGGCCGGCAGAATGAGGAACGACGACCTCGCCGTCCTGCGAATCGAATTAATCAGCGGAGAATAGTGTTGGCAGTTCCTCCCACACAAACCGGACACGTCTCGCGCTACTGGCCGTCCGCAAGGCATTTCACCGAAGCCATCCAGTGCCCATCCATCTGCTTTGCGCATCCGCACCTGCGGAATACTCTCCCCGCAGTCGATCGCCTGGGAATGCCGCTCGTAACCTCCGGTCAGTTTGCATACGTTTACAAACTCAAGTCGATGAATGGCAACGGCGACTTCGCGGTGCGATGCTTCCGTGGTTATCTCGGAGATCGCGATCAGCGATACAGGGCCATCCAGGAACACCTTCGGACATCGCCCGTCGGCTACCTCTCAGAATTCAGTTATGCGCCGGAAGGCATACTCGTTAACGGCAACAGGTTTCCGATTCTCTTCATGAAGTGGATCGAAGGCCCGACGCTCGATCTATACATCCGCGAGATGCTGCACCGATCGGACGTGCTGCTTCACCTTTCGGAGGAATGGTTACGACTGCTCAGCTCGCTGCAGACGTCAGGCATTGCACACGGCGATTTACAGCACGGGAACATCATCGTCGAACACGGACAGTTGCGCCTTGTGGATCACGATGGGATGTACGTGAGGAGGATGTCTGGATGGGTGGCGAGCGAGGTCGGACACCAGCACTATCAACATCCGCGCAGAGACGCTCAGCACTTCGACGCGAAGCTCGATAGCTTCTCTTCGCTGGTCATCTATCTTTCGCTCTTGTCGCTCGCCGAACGACCTGAGCTTTGGAGCGAGTATCATGATGAGAACCTGATCTTTACGAAGACAGACTTCATGGATCCCGCTTCGTCGAGTCTGTTCAAAAAAGTCAAAGAGATTGGTCCGGAGCATTCGCGGCTTGCCGATGTTCTTGCTGAAGCAGCGGTTGGAGAGCCTGCGGAGGTCCCTTCTGTTCTTGATTTAGTGCAAGCAAAAACCGGGTTGCCGGGATGGATGACCGCGCCGGCTGACATCGATGCCACCACTAAAACAAGGGAGGTGGCGCGAACACAGCCGCCTTTGGAACCAAAGACAGCTCGTTGGACACCGTGGTACGAAAGAAGTCGCGGACCGGCAGTTCCGGCATCGCCATCGTCGTCGACATTTCAAACTCTCTTTGGTGCAACGCCACCCGCGGCTGCGACTGTTAGCAATCCAAACGACGTCCTGGGAAACACGATATTTTATTCAAAGGAATTCGTACGAAAGTATTTTCTGATCTGGTATTGGGCCATTTACCTCGTGATTAACTTCATCGGGTTCGACTTTCTTGTGTCGCTCTTTATCGCTTTGGTGTGTCTCAGTATTGGGAGTCTTACGTTTGGACTTTTTCGAGCGATTGATGACGGAATGAAGGCGCGGCGAGCGAGGTTGAGTATAGGCTGGCAGCAGCCAGCAGTTGGACCATCGCAGGGTGGAGGCAGCTCATGGCACCCGATGGTGAGTCTGCCGCCTCCGTCGGCGAAGACGGGATTGACGGATCCGTTTATCGGAAATCTTGTGTTGGGTATTTATCACCTTGAAAACTGCGACTGGGTCGAGCGCATTTCGTCCAAGAATCGCGTCGGGTTTTCGACGGCGTCCGAAGCAATCTCCCACGGCTTCAAACCCTGCCGCGTCTGTTCACCAGTGGCATAGTCTTCTCTGCGTACCTCTGCGTGCTCTGCGCCTCTGCGGTGAAACTGCTTTTTTACCGCAGAGGCGCAGAGGACGCAGAGGTACGCAGAGAAAAACTACAAATCCTTCAACGGTGACTGATCGAGGAAACCTCGTACACTCTCCAACCGCCGGTCTGTCGTTTTCCTCATCCATTCGACCGGCGATAACGCCTCCGCCTCCTCGAGCTTTCGTTTGCAGTTCTCTTCATCTTCAATACCTAAATATGCCTCAGCCATCGTGACCCTGATCCAGTATTGGTTCGCCTCTGACACCTGCTCCTTTTCCAGCAACGCTTCACAGATCGATATGACCTCCCTGCGAATGCGCGCCGCTTCCACAAAATCGGCAATCGCCTCGGCGCGCGTGGCTGCGTTGATCCCTCTCACATTCAACAGGTACGCGTAATTGATCCCGTTGTAATAATCGTTGCGCAGATAGAATCCACGACTGTACGCACGCACCGCCTGATCCAGGTAAGACCGATCTTGAGTTTCATTCCAAAAACGTTTCTGAATAGCACCCCAGAGGCCCAGCGTTGCGGTGTCATTCGAAGTTTCAGGATTGAGTACTTTCAAAATCTCCGAAGCTTGTGCGTATGCTTCCATACGTGACGGATGTTCGCTCTTGTATGCCGCAAAGGCGTGACGTTGGACCAAGGTTGGATCCTCGGGTCTGTTAGCGTCAGCCGCTTTTAGCATAGTGCGAATTTCGCCGAGCAGAGTCGTTGCCTTGACGAAGTCGCCGCGATCCTCAGCGTCATCGACTTGCTCCATGAGAGCGTTGTAGCTCAGAGCGCTTCCGCCGGGCTGCGGCGCAGGCGCAGGAGGTGCGATTTCACTCAAGACATCTCCTCCTCTGCTGCGGGTCTGCTCAGCGCGCAGCGGTGGAGTAAGACCATGCATAATCGTGTAGATCGGACTGTCGTCTTTCGGCGGATCGTTGTCGAGAATCTCATTCATCGCTTGTGTCAGTTGGTCGCGAAATCTGATCACCTCGCTGTAGCCGATGTCCTCGCCGAGATGGTGGTACTGTCTAACCAGAACGTGGTTCACATCGAACGGGAAAGCCTTCATGCCGTCCTCGCAGATGACGATCGTTGTGTGCGGTCGTAGCGCATGACGCACTCCGAGTTCGTAAAAGGCGTTCTTGTTTGAGGTTGAGAGATCCGCGACGACGACGTCCGCCGTTAGCAGTTGCTCGTACATCGGCAGGTCAATGAGGCCTGAGTGCACGATTTCATCGGCGCGCACGCACTTCAGGCGCGCGGCTTCAGCCGCGGGTTTGATGATGTTTTTGTAAGTCTTATCGAGATCGAGCGTGCGTCCGGATTCGAAATCCGTCTTCTTGCCGAAACCCATCACGACAAAGCAGACTCCTCTGGTTGCCTGATCAGGCATTGTTTACGCTCCCCTTTTCGCAAACACTCGAGCCACGGCGTCACAGAAACGTTCGATCTCTTCCTCGCTGTTGTAGTAATGCACTGACGCCCTGACGAGCTGTGAAATCTTTCGCTCGGCGAGATCCAGGCGCCCGCTTTCTTCCAATGATACCGAAACGTTTATACCCATTTCCAAGAGTTTTCGTTGCACCTCGTCCGCGGCTATGCCTTCTATGTTGAACGTCACGATGCCGCACCGTTCAACGCCGAGATCGTGAATCGTCACGAAACCCAGAGCTACCAGTTGCGAACGAAGTTGCTGCGACAGCATCTTGATTCGCGTCCACGTTGTCTCCACATCCCAACGCAATGCGTAATCTATGGCAACGCCAAGTCCGACTTTACCGGCGTAATACATCTCCCAGTTCTCAAACCTACGCGCATCGTTGCGGATCTCGTAGTGGTCGTCTGCAACCCAGGTCGCTGCATGTAGATCGAGAAACGGCGGTTCGAGTTGTTCGATCAGTTCGCGCCTCACGTACAGAAGACCGGTCCCACGCGGTCCGCGCAGGTATTTGCGCCCGGTGGTCGACAGCATGTCGCACCCGATCTGCTTCACGTCCATCGGCATTTGCCCCACCGACTGACACGCGTCGAGGAGGTAGAGAATGCCGGCCTCACGCGCCACAGCACCCACCTCGACAGCGGGATTGACGAGGCCTCCCTGCGTCGGCACATGCGTGATGCTGATGAGTTTGACGCGCTCATCGATCATCTCGCGCAGTGCTGCGACCGATAACTGCCCGTGCTCATCGTTGGGAATTGCTTCGACTACAGCACCGGTGCGCTGTGCCACCTGCAAGTAAGCGATGTAGTTGCTGCTGTATTCGGCTCTGGCGGTGAGTATGCGGTCGCCGGCTTTAAACGGAATTGCGTAGAACGCCATGTCCCACGCACGCGTTGCATTCTCGATGAAAGCAATTTCGTCAGATGTGCAATTGACGAGGCGCGCGGCAGCCTCGTAGACCTGCTCGACCGCCTCTAACTGCCGGTTCTTGGCTTCGTAGCCACCGATCGAAGCTTCAAGTTGCAGGTGATTGACAACCGCATCCAGCACCGGCTGCGGCATCAACGACGCCCCCGCATTATTAAAATGAAGCACATTCTCACACCCCGGCGTCTCCCGGCGCGCACGAGCAAGGTCAAAGTTCATTTGGTCCATAGCTAAAACTATAGCCACAAAAAGGCACAAAAGTACAAATCTTCATTTGTATTCTTTTGTGTGTATTCTTTTGTGCCTTTTTGTGGCTCACACAAAACCTCACAAATGATTTTGTGACACGTGCGTTTTATTGTGGCCTCATGCGTTTGAGTGCGGAAGCAGAAGACAAGCTGCAAAAATTTATTGAGCAATCTTCATTCGCAACGTCGGGTGTTGTTATTACTGATCTCGACGGCACGGCCGTTCACGAGGATCAGGGGAAAATCGTGATTCCCAAAGAGGTCGAGCTCGGACTCATGCGACATTACCAGCGCGGGCGACCGTTGATCCTCAACTCGCTGCGATTCCCGCTGTCCGTGATTCGCACGTTCGGGCAAGACTGGTACAAAATTTCGAATGCTCCCATTCCGACCATCACGCTAAACGGAAGTCTGATGGGTTATGTGAAAAAGACAGATGAAGCCGAGCTCGTGTTTGAAGAGGCTGCGGCCTTTCCATTAACCAAAGATGAGATCCTAGAAACGCTTGCCGGTGTGAAAGGCATTCTCGATGGCGGTCTCAAGAATGTCCTCGTTTTCTACTATCCGCGCGACTGGCGCATCGGGGAAGTGATCTGGACTCCGGTCGCCGAGAACGTCGATCACGTCAAAGACAAATACCGCAGCGCATCAGCCGTTACCGCGGTTGAATTGCCGAAGCTACAGGAACAGATGCTGGCTGAAGAGATCTGCATGATCTTTCTTTTGATCGACGTGCCCCAGGATCAGTTAATGGCTTACCAGCACACGAAGCGCAGCAACTTCATCACACACAAAGGCGTCGATAAGTTGTTCGGTGCACGCGTAATGTCAGACATGTTCAAGTCTGACTTGCGGGACAGTCTCGGCGCGGGCGACACGGAGCTCGACACGTTTCTTGCGGGCGTCGGTTTGGCGACGGTGGTGGGTAATTATAATCTCGACTTCAAGGGTCTGATCGATACAATCAAACTCAACAATTCACTTGAACTCGGGATGTTACTTTTCCGGGCGGCGGAACTGGCGGCGGACAAGACACATGGCTGAAACGCAGGTCGTACCTGCAAACATCCGTCATTACCGCCGGTTGGCGAAGAAGATTGTGCAGCATCACTTTGGACAACCGCCGAGCAGGATTGTCTACAAACGAACCGGACTGAGCAATTACGTTTTTGTCATCAATCACGTCGAAGGACAATTCGTGGTGCGCATTAGCCCGGAGCCCGAAAAGATCGCGGCATTCACGAAGGAGCTGTGGGCCACACAGAAGGTGCGCGAGGTTGGCGTCCCGAGTCCGGAGGTGCTGGCCGTCGGCAATATTGGTTCTGAGCCTTACATGGTGACGCGCCGAGTGACCGGTGTGGAAGCGACTCACCATCCCAAAAGAAAGCACATCGTGCACGAGATGGGACGACTCGCACGCACCATCAATTCGGTGCGAACGACGAGCTTTGGCATGAACTTCGACTGGACAGCGAATGGACCAAAAAACAACACCTGGGGTGAATACGTCGATCAAGAGTGGCAGGTCGAGCGCCGGCTGCGCCTGTTTACTGAACACAAAATACTGTCAGATCAACAGGTTGAGCAGTTAAAAAAGATCATCGAAGACTCACGAGCGATGCGGGACGAAGGTTCGCTCAATCACGGTGATATGCGTTTTAAGAACGTGATTGTCGATGACGATGGCGAGATAGCAGCGATCGTCGACTGGGAAGACTGCCTGTCGACGATCGCGCCGCAGTGGGAACTCTCGATCGCGTTGCACGATCTATCTATCGACGAGAAACATCTGTTTATTGAAGGCTATGGTCTCGACAGCGAGCAGGTTGAAGCAATGTCGCCGCTGATCAAAGCCTTCAATGTTATCAACTATTCAAACGCCGTCGAGCACGCTGTTGCGACCGGCGATCACAAGAGCCTGGCTGAATTCAGACTGCGACTCAACGGCGGTCTCGATTTGTATTCGTTGCCACAATAAGGCACAAAAAACAAAAGTGAAGACGTTGTACTTTTGTGCTTTTTGTGGCTAATGCACGCGCGAGTGTTTGATGTGACGCCAGACCCACCAGATTACGAAGGCAAGGCCGGCGATCCCGATAAGAAAGTCGAACCGATGGAACCACGTTTTTAACGTCTCGTCTTTATTCCACTGCTCGCCGAGTTTCTGCCCCGCGTAGGCGAGCCCCAGACACCACGGCAACGATCCCGCGAACGTGTAGATCACGAAACGAGTGAGATTCATTCGTGACACGCCTGCTGGAAAGGCGATGAACGTGCGGATTGCAGGGAGGAGGCGCGCGATGAACACGATCGCTTCGCCGTACTTCGCAAACCATCGATCGGCGATGTCGAGATCGTGTCGTGAGAGCAAAATATAACGTCCATACTTCTCGATGAACGGCCGCCCGCCATACATGCCGGCCCAATAGGCGACCAGCGAACCGAGCACGCATCCGACCGCGCCGGCCACGCCGACGCCCCACAGATTCATCTCGCCTTTCGAGACGAGATAACCCGAAAACGGCATGATGATCTCTGAAGGAAGCGGTATGCAGGCCGACTCGATCGCCATCAGGAGAACGACGCCCGAGTAACCCATCGCGGAGATAGTGGCTACGATAAAACCCGAGAGTATGCTGATAATTTTTGCAATCATTTGTGCTTTTTTGTGGCCGGCTTACCGATCTGACCAGCCGTGCTGGCCGATCAGCGGGACAAACGCGCAACCGCCGTGATCTTCTTCCTGACGCCCTCGCTCAGTCTTTATTACACGAATCAATCTCTGACTCTCCCGTGATTCACCAACCGGAACAACTAGTCGCCCACCCATTTTCAGTTGTGCGATCAATGGCTCAGGGACAGTTGGACCACCGGCAGCGACAAGGATGGCATCGTAAGGCGAGTTTGCTGCCCAACCGAGTGTGCCGTCAAAACACTTCACCGTGGCGTTGTAGATTTCGAGTTGACGGATCCGCGCTTGCGCTTCGCGCGCAAGGTCGCCGATGCGTTCGATGGCATAAACCTGCGCGGCGATTTGAGATAAGACTGCTGTTTGGTAACCGGAACCGGCGCCGATCTCCAACACGCGACTGGTCGGGTCGAGTTCAAGGAGCTCGGTCATCTTCGCGACGATGAATGGCTGCGAGATTGTTTGGTTAGCGCTTATGGGTAAGGCGTGATCGCCGTACGCGCGACTTTGCAAAGCTTCGGGCACGAAGAAATGACGCGGAACATTGCGCATTGCCTCGAGCACGCGAGGATCACGGATGCCGTAATGATCTCGGAGACGTGCAACCATGCGCTCTCTGGGGATGGAGTACTCCTGGAGATAAGAGCGATGTTTGTTAGCTGGCTGCACCGGGAGAGATTCTACTCTAACTTTTTTGCAGTAGCTCGGAGTCTTTTAGATAGTTCCAGGTTTCGATTGCGGTCAACGCCTGGTGATCGGTCATATCACTTCGGAGCGGAGTCACTGAAACGTAGCCGGACGCAACGGCGTGATAGTCAGTGCCTTCAACCGAACTCCCGTTGAAATACTCTTCGCCAATCCAAAAATAGGCTTTCCCACGGGGGTCGATGTGTTCGGAGATAACGGGGCGAGCATTCTTGATTCCCTGTCGCGTGACTTTGACGCCTTTGATTGCCCCGGGAGGTAAGTTGATGTTCAGCAGCGTGCCCTCCGGTAGACCTTCGTCGAGAACTTTTCGCGCCGCTACAACAGCAAATGCTGCTGCTTCTTTGAAGTCGAAATTGTCGCGCGCCACGAGACTCAACGCCACGCCGGGAACGCCAAGGATCGTAGCTTCCAACGCGCCGGCGACTGTGCCCGAATAAGTTGCATCGTCACCGAGGTTGCCGCCGTGATTGATGCCTGAAACGCAGATGTGCGGTTTTTCGTCGTCCGAAAGAATCTTGTTGAGAGCGAGCGTGACGCAGTCGGTAGGAGTGCCGTCGACCGTCCAATGACGATTGTCGAGCTGCCGGATTCGTAACGGACGAGCGAGTGTCAAACTGTGAGAGGCGCCGCTCATCTCCGATGCGGGCGCGACCACGTAGACGTCGCCTACTTCCTTCAGGGCTTCCTCGAGTTTGATGAGCCCATCGGAGTGGATGCCGTCGTCGTTTGTAATCAAGATCCGAATCACACTTCAATCTCTCCGGCTCGCTCACTCAGGAGCGTCCGATTCTCAAAAAATCCTTGTTGAAGACGACTGGTGAGATAAGACTACGCGCCCGTAGTTTGTGCAGGGATAACTTAGTCGCGAGGAATGCGCATGCGGCCCTTCTTCTTATTGCGTTTTCGTGCCAGCGCCGACTTCAATTTCGCCTTCTGACCAGGGGGAATAAAGAACGCGTGTTTCTTCGCATCCTTGATGATCTCCTCGGTCATCACTTTGCGCTTAAAGCGGCGCAACGCGCTTTCAATCGATTCGCCCTGATTAACAGTCACTATTGCCATTCGTTCTCTGCTTTCCCTTTCTTTCAATCCTTCGCAGGCTAGACATTTAACCACAAAGCCACAAAAAAGCACAAAAGGCACATAATGATTTCGTGCCTTTTGCGCCTTTTTTGTTTACCCCGGCCTTAGACCAAAACGGCCTCGGCTGGTTCCTCCTGCTTCTTCCGGCTCAGTCCCTTGATTTGAACCGGCTTATCAGCTTCTTTAGTGTTGAGTTGTTGCTTCAACACCATGTCCTGGTAAAGCTTGCGCATCATTACGGCCTCTTCATGCGCAGTCTTCGGCCCCTCCATTTGCGGCTTGTGCGGCCGCGTCAAATCCACTTCATTCAGAATGAGACCGTGGCTCGGATCAGAGAGCTCGACGTTCTTGCCGCCCGCGAATATCTCGTGACGGCCATGCTCCTGATACCACTTCGCGACAGTCGCGTTCTGGTGCATGTTTTCAATGATATTTCTCCAACCAATCCCCGTGTTGTAGGCACAGAATGAGATCTCACCTTCCTGAGTCCCGTAAGGAATGATGCACATTTCTGTGCGTCTGAAATCATAGTTGAAGAGATCCTGGAACCACATACCGGCGATAAACAGGAAGTTCCAGCGATCCGAACGGCGCTTCTCGATGTCTTCCACTGTGCGATTGCCGTCGACCTTGCCGTAGTCTTTACCGGTCAGGCCAAACGACTTGTCAAACTTCTTGAAAAGCTCATAAAGCGTAAACTGCGATGGCGACTTATACGGGTTGTAGTGCTTCAAGAGCGTCAAACCCATCATGATGTTCGACATCCACTTGCCACGCGCCGCGTCCGTGATCTTCTGCATGTCTTTCACGAGACCCGGAATATTCAGAAACTCCGGAACCGGACGCATCTCCCTGTTTTCCTTGTCGATCATCACTGCGGTACCAACGCCGCAGTTCGGGTGACAACCGCAGGAAACTTGTCCCCACTCAGCATTTGGACCATGAACGAGGTCCGCGAAATCGGCAAACGCTCCCATCAAGGAAAGCGGAAACCAATCGCGAGTCGGTTCGGTGATACCAACCTGATCCTTCACATCGTGCGCCAGGTGCGACAGCGTGTAGCGCTGTTGCAGACGACGATGTTCGGTGATCTCTTCGTCGCGACCAGTGAACGAAACCGGTTGGAACGAAAGGAACGCAATCTTCTTCGGATTGTCGAGTGCGAAACGAATGATCGAGCCAACCTGGTCGTTGTTGATTCCATTGACCAATGTCGTCACCAGCACGATCTCAACACCCGCTTCGTGCAGGTTGTTGATGGCCCTCATCTTCACGTCGAAGAGGTTGCCGACCTGGCGATGGCTGTTCGCGTCGTTGCCGATGCCGTCGAATTGCAGGTAAACGTAACGAAGACCTGCCGCGGCCGCTTCACGACAGAATTCTTTGCTCTTGGCAAACTCGATTCCGTTCGTCGCCGCCTGCACGCTGTTGTAACCAACTTTGCGCGAATACTTGATCGCTTCGATGAAGTGCGGAGAGATTGAAGGCTCGCCGCCTGAAAACTGCACCGACATCTGCCGGCGCGGTTTGATCGTGATGGCGTTGTCGAGAATCTCTTTGATCTCGTCCATGCTCAATTCATGAACGAAGCCAACCTGGTTGGCGTCCATGAAGCACGGGTCACACATCATGTTGCAGCGGTTGGTAAGGTCTACAGTCAACACTGCGCCGCGACCATACTTAACCGTGCTGGATCCGTGATTGTGGAGTTTCTCGTCGTTGTGTGCGTCGATGTCGCGGCCCGGGAACATCTTTTCGA
>JBIOUJ010000188.1:0-7793 GCA_044867025.1 Pyrinomonadaceae bacterium | reverse complement strand
AAGGAGTCGAACCTTCATCTTTGAGTTCAAAGCCCGACGTGTTGCCGGTTACACCATCCCGCAAGAAAGTGATGGGGCACTGGGATTCGAACCCAGACCCTCGCGCTGATCTGGCGCTAAAGTCGTTTATAAGACGACTGCTCTACCAATTGAGCTATGCCCCGTTAAAGCTGGTCGTGTCGAAAGGAGTTGATCGTTCGATCATCAGTCGAGTGGTATATCCTGTTAACATGGAACTGCTACATGAAGCATTGAGGACACTCGCTCGTTCGCGTACCGTATTCCATTCTGAACCAGACTTTCAGCATGCGTTAGCCTGGTCCATTCACTTGGCTCATCCAAAAGCTAACATCCGACTTGAAATCCCGCTCGCGTCACCATCGGGAGAGTTGGACCTACTGGTTGCGCTAGGCGCTGAACGAATTGGCATTGAACTCAAGTACGTACGGGCGAGCTTACGGTGCAATTCCGCAGAGGAATCTTTCAGTCTTCGCAAGAGTTCCTTGCCGCCAAGCCGATACTGGTTCTGGCGTGATTTGAGTCGTCTTGAACAGTGGGTAGCTGCCGGTCAACTGACGAAGGGCATCGCCCTTGTTCTTTCCAATTGCGGCGATTGCTGGAATCAGCCTTCACGTGTTACTACCCAAGACGCGATTCTGTTTCATAACGGATTGAAAGTTACGGGAGTTCTGTCCTTGGAGGATCGTCCGCGTTCGAACAGAGACTTTGCACCAGTGGTCCTAAATGGAAAATATCACTGCGAATGGCTCGAGTACGCGGTTGCCGTTTCTGGCTCTAATTCGCAGTTTCGCTACCTCTTGCTCGAAGCACAGCCTTACGCTGAGTCGTCGGAGATGCCCGTCAAAGGTGGTCGCGGTGGAAGGAATTAAACCGACATCGCTCGATTATCAATCGAGTGCTCTGGCCGTTGAGCTACACCGCGATGGTTGACCCGACGGGGCTCAAACCCGCACCTCACGGCTTAAAAGGCCGCTGCTCTGTCACTCGAGCTCCGGGTCAAAAGATTGGCTGTGGCGGAAGGATTCGAACCTTCGATAGCCGGATTAACAATCCGGTGCCTTACCAACTTGGCTACGCCACAAAAGAATTCAAGACACGACTGGAAATTGGCTGTAGGTCCGTTTCAAGATGATGGATGGTGATCGTGAGCGTCGAACCCAAACAAACTAGGGTATCTAAGTCGCTGAAGCAGAGTCTTAAGATTAACAACCTCGAATCCATCGATAGCTACGCGTTTAAGCATGCGAGTAAGTCGACTGTCATGCGTAACAAAGATGTCAGCAACAGAAGCTGAAACCGCGTGGCAGTGATCGCCCGGATCGGATGAACTCACGCGCTCACCTCTCATTAAGTTGTAGTAGAAATACGAAACATACCAGGTTACAAATAATCTCACGCTCTTTACATTGAGTAGACCGGCTAATCCTCGCTCGTTACACTCTTTCAGCACGTCCGGAGCCGTGATTTTTTCAATAGTAAATTCCGCAATTTCTTTCCAGAATTCCTCAAACGATCCGCGGTAAGCCCCAAACTGTTCTCGATTTGTGTTTCTGGCTTCCTTGATTGCCGAGAGCTGGCTTCTCCTAAGCTCCTTTGTCTCGTCTACGAGATTAATGAAGTCCTTGAGCGTTTCTCCGGATGGATTAAAGAATTGTTTGGGCGTCAGCGCGATTGAGCGAAACGGGAACGCCGAGGGAGCCCCAATCGCGTAATTCTTGATATCATCTTCAAGAAGCTCGTTGTGAAAGTTCACTACCCAATCCCAATTGAACAATTCAGTCATAATCTGCTCCTCGCATACTCGCTTCAGAGTGGACGACGTCTTTAGTATTGGTAGCGTCTCTTCCAGGAGAATGCCACTGATGGGAATAAGCAAACGTCCTTCTTTCACTGCGTTTCTCAGAAGCAAATAATCCGCATCTCCGACGATCCATTGCCTCTTGATGCTGTTGACGACGTTGCGATCAAAATACACGATCTTAATCATGGCTATCTCCTTTCTATATGTGAATTGCAAAAACTTCTGAAGTCAATCCGTGGAGGCGATGAAGGGAGTCGAACCCTTATCGTCCGGTTTACAAGACCGACGCTCTGTTATCCAGTTGAGCTACATCGCCATGAATATGGTGGACTGGGAGGGATTCAAACCCTCACAAGAAGTTTGCAGGACTTCTATGCTGTCGTTACATCACCAGCCCGAAGAATCTGGTGGCTGTGGGTGGAGTCGAACCACCAACCTCGCGCTTATGAGACGCTTGCTCTAATTCCGCTTGAGCTACACAGCCCTGTCTGATTTTGGGAGCCCGCGGAGGAGTTGAACCTCGTGCCTTTCCACCCAGCTCTTACAGGTTCGGTTTAGAAGACCGACGCCGGGAACGCGGGCCAGACCTTGGAGGCGATGGTGAGATTCGAACTCACACAGTGCTGTTTACGGGACAGCCGCTCTGCCAGTTGGAGCTACATCGCCTTTAGTTTGTGGTCGGGGCGTGAGGCCGACCACGCCTCTTCGAACTCCACGATCCCTGACAGTCACCGTTCTGACGGGATGAGTCACGCCCCGATAACTTGTTAATTGAATTTGGTAGGGCTTGACGACGACTGCTGGGCTTTCCTAGGATCACGTAATATCACGAGGTGCGAGAGTGAACGAGCAATATATTGAGCAAATAAAGAATACGCTAGTGGCCATGCTCAAGGCGCGAAATCGGGCGGACGAACTCGGATTGTTGACAGTCGCTGTTCGTTGGGAGCCACGAGCCATCAATAATGACAACTATTACGACGATACTGATCTATGGGAACTAGGAATCTTCCTTCCGGCAGAGATCTACGCTCGCGTGGATCGCGATAGTTTTTCGGAGCCGGAAGATACGATCAAATCTACTTTGAACGAGATTACTGCAGCTCATCGCGACGCTTTCGTCTCGGTTAGGTTCTATCCAGAATTGGTAAGCGAGTTGTCCTTAACACAGGCAATTGATGGAGTGGCTAGGTCAACGTTTTGGTCCTGATGACATCAAAAAGTTAGCCGCCACTCGTAGCGTTTCATCGTAATACGTTGTCTGTTTTCGGAGGCCTTTTTTTCTGACGATCAAAATGGATTACCAACTGCCGCCCTCAAAAGATCAGCTTGTTTCTTGAATAATGTCTTCCTAAATGCTATGTCCTGAGATTCCTCGACGTCTGTTGGCATTTGATCGGCAATGATCTGGTCCGCAAGATGATTAAAGTAGAAGCGATTAACGCTATCATCAAATACATATCGTGTGGCTTCGTATGCAGTTTCCCACAACCAGATAAAGCAGCGTCGGTCACGTTCGAAGCCGTAAATTGCGCGGAGGCCGACTTCTTTTTGAATGGAGTTAACTCCACGCTGGTAACTGAAGTAATGTTCTTCCGATGAAGTCGGCTCACCAAGATGAAGTGCAGCCATCTCTCTCAATGAGTCGATATAGCGTTCCAGTCCTTTGTTTGATCGATATTCACGCCGCCAGTCGCAATTCCTTTTTAGCAAGTCGAGCATGCAATCCGGGCGCTCGCAGTTCAGCCAAACATCCGAAAGCCGATCGAATTGAATGGCAAACTCCCTTAGTCTGCGGGACACAAGTTTGTTCGCAGACAGAAACTCAGCAACTTGCGTCATAAATTCCTCCACTCAGGGATAAGCTACTTATCTGGGGTCTGTGCTGGTGCCGGACTCTCTCCGCTCGACTGACCACTTCCACCCGAGCCTTGGTTAGAGCCTCCAGATTGTTGTCCCTGACCTGACGAAGGACTTGAGGTCGGAGCCAGTTCGCTAAGGCCACTGAAACTCTTCTTGTAGGTCTCGGGCGTGCTTGTGTTGACGTTTACAGGTTTGTTATCGCTCATATCTGCCTCCTTTTTCTTGAACTTCATGATACCCGAAAAAATTCCGATCACGATGGATAGCGTGACACCCAGAACAAAGCACCAGTACATCCAGGCGTCTCGTCGCCGCAAACCGCGTTCATTGGCTTGCTTGTCATTGATTAGACAATGAATGTAATCAGCATTGCGTCCGAATATGGATACTGCCAGCAGGATCGAAACCAAAAAACAAACTAACGCAGCACCGAACAGAAAACCCACCAGAGGTGATTGAATACCTGTCGTCGTTAGTAGAGTCACGAGAACGCCGACGCCGCCGGCGGAAAGCATAAGAAGGCTCTTGTCCTTCTCCATTCTTGTTGCAAGCCATGCTTCGACCAAAGCCGAGTAATAGGCCGTTCTCTTGTCTTTCGTAATGTCAATTTCTTGGTTCTGAGGAGGGCATTCCAGGTCGTTCTCTTTCGGACGGGCTATCTTTAATGGCTTTCCGCGCTTCATTGAACAAATTATTTCATAAGCGCGTTGCGCGTGCAAGAGTCAGTTGCATGTACGCAACAGGCGGCAGCAGATCTGGTGCCCGAAGAAGGACTCAAACCTTCAACCTCTGGTTTGTAGGACCAGCGCTCCGTCAGTTGAGCTACTCGGGCAAGAGTTTGATGGTCGGAGTTGGAATCGAACCAACCTTTCGGGTTTTTCAGACCTGCGCTAATCCGTCTCAGCTATCCGACCGAGGGAATGATTCGCCACCACAGATGAACACGGATCACACAGATGAGAAATTGCATCCTGGTACAGTTGGATCACCTCCTTTCTATCTGTGTAAATCCGCGTCTATCTGTGATTGCCTAGAAGCGCCACTTCCGTTCACGATGCACTTTCTCCATGACATCACGATCATCGTGCACGTCCATGAAGAGGTATTTGCGCCATTCGGCCCGCACCTCTGCGTAGTGACAAAGCACGACGCGTTCGAGCTTCACGCGAAGCGCTGTCTGCGAGGTGAGCAACGGCATGCGTGCTTCGGCCGGAGTGCGATTCGCCTTCCGGTTGTTGCACTTAATACAAGCCGTCACGATGTTCACTGGCGAATTATCTCCGCCACGCGAACGAGGCAGGATGTGATCGAGGGTTAGCTCGGCCACGCCCTTCTTATCACCGCAATACTGGCAGCGGAATTTGTCGCGCATGTAGATTCGCAAGCGCTTCATGCCCGACTGCTCGCGGCGTTGGCGAATGTTGATGTAAGTGCGCCGGCGAATTACCGACGGCACGGGAAACTCATCATGAGCCGAACGCAGCAGGCGATCGCCGTCCCATTCCTCGACGAAGACCGAGTCCTTGAAGGTCATGATGATGGCGCGCGCGACACTGACGGTGCCAAGCGGCTCGTAGGTTTGGTTAAGCAGCAGAACTCTGCCATTGAGTGCCATTGCTCGGCACCTCCTTTCGTTTGAATTGTGATTTAGAGGGAGAACACTTGGAATCAAGAGCGGCGGTAAAGCCTCAGCCCGTCACCGCGCTTGAAGTTAGTCGTTAATCGAGAAAAACGACTGCTCTCGCGCCAAGCGCCAGGTTCTCGGTGTTCATCAACACGCGATGCCAGCCATCCAGCAGCACCGTCTTGTGATCCGGATGCCAGACGCGGCCACGGACGTAAGCTTCAGCATTTCGTGTCATGCGACTCCAGTTCCAATACTTGGCATCGGGATTGGAGTCGAGAAGCAAAATGTATTCACCAACGGCCACTCCGAGCGGCCGACGGCTGCAGACGTACACAAGTTCTCCTCCGGCTCGATACAGGAATTGACACATGTGCGGCTTGCCTCCGCGTCCACGACTGATTGGTTCATTTCTCAAGACTAACTTTGCGTTGACGGATAGCTCAGGAGCGGGAACGAAGAACCACTCGCCCTGCCGGACGAATGCTTCGTTGCGACGACGCAGACGGTTCTTGGTGCGCTTAACTTTGCGACCCACGGCCGCGCGCACTTCCGATGGTTGCAGAGCTTCCATCGCGGAGATTACGTTCGACACCGATGCGCCTGGAACAGCGCAAACGAACCAATGTCGCTCGTCGTGACCACAAAGGAACTTCTGCTTACCATTGTCTCGTCGGGCCATCAGGAGCAGATGCTTCAGATGCGTTGAATATCAATCACTTCATATTCAACCCGCTCCGCCGCCTCGACTCCGATGTCGAAGTATTCACCGTGCTTGTCGGATCGAATGTCGATCCCTCCACGGTTTCGGCTAAAGGTCTCGCGAAGTTTCACTCGCGCTCCCATGCGTTCAAACATGGTTTCTAACTGACTTTGCATACACTTTCTTTCTAGTTATCGGCGGACTCCAATTGAAGCCCCGTGATTGAACACTACACGGACGCTCAGACCGGCTCTCATGCTCGAAAGAATGTGCAAGCCGGCATTAACGAACGCGACCTTCCATCGTTTCGAGCGATTGAAAAGATCTCCTGGCATTGGTTTGGTATCTCTGTGACTTCATTTCGTCATCTCCTCTGGTTAGGTTTGAAGCGAGCGATTGCCTGCCTCGCTGAATAGAAATTGGAGCGCGCGGTGAGACTCGAACTCACGATTAACGGATTTGCAATCCGGCGCCTTGGCCGCTTGGCGACGCGCGCAAATTGGAACGGAAGGAGAGATTCGAACTCTCGAATCGAGTTTGGAAGACTCGCATGTTTCCGGCTACATCACTTCCGCGAGCGGCGCGAGTCAAGGTAACTCGCGCCTTGGTTGTGGGGTGAGATTGTTTATTAACAGCTAATGGAACTCCTGGCAGGACTCGAACCCGCAACCTCGACGTTCGAAGCGTCGCACTCTTCCAGTTGAGCTACAGGAGCTTGAAAGGATTTGGAGCATCGTACCGGACTCGAACCGATGTCTCAGCGTTGGCAACGCCGTGTCTTGAACCAACTGGACCAACGATGCGTGTTTGGTCGGGGAGGACAGAATTGAACTGTCACCACGAGTTCCCAGGACTCGGATGCTGCGTTACACCACACCCCGAAAATGTTTATGAATGAATTGAACGGCGGGGAATCTGCGTGAAGGGCAGCTAATAGCCTCAGCCCTTCACGCAGACCACTTGCTTGATCTCGGCGACGATTTCAACCAGGTCTTCCTGGTTCTTCATCACCGCCTCGATCGATTTGTAAGCGCCCGGAATTTCATCCAGCACGCCTGTGTCCTTGCGACATTCAACGCCCGCGGTTTGCTTCGCGAGATCTTCACGAGTGAAGTGACGCTTCGCTGCTCCGCGTGACATCTTGCGGCCGGCACCGTGAGAGCAGGAGTTGAAACTCTCAGGCGTACCGCGTCCCTTAACGATGAACGATTTTGCGCCCATCGAGCCGGGAATGATGCCGTACACGTCTTTGTCGGCATTGATGGCGCCCTTGCGCGTGACGAAAACTTTTTCGCCGTAATGCTCTTCGAGCGCCACATAGTTGTGATGACAGTTCACCTGAAGCTCAGGCCTGAAAGCTTGCCGATGATTGAACATCTTGTTAAAGATCTTCAACAGACGCGCCATCATGATCTCGCGGTTCTTCATCGCGTAGGTTTGCGCCCACTTCAGATCTTTCCAGTAAGCCGCAAACTCAGGTGTGCCCTGAATGAAGTAAGCAAGATCGGGAGCCGGAAGTTCCGACAATCTCCACAACGACTTTGCCCTCGAGATGTGACGTTCGGCCAACTCCTTGCCGATGTTGCGCGAGCCCGAGTGCAGCATCAACCACACGAAGTTTTCTGTATCCAAACAAACTTCGATGAAATGGTTGCCGCCACCCAGCGTGCCCAGTTGCTTCATCGCTTTTGCTTTGCGATCGTGAACGCCTTCGTGAAGATCGCTGAAGTCTTTCCAGCCGTCCCAGTACGAGGATTCATCAACTGATTCCTTGTAAGCAT
>JBIOUJ010000187.1:0-12515 GCA_044867025.1 Pyrinomonadaceae bacterium | reverse complement strand
CGCGGATGAACGCAGATCAAATCTGCGTTCATCCGCGTAAATCTGCGGCTTACATCAGCAGCGATTCAACCCGGTGCGCATGGACCATCTCCTCACACGGTGACCACGCAAACACGGTGAAGCGCCCATCCTGCGAGGCAACCAGCGCGAGCGCATCACGCTGATCGTTAACAAACTGCGCCGCCGAAAGATGCCGCGTACCACCGTGCTCCGTTGGATGGACCACGACCGGAATATTCCCGACGATCGGCTCAGTAATAACCCATTTATCAATCAGAGAACTTCCGTCACGCCGTCTGATCTTCGCACCAAACGCGAGCAGCTCATACTGATCGTCGATAATCGCTGCACCGTCGACCGCCGTCAGTCCTCCAATCGTATCCACGACCCGGCGCAGTGCGCTTTCCCATTGCGTGCGATCTCCGTGATCTTCATCCACCTCTTGCCGCAAGAGCTTCGTGAGCGCCGCAAACGAAGGAGTAATCGAATACAGAACCGGCTGTGCAATCGATTCGCGCCAGCGCTCGCTTCCTGCCGGTACGACGAGCAGCGTCCCTCCATGCCCATGAGCGCGCATCGAAGCACTCAGTTGCACCAGCACGTTCAGCGTGTGATGTGGTCCATTCGTGGCGGCCGCCGTGAAAGCCAGCAGCGCTTTAAGTAGCGAAGGACAGTCAGGCAGGCTCGTGCCTTTCTCATCGATGACCTTGACCTGCTCACCCTTGAGCACTGCAACGTTCGCATACTTACCAAACCCATCGAGGCGACGATGCTTGACGACGAGTAACCCCGGTTCGATGTCCTCCAGAACGAAACAGAAACTCGGAATCGTGCGCGTCGTTCCCCAGACCTTGAGCTCACCTCCGAGGTTCCAAACGCCAAGATGAATCTCCGGTCGTTCAACCGCGGGCGCGAGCTTTGTAAGCACACCCGCGGTCAACGGCAGCGGATGTTCAAACACCATTGGCTGCTTCGCCTGTTCCGGCGGGAGATAGGCCAGAGAGATTTTGGGAAAGCGGCCCTCCTCGGGACGAAAGCTGGCCCAGAACGTCGCGTTGATGATCGCCGCGACCGACTGTGCATCTGGTTGCGGCGCCAGATCGTCTTCTCCGAGGCGGCGCGCCTCCTGTATGTGTCGAGCGAAATGTGCCTCGACAATCGGCGCGACGGTGCTCGCCGCCTGATACGTTGGATTACTACTCATAATGCTAAAATTTTGTGTCTTTTTGTGGCCCTATTTGCCTGTGAAGAGCGTGTTTTCATCTACAAAACAAAGCATAGAACTCCTCAGCCTTGTCGAGATTGTCGACTTGCAGAATGATCCGGTAGAGTGTTGGCGCCATTCCGGCTCCTTTCGCATTTAGTTTTGTCACAGATTAACGCAGGTGAGCACGGATTAGTTAGCGTAGCCACGTGTCCACACATGAGAAAGGTGCTCGTAATCGGTCCGGGCGGATCCGGGAAATCGACGTTTGCCAGGCGCCTCGGTGAACTGCTTAACATTCCGGTCAAACACCTCGACGCATTTTACTGGCGAGCGGGATGGACGAAACCTTCGAACGACGAGTGGATAAAGACCGTAGAGGAGTTGGCGAGTGGTGATGCGTGGATCATGGATGGCAACTTCGGAGGCACGCTCGAGGTCAGGCTCAAGCATTGCGATACGATCATTTTTCTCGACATGCCGCGCCTGCTGTGTCTATGGCGCGTGACAAAAAGACGTCTTCGTTATCACAACCGTTCCCGGCCTGACATGGCTGAAGGTTGCCCTGAAAAAGTGGACCTCGAATTTATTGATTGGATTTGGAACTATTCACGAACGTCACGACCGAAAGTTGTCAGGTTGTTGAATGAGCATTCAGGAAGCAAGCAGGTTGTATGGCTTCGTTCGAATGCCGAAGTAGAGAGATTCTTACAATCCCTTAGAGGAGTCCTCGATGGACAAACATGAACCCGAAACAGGTTTGAGCTTCGAGCGTGTGGTCTTTTTTAGCGACGCTGTGTTTGCGATCGTGATCACGTTGCTCGTGCTCGAGCTGAAAGTGCCGCATCTCGTCGAACACACCGAATCGGGGCTGCGACACGCGCTGGTTGAACTTCTCCCGAGAGTCGCGGGATTCGTGATCAGTTTCCTGATCATCGGATTGATGTGGGTCGAGCATCACCGCATCTTCCGTTACATCGCAGACTACGATGCCGGTCTGCTTTGGCGAAATCTGCTGTTGCTGCTCTGCGTTTCGTTTGTACCATTCCCGACAGCTCTCTTCAGTGAAAATTTCTGGAGCCGCACGGCGTTTATGCTGTACGCCGCGAGCTTCGGCGGTGTCGCGACTGCGAAACTTTTCATCTGGCGTCATGCCGTGGCGGCGAAGTTGTTGAAGCCGGGAGTTACACCCGAGCTGGAGGTGCGGATCGCCCGTCGCTCGATGGCTGTGCCTATCGCGTGTGCTCTGGCGATTCTTCTTGCTTTCGTCAGCATTTTTCTCGCGCCGCTCAGCTTCATGCTGATTCCACTGCTCGCGCGCCTGCTCGATCCGACTTCCAAAAAGAGAAAACCCGTAACGGCCAACGAAAAAGCCGCTGCTTAGAACAAGGAGTAATCAAAATGGAAACAGAGATGTCTGCACAAATACCGGCGAAGCGTTTCAAGAAGGCATTGTTCAGGTGTCTTGACGAGACGTTCTCGAATGTTCACGGGATCTATCTCGACAAGGGGACCACGCTGTTTGAGACGCTTGAAGGCGTGTCGGCAGAAGAAGCATCGCGCGCGATCTCTTCCAACTCTGCAACGATCGCGGCGCAGGTCGAGCACGTTCGGTTCTATCTCGACGTGCTGGACGAGTACCTGCGCACTGGTGAAGAAAAGACAAATAACTGGCGCGAGATTTGGGAGACTGTTCGCGAGGTCACACCCGAGCAGTGGGAAGATCTGAAGCGTCGTTTGAAAGAGAGTCACGAACGCGCGATGGCAACGCTCGATTCATTCGAAACGTGGGAGGGTCGTTACGACATCACTGGCGGGTTGTCGATACTCGTCCATAGTGCTTATCACCTCGGTGGCATTCGCCAGGCACTCGGAGCAATCAGGGCAGGGAACTAAGCGATTCTATGGACGCTCAAACCTTTGCCCTCGCGGAAACGATTTGGAACTACCATCAAATGAAGCACCAGGTCGCAAAGGCTGATGCGATCCTGGTGCTTTGTAGTCACGATGAAAGAGTTGCTGAAAGGGGCGCTCAATTATTTCTCGAAGGCTGGGCGCCGCTGATCATCTTCTCGGGCGGCCGCGGAGAGATCACGAAGAAACTTTGGGACGAGCCGGAAGCGGTGCGATTCGCGCGCATCGCGATGAGCATGAATGTTCCGCGTGAAAATATCTTAATCGAACCAAATTCCACGAACACTGGCGAGAATGTTCAGTTCACGCGCAGGCTTCTCGAAGAGCGCGGTCTGGATCCACACAAGTTTATAGTCGTGCAGAAGCCATACATGGAACGGCGCGCGTTTGCGACGTTCCGGCGTTACTGGCCCGAGAAGGAAGTCGTTGTGACTTCACCGCAGGTTTCGTTGCGAAAGTATCTGGCGGAGTATTCCAACTCGTCGCTGTCGGCGTCGGACGTAGTGGGTATAATGGTTGGCGATCTACAACGGATTAAGCTCTATCCAGCCCTTGGGTACCAGATCGCGCAGGAGATCCCGGACGAAGTGTGGAGTGCGTTCGAAGGATTGGTGTGCGCAGGTTACGACAAGTATTTGATTCAATGTCGATAAAGAGAACGGAAAACGTTCATCGCCCATGGTCCACTCACGATGCACGGCGTCACCAGCGCGGCTCAAGGTATGAAGTCGTGGCAATCGCAATCAGCAGCGCAGGCACAATCGAGGCCGGCACTCCATGCCCGGCCACTCTTTCGCTGAATTCAACCAAAAGAATTATTCCACCCGCGAAGATGAGTCCGATCATCAGACTTCTTTTCAGTGATTGCCCCTACGGTTGTAAGTTGTGCCATTTTTCATTATTGCCTTCGTTGGATTCGGCATTGAGGTTGGTTGAGTCGGCAATCACTTTAAAGGTTGTGTCTTTGAGGTTGACAGCGTTCGGCAAAATACTCGTCGCGTCCACCGGAATTTTCACGAACTTGCCTGGTTGTATCACTGGGATTCTAGCCGTCTTCACTCGGCCCACGGCGCTGTTGCCGATTTTGCGAACAGTCAACTCCAGAACGCAAGGCTTTGATGGCTTATCACCGTTGTTGGAAACATAAACATTCACCGCTTTATTTCCGACGAATTCGAACTCATTTCCCCTGACGATTAAATCCGGCATTGGCGGAGCAAAACTCGTGGCGACTCTGTTTTGTTCGGCGTTGTCATCGAATCCCGAATTGTTCGCTGGAGTGCCCTGCAAGGCACAGACGGCGAAGAGGCTCAAGCAAATAATTGTTTTCACTTTTCATTCTCCTTTTCTTTATGGGCAACTAGTCTTCTCTGTGCAACCTGTGTGTGCTGTGTGTCTTTGTGGTGGACTGGTTCTCGGGCAAAATTAACCACAGAGACCCAGAGCACACAGAGGTAGCACTTCGCTTTCCACATCACTATTCCGCGCTCAGCTCTTTCCGATACACAACGAAATTCCGTACTGCGACGCCGCCGAGTTTCTCCGTAGTGCGCCGTGAGGGCCAGTTGTCGTCGAGGACGGTGTAGCTGGCTGTTTTGTAACCGCGACCGATCATTCCAAGGTAACTATGCGCGCCAATAGCCAAATTGATGCCACGACCGCGAAACTTCTCCTTTACGCCGATTATCAGAAGCGCACCGCGATCTACTTGTTGAAATCGCTGCTGAAACTCGGGAAAGTTTTCCTCCAGCACTTTGTCTCGCATTGGATGAAGGGCCTGGTTCAAGTCGGGCAACGAGTAAACAAACCCCACTCGCTCGCCATCAACTTCGGCAAAAGCCAAAAACTCCTGAATCAAGAGGTCTTTGAAATCAACATAAAACGGGCGCATGATGGCATCCGGTAACGGCATAAAGCCCCAGTGTGCGCTAAACGTTTCGTTGACCAATGCTGTGAATGCTTCGCCTTCGTCTTCAAGCCTGTCAAAATCCCATGACCGCACGACCACACCTGAGTCTTCAACGCGCTGGACCATTTCACGATAACGACGTTCCAGTTCAGGTGTAAACTCAACTTCATATTCGACGAGACCATGCTCGGTAACAAAGCCCGAGTTCTTGATGTAGCTGTGATAGTACGGAGGGTTGTAACGGCTGAAGCACGTGGGGACAGCGTCATACGCATCGATAGTGAGAGGCAGTTGAACTCCCGCCAGCATAGAGAGTCGTCCTGCTGTGCAACCTCGCGCTCGCAGCCACTCGGATGCGTCACCCATTAACACTTCGACGGCTTCCGTTTGATCCGGCAACGCCTCGAAGAAGAGTAAGTGGCCCAACCTCTCGTTCCAGTGACGGTGATAAGCTTCGTCGTTCAGCGCGGCAACGGTCGCCAGAGTTCGACCTTCATGTTCGACTGCGAAAGCCTGTATTTCAGACTGTGGACCAAAGCCGGCGTTTCCGCTCAGCAGCTTGATCAAGTGGTGTTTGTTCGCCGGCACCCAGTAAGGGTTTTCACGATAGACTTCTTTGGCGAAATCGACGAACCGCTCGAGGTCTCCAGGGTTGCTGAATTTCTTCACACGCATGGCAAATTCATACGCTATGACTTTTGGGATCTCATTTCGTCGTGACGCCCGCGAATGGCCGCCTAATGAGCGGCGGTTAATGTGGTGCTCTTTGCTTTAGCTTCTAGCGTCGGAACGCGAGGTTATTTAACGTCCCGATCGTGCCTCAAACGCGATGAAATCGCAACGAGTTTGCGTGAGCCGGCAGTGGCGGTCTCTCGTGTCCATGCATCGTGGGATCGTTGTGGGTCCATGTGCACCAGCAGGCGTTAGTTCATGAGTAAGGCTCAAAAGTGTTGCGCTCCGTTGTTAGCAACCTCATCAACTTTGGATGGATGAAAAGCTTTTCGCGGCCGACGACTTTCTCTTCGAGTACGCCAACTCTCACCAGTTCTTTCAGATAAGCAGAAGCCGTCTGGCGAACGGCGATTTTCCGTTCGGTCACGTTCTGGATGCGGCAGTATGGCAATTCGAATATCAAATTCATCAGCTCGTGGCTGTGAGCTTTAGGAGCAGCTTCGCGCACGTATTCCGTAGTCTGCGATTGCAATTCTCGGATGGCTTCCACTTTGGTGGTGGTCCAACTGGCCGTCTCTTCCACAGCGGCAATCATGAACTTCACCCACGCTTCCCAGGCAGCGGCGCGCGTTACATCCAACAGCAGCCGGTAATAGTCGGCCTTGTGTTGAATGATGTAACGGCTCAGGTAAAGAATCGGTAGTGTCAACAGGTTCTCGTGAATGAAGAACAGGCTGTTCAGCACACGACCGGTGCGTCCATTCCCATCGGTAAACGGATGGATGGCTTCAAATTGATAATGCGCAACTGCCATTCGGATCAAGGGGTCGAGGTCGGTCGTCTCATGAAGAAAGCGCTCCCAGTTCGCCAGTAAAGATCTTAATAGATCCTCACCTTCGGGCGGCGTGTAAATGATTTCGCCGGTGCGTTCATTTGCCAGTGCGGTACCCGGAACGCGTCGCACCTGCATTTGCACTCCTTTGATTCGGCTACAAATTTCTTCCGCAGTCCTCGTGGCCAACGGACGCTTTTGCACCGCCTGATATCCATCGAGGAGCGCGCGACTGTAGCGCAGTGCTTCCTTGGTGGCGGGGTCGGCTTGCGCTTGCAATTCCCGAAACTGAAACAGACGGTCGGTAGTAGTGACGATGTTCTCAATTTCCGAGCTGGCCTGCGCTTCCAATAACGGCAGCGTTTTGATCAAGACTGACGGGTTGGGTATCAGCTCCGCCGCTCCCTTCAACTCTGCCAATGCTGCCCGGGCTTGAATACATTGTTTGAGAATTGCCTTGGTTTCCAGGTCAACCTTGGGTGGCAGCAGTGGAATCTCGTTGTATGGCTTATCGGCTCGCCATGATGGTTTAGGTTGCCTGTTTCGCGAGGATTGAGAGCGTTTTCGGGAGGCTGCCATGGCGAAGAGTTTATGTTAGCCCTCTTAACACGTCAAAGAGATATGTTAAAAATCGAGAGATTTTTTAACACGTTTCGGGGAACCTGTCGCCGTCTTTTACATCTCGACCGTTTTCGATCTTCACCGCAATGGGTCGTAAACATCCGGACTCTCTTTAAGAATCCGGTCGCAGTTTCGGACCACATATGACAAGCGTGGCGTCGGCAAATCGACCGATAACTAGCGCGAGGCGAGCTTTCAAGACTTTGCGGATGACGCGGTCGCGGGAGCCAAATTTCCACAGGCCCGAACGGACATTTATCCAAACGGAAGCCACAACCTGATGGAGGTTCCGCGTGACAATCCCAACGAGTGGGTCCGCCTCAAACACTTCCACCGCGTTTCTTCGAAACGATGGTCGATTGGACGACAACACAGCTTCGCCGGCGCGCACCAGCAAGGCGTTAGGCCACTGACTCTTTGGCTGGAGGTCATGTATGAAATCGATGGGGTAGGCTTGCGTCTATCAAGTCAAGAGCATCACTGAATCAATGACCTCAGGTCGCGATGGGAGTTCGATCTGTTCGGGGAGAGGCGGAGTAGTCATTAGGTTAAGCGTCGCTGGGGTCAACAATAACAGAACGTCTTGTGGATACCGAGTTCAATAATCGCACAAATCGTACGCCTGACTGACCGGTAATTAGCTGTTGTACCTATAAGTCGGTTTATAGAGGGCCCATGTGGCTTTATTCCGTATAAAACTGAGTGGGGTTTCAGTCATGACTTCGACGGACACAACAAGACTAACCAAGAAGCTAGAAGAGCAGTTGCGGTTTATTCGGCGCTCCTGTGACGCTTTTGATCAAGGTGACGAAGAGGAAGCGCTGCGAATTGCAACCTCGATGCGGGTTATGTTTCACCAAACGGGTGCGAGCACATCTCTTATTACTCACCTAGGCTTTGGCGCGAAAAAAATGCTTTCATCTTCACGTGGTCATGGGGATTGGAAGGACTATCTTTCGCATGTAATCAATCTAAACTCGCCCGCTCCAATTCGAATGCAGCCAATCCTGGGCGACAAGTTCCATGAACTATCGATTGACGATTGGTGGCAAAACGAGACCGTGTTCGTGCATAATGGGACGAATCATAACCGCCGCAAAATCATCTTGAGCGCGGCGAATAAAGACGGCGGCGCGCATGTTGATGCTGACCTCGAAACCTACTATGAGTACCTTTGTGGCGGGCAATATTTGTTTGGAATTACGGGCGATTTACAGTACAACGGTCCTGCCCCTTTTCCGCAGGGTATAACGATTTTTCCGACGAACGCTCACTTCGCATTAATCAGACAGTTTGCTCACGACGTGCTCGCTTCGGTCGCCCATTTTCATTGGCTATAGTCATTTTATTCAACTGCAAACCCAACAAAGCGTTGGATCCCAGTGGCGGAGGCGCGCTTCACCTCAAACTCGGTGCGGCGAAGTTTGCGTTGAACGCGACGCTTGGTCAACTCTGACGGTCGGTATCTAGGCACAATGATTCAGTCTACGCAAAGTAATCTGCACTGGAACTACTTCATTGCTTTGGAACGTGACCTTGAGGTTGTGTCCCGCTACGTTGAGTTTTGCGAACCAAACTTTGACGTATATTCAATTGAGTTTGCGCATCTCTTGTTTGCGGCAGCATCCGAGATTGACGTTATCGCCAAACTGCTCTGTGCGCGTCTTCGCCCTGCAGCACGACGCGACAACATTAACAATTATCGAACCGTTCTCGTGGCCGAAATCCCAAACCTCACAACCACGCAGGTATTTGTTCCGCGCTATGGCCTGACCCTGACTCCGTGGGAAAACTGGTCTCGCGGCAACAACCCGATTTGGTGGCGCAGCTACAATAACGTCAAACATCAAAGAGATGCGCATTTCAATGAGGCAACACTTAAGAACGCGCTCAATGCCCTCGGCGCGCTTTTAGTTGTCACACATGAACACTACCGTCATGGTTTGGAAGCAACGGGTGCAGGGCCTCAATCTCACAGGGACACCACGATAGCCTTGCAACCCGAATCGACGTTACTTCGTTTTGGAGATGACTATTACTACCAGACCATTATTGACGGATAATGCGCTCACCATGGGCGCTGTCCATGCGGTCGCGCTGGAGTTCGATCTCAGGGGAGAGGCGACGTGGGCATTGCTTTAAACGACTTGTTGGATAACGAGGTCCGAAACTCGATTAAGGTCTTTTGCCGCGAGATCATTTGGTGTTGTTCCTTCTGGGACCAGTACGTGTAAAACGTGGATGGTATAACCACTTGGAACGTTTTCTTTGAAAAGAGTCTTACATCTTGTGTGCCGTCAAAGTTATTTAAGACGCCGGTTGTTCTGGAGTGATGTCTGGCATCGTTTTCTACCTTGATGTACTCCTTTGTTCGGTCCAGGGGTCTAGTTCTTGAGTTGTATGAACTATTTAATTTAAGACACTTATCGGCGGTAGTTTCTATCTTCGAGATCTGTGAGGGAGGATCTTCAACATATCCCCAACATGGGCCTTACAATACCTTTTCTTAAGTTGTAGCAAGCTGATATAAATCATCAAATCACTTATCCCCCAAGGTCTAACTTATGCAAGCAGAACAAGGCTCACAACTCACCAATGTCATAATCGGAGCGGCTGCTGTCGCTCTTGGATCATTCCTTACCTTTCTCGGCGGTGTCATTAATAACTGGTTCGCGTCTAGAAGAGAAACTAAACAATGGCTTAGGCAACAGAATGCTGATCGGGATAAGCGGAGGCACGAAGAAAAGAAGGCGGAAAAAGAACGTCGTCGAGAAGTGTATCTAAAATCCCTAACTTGTCTTACGAGCTTGATGTTTGCCCATGAGGATGAAGCCGAGCTACAACCGGAAGAGCTTCGGAAGCGTGTTGAAGAATCACTCCAGTGGCTTAATCAATTATCGCTACCTTACAGAGTAGACGAGAATCCACAGGTCTCAAGATTCCATACCAAAATGGAAGATTTTATATCGGCTCCACTCGATTATGTTTCGGGGATGAAAACCGCAGTGACAGATTTGGCAATGACTGACACAGCATTGTTTCCAAATGCACCGAAGAAGAGCATAAAGCGATACCAGCGCCAGGAGATTTACCGAACGAGGAAACAATTACCTTTCAAATGGCAGTGGATAAAGACTTTCGAAAACAACAAGTGAAAAACGCAGTGCGAGTGCCACAGACACATATCTTTACACTTCAACTTACAGACTTAACGGAAGGCCAACGTGAATTACTCGCTGAAATTTATTTCCCTGTATCTAACAGAATTCCTGAGAATGTTAACCTTATGATGCCTTCAGCAAAACTGAATTCGCATAATCCATATCTTATGGGGATTAATTGGAAAGCTAAATGTAATCCCCATACGACGAATCCGAAAGAAATCTTGAACCTATGGGAAAAAGATTATAGAGAAGCTTTCGAAAAGAGAAATGCAATGACTGATACCCAAGCCTAGAGGGTATTGGAAGAAGTTGAATGCGAGTAGAAGCGGAAACCAAAAGCCCCGGTTTGGATCCAGGGCTCCCAAGGTTTGCGCGAGACGTTCAGCCTCAAACAGTCACTGTTCATCCCAGTGGACCAAACACCTGTTGCATTGATTTTAATCACTATCAAAGTGGATGTGGTCAATGCGCATTTCGCCGGCCTCAACACGATTCACTACTTGCTCAAGGTATGGGTCTTTGATCTCCAATCCATAACGGATTAGTGAGCGTGTTCTTGGATCGACTCTGCTGTCAGTTGCGAGTTTTCGAGCGCGTCGTTTTAGATTAGCGTCGAGTGTGCGAGATTCTTGTTTGCGCGGTGATGCGCTACCATGATTTGCCATGGTCCTTATCCTTTCTACAGAAGGTTGAGGATCTAGGGTCGATTTGTGTTGGTCGCACAAGTCGGCCCGCTTCTTTTTGAATTAGGTGAGTGATCAGCACCCTAGCGCAAAAATTTTCGTTTGTCACCAATCGATTTGACTCATACGAGCGTCTTCTTTGAGATCACTGGTCCTAAGATCTATATAATCGAGAGATGACGCTGTTATTCGCATTTCTAATTGGACTCTTTGCCGGGTTGCGCTCGCTTACGCCTCCTGCGGCGGTCGCGTGGGCCGTGCACCTGGGTTGGCTCAAACTTGCGCCGCCACTGTCTCTCATCGGCTCGGCTCCTGCCGTGATAATTCTGAGCCTGTTGGCTCTCACAGAAATCATTTTTGATAAGCTGCCGAATACTCCGAACCGCACTGCTCCTCTCGGCCTTATCGCCCGCATCGTGACAGGTGGCTTCACGGGCGCATGCGTTTCTCTTGGCGGTGGAAAGTCGGCTTTCGTTGGTGGTGGGCTGGGAGTGCTCGGCGGAATCGTCGGTTGTTTCGCCGGCTATCAGGCCCGCGCTCGGCTCGTAAGGTCTCTGCGCCAGCCAGATTTCAACATTGCTTTGCTCGAGGACTTGATTGCGATCGGTGGCAGTCTGTTCATCGTTTCGCGATTCTAATGCGGTTGGCTCGGGCAATGGGAGTAGTGCCATTCCAAAAGACATCTCTTACTCAGAAACAAGAAGTTGTTGGTTTGTTACAAAGAGAATTCCAATGAGGACAGCACTCCTCGGATTCTCCCCAATCATTGTCAAAACTCCGATCGGAGTGATAAGTTTGGCGCATGGCAACGACCTCAGAAAGTCTGGCATTTGATCGCGGCGTCCGGCCGATGCTGGAAATTGTTTTGCCGGGAAAGGCTGACGCAGTAATCGGTTTTCAAGCCGATCCTGACCTGCAAGCTCGCATCGAAGAACTCGCCCGAAAATCGACGGAAGGCGAACTCACGGAAGACGAACGGGCCGAATACTCGGGTTATGTGCGGGCGAACAAGTTCGTCGCCATTCTCAAACGACAAGCGCAGCAGATCGCCAACTCACGTCATAGATGATCAGTGCACAGATCAGGGCTCAGGTTCGCCAGCGTGCTCAAAACGCTTGCGAATACTGTCATCTGCATCAGGATGATTCGCCGCTCGCCGCGCTCCACGTTGAACACATCATTCCTAAAATTCACGGCGGCAGTGACGATGTCGAAAATCTCGCCCTTGCCTGTATCGATTGCAATCTTCACAAAGGAACAAATCTCTACTGGGATCGATCCCGAGACAAATGTGATTACTGAGTTGTTTCATCCGCGGCGGCATGCGTGGGAAGACCATTTTCACTGGCAGGGGCTCTATCTAGTCGGGAAGACAGCCACTGGCAGGACTACTATTCGAGTGCTGGGTATTAACTCGGAAGATCAGGTGGCGCTGCGTTCATCGTAAGAAGACCCAACCGATCACAAAATGTGATCTGGAATCTCGTTGTAGTCTTGTCAGCTCGCGATGATAGCT
>JBIOUJ010000186.1:0-29869 GCA_044867025.1 Pyrinomonadaceae bacterium | reverse complement strand
TTGGAGCAGGTTGCCAAATCGACTGCCGAGATCGATATAACGTGGAACCTCGAAGATGTTAGAAGGTCGCTGCGTTTCATTGCCGAACACGCGTCAGAAGCAGGCGGGAACGCGGCCGCGGCGACCGCAAAGATTTTTGCACGCACGAAAGACGAAGAGATACGAAGGGCATGTCTTGATAGTCTCTCGAGAATCCACAGCCCGAAAGCGAAGAGTGAATTGCTTAAAATCTCGCAAAACAACGAAGTCGACAAGGTGTTGCGTGATCTCGCGACTGAGTATCTCCGCGGTAATAATCCCAGAGTCCAGCCAATCGCCGCGACGGTCGGCTCCCCGGTTATAGTAGGCCAGCCGTAATGATGGTGACCGGGGGAAAGTTTTTCGAAAAGGCGCAAAGACGTAAAGAAACGGCTTTGCGCCTTTGCATCTTTGCAGTAATTGTACTGTGCTCGGCTGCTTCCTCACTCGCTCAAACCAAACGCCTTGTCATCATCAAGTGTGACGGACTTCCTTACGATCTGGTCGACCGTTTCGTAAAGCAGCGCGATCCACAGTCGGGCAAGAGTGTTCTGCCGTGGATCGATCACATTTTCTATCAGCGCGGTGCGAGACTCTCGAACTTCTACGTTCGCGGCATGAGCCTGTCAGCGCCGTCATGGTCAATTCTCGAAACCGGACAACACCTCCAGATCAAAGGCAACGTGGAGTTCGATCGCTACACCCTCCACACGTACGACTATCTGAATTTTCTGCCGTTGTACGTCGGCGGTATCGTCGGCGCGCGCGTCGACATGCGCGCCGTTGAAGTGGTTGACTCGCTCGGATTGCCGCTACTCGCCGACGCCTATCCACACAATCAGCGTTACCTTACGTATTCCTTGTTCCTGAGAAATCCGCGTTATTCGACTCTACAGGGTGGTTTGCAGAACCGTTTTTCAAAATCGGCCAAAGAATTGTTTGACGAGTGGACCATGGGTTTCGAGATGAGAAGCGTCGTCGGCGATCAACTCCTCAGGGAGTTGATTACGAAGTTGAACGATCCCAAGATCCGCTATCTCGACCTCTACATGGCTGACTTCGATCACGTTGGGCATCACAACAACGACACGCAGTCACATCTCAACGTTCTGAAAGAGATGGACAGTGTCATCGGACAAGTCTGGACCAACATCCAGAAGAGCCCTCTCGCCGATGAGACGGCGTTAGTCGTGGTTTCAGATCACGGTTTCAATACCGATGAAAAGATCTACAGTCAGGGGTACAACCTCGTAAACCTGCTCGGCAGCCGTACTGGTGGCGGACATCACGTCGTAACCAAACGCCGGCTGATGCTCGACTATGCGATCAAGGGAATCAACCCGTTCGTGCCTTTGATCACGACGACCACGCCCGATACTTATTACCTGAAAGGCGAAAGCACGACTTATCCCACCGCGATGATCGACTTCGACGGTAACGAACGAGCGTCAATGCACCTGCGCGACAGCGATTTCAACATGCTGCACATCCTGTTGCAGCAACTGCAACGCAGTCGTCTTCCGGCGCCGGTGGAGAAGGCAGTGTTCAACGAGTTCTTTGCCGTTATCGATCGCAGACGCGCTGACTGGCAACGGGATCTGAAGGAGTTGCAAGGCGAGTTAGCCGCACTCGACCACGCGATCGTCGAACAGCGAAAGCTGTGGCAGTCGCAGCCGAAGAAGTTCACCAAAGAACAGCAAGACGAGGGCCTTGACGACGCGGCCAAACGCGTCTACGTGCAGCTCGACCGCTGGCAGAACGAGCGACGCGAATACGGTGAGTATGCATCTGCGCTTCAGAACCTTCTTTCACTTTCGTCAGAGGCATTTGCACCCGAGAAACTAAAGATCCCCAACGTCATCCCGAAGATGGCGATGGGCGAGCGCAATAGCATCTACGAACTTCAGAATTACGTTGTTGGTCTCGCGCCCGATGGTTTTGTGCTCAACGACGACGGCTCTCTCAACATCGAAAAGAGTTTCGTTCAGATCGATTACTTTTCTCTGCTCCAGGGAATAACAGTACGAAATAACATTCAGCGCGGAGTTGCTAATCGTCCGATAGACCTAATAGCAACCAGATTGTCGCGCGATCTGGTGTTGCCACTGATCGAGGATCGCGATATCGACGAAGATGTGATCTGGGTCACCGCCGGCGCCAATCGTCAGGGGCTCTTGCTCTCGCGTCACGATGCGAACGGCGTTCTGAGTCTTCGTTACCTGCCAATCAGGAACCTTACTCAGGACGCAAACGGTCGTTTGCAGTTCAAATTTATTAGTTGGCAAGCCGGTTTACCGCTGCAAATCTTCGAGGATCCAAACCTGAACTTTCCCGGCAGCGACCGCACTGCGTGGCTCACCGAATGGCACACAGATTCCGAATGGTTGCAGGCGCTGCACCAGACTCATTATTCAAATGGTCTCGTCGGACTTCATGAGGAACTCGCGCGGCATCCGCTCGAGAAACTTTCGACCAACGCGAACCTCACGGATCAGGAACGCTCGATGAGAAACTTTGCTCGACGCAAACGTGAACTGGTCGAGCCTGACCTGCTGATATTTGCGAACGATCATTGGAACTTCGACGTGCGAGGTTTCAATCCCGGCGGCAATCACGGCTCATTCTTCCGGATCGCGACTCACTCGATTTTCATGCTCGCGGGTGGTCCAAAAACTAACCTGCCGCAGGGATTTGTCGTGGATACACCGTACGACAGCCTCAGCTTTGTGCCGACGCTATTGGCAATAACCGGAAATTTACGCGATGATAGCAATCCTGTTCCGGAGCTTTGGGAAAAGGGATTCAGAATGTTTCCCGGACATGTTGTTAAGGAGCTGTTGCCTTCGTGGAATGACAAGCAGAAGTCGACAGCTAATGGAGTAATTAAATAGGATTTCCTCTGCGAAACTCTGCGTTCCTCTGCGTCTCTGCGGTAAAAAACTGATTAACCGCAGAGGCGCAGAGATACGCAGAGGAACGCAGAGGAAAACGTGAGCGCATCGCCTTGATTGAATCGAGAGAAGAGTTTTCAGACAACTGGGTAGCCGATGATGTAGAAGATCTCTCCCAAGTCGAAGAGCCGGAAACCTCCAAAACCACCTCACGCCGGTCTTTCATCTGGCTACAAACCCTGGCGTTCCTGCTTGGCCTCGGCCTGCTCATATTTGTAATCAATCGCGTCGGTATACAGCCGCTTTTCGATGCGCTGGTTCGCATCGGCTTTGGCTTCTTCATCGTGCTTGGTCTAAGCGGGTTGCGTCACTTTCTGCGCACGATCTCGATGCGCGCGGCAGTCCCTGCCGAACACCGCCGAATTACTTTTCGACAAGCCTTCGCAGCACGTCTCGGCGGCGAAGCAATCAGTTTTCTGACTTTTACCGGACCACTACTCGGCGAAGCAACGAAAGTTGCTTTGCTTCGCAAACGAGTGCCGCTGACTTACGGCGTCCCGGCTCTCGTCGTCGACAACCTGCTTTACAACCTTTCAGTCGTTTTCTTCGTGCTGAGCGGCGCGTGCGTGATGCTGGCGTGGTATCAACTGCCTCCGCCTGTCTACACGGTGCTCTTGATCATTGCGTCTGTAGCAGCGTTAGGGATTCTCGTCGCCGTGATCGCAGCAAAACGGCGAGTGATGATGTTGACGTGGGTCATCGATCGTCTCGGTGAGCTACGCCTCAGCCCGAAAGTAATTCTCAAGCGACGCCATCACATCTATCACCTCGAGTTGAAGGTTTACGACTTCTACAAACACCATCCCGCGGCGTTCTTCGTGATGATCGCGTGCAACCTGCTGGCGCATGCGGCGAGCGTGGTGGAAGTCTATGTCACACTGAAAATGCTGGGCTTCAATCCGCAGGTGGCCCAGGCGTATATCATCGAGTCGCTGACCAAAGTAATTAATTTCGTGTTCGCATTTGTTCCGGGAACAATCGGAGTCTACGAAGGCGGCACCGAGGTCATTCTGCAAAAAGGACTCGGCTTCACTCCCGCCGCCGGTCTTGCGCTGGCACTCGTGCGCAAGGCAGCGATTGTTTGCTGGACGTCAATTGGCCTCCTCGTGCTTACCTGGCGCACGCTCCCAAATGCGTGGCGCCGCATTCTGGATCGGAGCCCGCGGTTACAACGTCTTATGGATAGCCTGGTACTTTCAAACATCGCACATCGACCTGCTCGCACAGCAGTCAGCATTCTTGGGACGGGTGTGGGAGTGCTGCTCATCGTTTTCACAGTCGGCCTTGCACACGGCGTGTTGCACGAACGTGGACGCCGCGAGTCAAACATCGGCGCGGAGATCATGATTCGCGCGTCGGGTACTGTAAGCCTCGCCGGCGGATCGCAATTCAGATTACCGACTTCACATGCTGCTGAACTGGCCACGATTCCGGGTGTGCGGGCCGCAACTCCGATTGGCCAATCAGTCGATAAGAGCGATTCCGGGTTTGGACAACGATTGATCGATGGAGTCGAATACGATCAATATGCAAGTCTTGCTCGAGTTTCTATTCGTGAAGGACGGTCACTCGGATCAGGCGACGAAGCGATCGTCGATCCGGAGTGGAAAGAACGACGCAAGGCGAACGTCGGAGATAAAGTTAAACTCTTTGACCGGCCTTTCACGATTGTAGGTGTCTACGAGCCGCCAGGTGGTGGTCGTATCAAAATTCCACTGAAGACGATGCAGGAGCAGGAAGGCGCTGAAGGACGCGCGTCGGCGATTCTGGTTGCGTGCAGCGATCCTTCACAGCAGGACGCGGTCGCAGCGCGTATTCTCGAACGCTTTCCGGAGGATCAACTGATCTTCACGCGCGATCTTCCGGAGATTTATGCGAGCGGTGTTCCCGCGTTAAATGTATTTATCAAGGTCGTCGTCGGCGTTGCGGCGGCGATCAGTATGCTTGTGATTTTGCTTGCGATGTACACGACTGTGACCGAGCGCACGAGGCAGATCGGAATTTTGAAATCGCTCGGTATGTCGAAGACCGCTATTGCCTGGGTAATCGAACAGGAGGCGATCATCGTCAGTATTCTCGGCGTGGGTGTCGGAGTGTTGTTGACGATGCTCGCACGACTTGCAGTGACGCGCACGACAAGTTTGACGATCGACATCGAACCGCGCTGGGTCCTGATCGCGCTTGCAGTGGGCCTGTTAGGCGGCACTATCGGAGCTCTCTATCCGGCGCTGCGCGCGGCGCGCCAGGATGCCGTTGAAGCATTGAGCTACGAGTAAGCTGGAACCAAACGGCAGTCACTAACGTTCGAGATTTTATGTACTGTCCTGAATGCGGCACTGAATCACAAAAGGGCATTCCGTATTGCCGCGCGTGTGGTACCAACCTCAAGCCGCTCGACAAGCTCGAGGCGAGCAATCGTCCGTTGATCAGCCTTGGAAAGAGGAAGACGCCGGCGGAGAAACGTGAGGATCACATTTCAAAAGGTGTGGTCTCGCTGTTTTCCGGCGTCGGAATGAGCGTCTTTTTATACTTTCTTTCAGCGGCGCTCGTCCTGAAACTTCCACCCGAAGTCATCGCTCAAATTCCGTTCGAGATTGAACCGGTAATGAAAATGATTTGGTTGTTCGGATTACTGCCCGTGACGTCCGGTGTGGGACATATCATCGCGGGCCTGTTGATTCGGCCTAAGGAACAGCAACAATATCTGGAACCGGTCCGCGACGCTCCTCCTTTGAGCATCACGGACCGGACAACGCACCTTTTTGAGCCACAAAAAAGCACAAAAAGCGGTCACTGATCTCGTGGCCTGACGTGTATTGCGTAGTCGGGCCAGCAATTCAAATTAAAGCCAAATTCCTCGTCCTCCAACCCGAACGGATTGAACGCCGGCGCCGGAGCCGCCGGTGCTGCAAACCTCGGATCCAGCGCCTTCGCAATCTGATCGCGTGCATCGGCAAGGTGTGCGCGAGTCTGGCGATCCAAAGCCCGCGGTGTTGCTGCCGCGATGGCCGCACTTAGATCACGAAGCTCCGCCTTGATCAACGCACGATAATCGTCGGTCACTGCTGGTCGTACGTTCAACTTATTCGAGAGCATGTCGATGTACGAGTTCTGAAGGTTTCGTCTGTAGACGTCGATGCGGACTGGTCCACCTTCGAGCTCACTCCAGATGCCTCTGCGAAGATCCGACATGAAATCCGCGGGTCGATACGCAGCGGCGCCATCGATCGCTTCCTGTTCGACCAGACGATCGAAGCGAGTGTTACTCAAGAGAGAATTCAGAATCCGCTCTTGCGCAGTATTGACTCGCGCCATCGCGCCTGAGGGTTCGATGCGTCTGAGTATTTCCGGCTTCAACGCCCATGACGGTGTTGCAAATGCGTTCTCGTTCAGAAAGCGCACGGCAGCCACCTGCCGTTCTCTCGGAACGATCACGAAGCGCACACCATCCTGCCCGGCGTGTTTCTGCTGTGAGTTAAAGCCGCCGACAATCGCCGCGACGTGATTCAACTCCGTGGCCCACTGGCCCATCATGCGCGCGTACAGCTCTTCGAGATCGTCGTACGGCTCGCCCGCAGTCGAAGTCGCCGGCAGAAGCATGTCGGCAACGCGTTTCAGGTTTTTGATACCCAGTGCAGTAGACGCGACCGCATCGCCGTCGCCGACAGCTTCAGTGTTTTCGCCCGGATCCGAGCCACGCGAATCGGCAGTCGAGAAGCGTAGCCAGGGCTTCGAGTCCTGTTCCCTCGCCCACTGATCGAGCGTCTTCTTCTCGTCATCCGGAGTGTTTGCACCCGGAATCGGTTTGTAACCCCACATCGTCGCCCATTTATCGTATGGTCCAATCTGCGGGATTAGGGATTCGACGGGAATGTTGTCTTCCGGCTGCGCCACATAGTTGAAGCGTGAATAATCCATCAGCGTCGGTGTGTGACTCATTGTCTTAAGCCACTGCGGATCGCGAATCTTGTCGGCCGGATACGTGGCACTCGCCTTCATGTTGTGTTGGAACCCGAGCGTGTGTCCGACCTCGTGTGCAATCACATATCGAACCAACTGGCCCATCAGATCGTCCGGCAACGGCAGCTTCTTCGCGCGAGCATCGAGTGGTCCAGCCTGTACGAAGTACCAATCACGCGCCAGGTTCATGACGTTGTGATAGTACTGAATGTCCGACTCGAGAATTTCGCCCGTGCGTGGATCGTTCACGTGTGGTCCTGAGGCGTTCTCGATCGTCGATGGCAGATAACGAATGACAGAAAACCTTGCATCTTCCGGGTCCCAATTCGGATCTTCAGCCTTTGATGGTGCTTCTTTGGCAATGATCGCGTTTTTAAAGCCCGCTGCCTCGAAAGCGGGCTGCCAGTCTTCGATGCCTTTCTTGATCCACGGTATCCACTTCGTCGGGGTCGCGGGATCTACGTAGTAGACGATCGGTTTTACCGGTTCAGAGATCTCAGCATTCGGATTCTTCTTTTCCAGTCGCCAGCGAGTGATGTACCGGCGTTGTGGTGCGCGGTGTTCGTCCGCGCCGTAATCGATTTTGCGAATCGAAAAATAGCCGACTCGCTCGTCGAACATGCGCGGCATCATCGGATTCTCGGGGAGCTTTACCATGCTGTAGTGCATGACCACAGTCGCATTGGTTCCGGCGCGCATGCCCTGCGCGAACGGATTTGGTTGCGGTTGTGGCCCACCGCCGCCACCGCCCGGGGTCATGTCAGGAGGTGAAGTGTAAGTCTGTGAAACTTCAACCTCGATGTTTGTCGGAAACGATTTCGTTTTTTCAATAAAAGATCGCGAGGCATCAAAACCGCGGGCGCGCAAACGTGTACGAGCGCTAAGCTCGGTGACTTCAGTCGTGAACAGGCGGCTGACGTCGATCACGGCTGACTCATCTTTACCAAACGCCTCGATATTGAACGCCATGATGATGGTGTCGTTGTTTGCAGCCTGCACTGCGCGCGCGATGGCAAGCTTCGGGTCGGCGATGACGTCGTAGACACTGTTTCGAAGCAGGATGCGATTGCCTTTGCGCTCCCATTTCACGACGCGATTTCCCGCCGCCTGACCGCCGTAACCAACACCCAGCGTGGTCTTCGCGATTTGGCTCACCCAGAGAAATTCCTTCCCGAGCTCGCTCTTGGGAATCTCGTAGTAGACTTTTTCCTTGACCGTGTGGATCGTGAATATACCTTCGTCTGACTTCGCTTCTTTCGTGATCACACGATCGTAGGGTTTGGGCTCGGGCGCCTGATCCTGACGACCGAAACCTGGCCGCTGCTCCTGACCTCCGGTTGGCGGGGTCGGTGGATCCTGCGACGAATTGATTGCCTGTGATCGTGGTGCGAGAAGGAAGATTGAGAAGACTAAAGAAAGAACAAAGATCGAGACAGGGAGAGACCGAGATCGCATTCGCATGCGTTAGCTCCTTCCGATGGGCGTATTAGATTTTCGCGAAACAATAGCCGAAGCCGCGAGGTGAGTTAATTTATCGCCAAAGGCACCGAAAACACAAGGTTAACGCAACGAGTTAACTTAGACGCGGCGGCTGATAAGCCTGCTTCTGGTTCTATTTTGGCGAGGTGTGGTTTCGGTGATTTTCGGTGCTGTCCGATCGTGCAACAATGGCAGAGGATTGATGGCTCCGTTAAATGTGTAGATTCCGAAATGGAGATGAGGCGGTGTTCCCTGCGCGTTTCCAGTCGTCCCGACGTAGCCCAGCACCGTCCGGGTCGAAACGCGGTCACCGACTGCCAACCCTGGAGCGTATGCATCGAGATGGGCGTAATAGTAAACACGTCCGCCTTTGCTGATCACTGACACTGTCTGCCCGCCGAGATTGTTCTCGCCGATCTTGTAGACGTATCCACTCGTCGCGGAAAGAATCGGTGTTCCCTTCGGCGCAAAAATGTCCTGACCTTCATGACGTCGACCGGTACCGCGCGGCGCGCCCCATGTGTCAGCAATCTGCCGCTTTGCTACGTCCTGCAACGGCATCGCAATTCTCGACTCGGGCTCTTGCGTGTAAAGCCTCGCGACGCGCGCGTAAAACAGCAATTTGTCTGAAATAGCGCCGGCGACACCCGTCACCATGAGCAACAGCAACGTTGCCGCAAACACTGCGAGAATCTTGACTCTTCGTTTCACTCTGAATTTGTGATGCGCCGTCCGCGGCTGCCGGTTTGCTTGGGTACCGATTTGTACTCGGGAGACTGGCCGCATGTCACCTAAACGTACATCCTGGTGAATCGGTTCCAATACTCTTCTCTCCGTAACTCTGTGGGTCCTCTGCGCCTCTGCGGTGAACGTCATTTTTACCGCCGAGGCGCAGAGGACGCAGAGGTACGCAGAGATTTCTGCTATTATCCACTCTCCATGTCAAACAGCTTCGACCAGTTTCTCGAGGAGTTTCGCGGGACGATTGTGGACGCGACTACGCGTTTGCGGGACATCACGCCGGAACAGAGCCGGAACAAAGTCTCTGACGAGAACTGGTCGCGCATAGAGATTCTGGGCCATCTGGTTGACTCCGCCGCCAACAATCACCAGCGTTTTGTGCGTGCGCAGTTTACGGACGATCTCGTTTTTCCGGGTTACGAGCAGGATGGTTGGGTCAATGTGCAGAAATATCATGACGAATCGTGGCCTGACCTGATCCAACTCTGGAGCTCTTACAATTTACATTTCGTACACGTATTCGCGACCATCCCCGAAAGCACGCGCACGAAGCCGCGAGACAAGCATAACCTGGATGAAATCTCGCTTGTGGCCGTGTCGAAAAATCAGCCGGCCACGCTCGAATATTTGATGCGTGATTACGTCGATCACCTCCGGCATCATCTCAATCAGATTTTTGCTCAAACTTCATAGGAGCAGTTCAATGGCGTATACATTCGAAGAACTAAAACACAAGACACTTGCAGAGCTGCGCGAGATAGCGAAGGGCAGCGACCATGAGGCCGTGCAGGGCTACACGCAGTTAAATAAAGAGCACCTGGTCGTGGCGCTTGCGAAAGCGCTCGGCATTCAACACGAGCACCACGATGTCGTGGGCATCGACAAGAGCTCGATTAAATCGCGAATCCGTGAGTTGAAAACGCAAAGACAAGCGGCAATCGCCGCACACGATCATGCTCAGCTCAAAGTCGTCAGGCGGACGATTCACCGCTTGAAGCGACGGATTCACAAAGCGACTGTCTAGGCGTATTGACTTTCGCTTCAAAGTGGCATAGAAGTTCGCGTCAGCACAATTCTCAACAATTTAAATACTTAAAAGTGAGGTAGCTCATGAAGAAGGCTATCAATCTCAGCGTGAATGGTGTCTCTCATAGCGATGAGGTCGAGCCACGCATGCTGCTCGTCCACTACTTGCGCGACGTCCTGGACCTGACCGGAACACACGTGGGTTGCGAGACGTCTCTTTGCGGCGCTTGCACCGTGTTGCTCGACGGACAGGCAGTGAAGTCGTGCACTGTATTCGCTGTTCAAGCCGACGGCGCTGCGGTCACGACGATCGAGGGATTGGCACATAACGGAGAACTGCATCCAGTGCAGGAAGGCTTCTGGGAGAAACACGGATTGCAGTGCGGTTATTGCACGCCCGGCATGATCGTGACGGCGGCGCAGTTGCTCGATAGAAACGCGAGTCCGTCGCGAGAAGAGATCTGTCATGGTCTCGAGGGCAATCTGTGCCGGTGTACTGGTTACCAGCACATCATTGAAGCTGTGGAGTACGCAGCGAAGAAGGCGGGTGCCTAATGACAAACAATTATGTTGGCCGAAGAGTAAAACGCACTGAGGATCCGCGGCTGATCAAGGGCCTCGCACATTACGTCGACGACATTACTTTGCCCGGCACGCTGCACGTCTCGTTCGTTCGTTCGATCTACGCGCATGCGAAGATCAACAGCATCGAGATCGAGGCTGCGCAAACCGTGCCTGGCGTCGTGGCGGTTTATACGGGCCAGGATATCGCCGGAAAAATCGGACCGGTGCCGTGCGCGAGTGCTTTGCCGGAGTTGAAGGTTCCCGATCATCGTGTGCTGGCACAAGACAAGGTTTACTTCGTCGGACATCCGATCGCAGCAGTGGTTGCTACCGATCGTTACGCCGCGCGAGATGCGATCGATCTGGTAATGGTCGATTACGAAGAGCTGCCTGTGGTGACAGATGTCGAACAAGCTGCGGCAGGTGGTCCGGTCATCCACGAATCCTTCGGCGACAACATCGCTTACAAGATGACCTCAGGCGAGGGTGACATCGACGCTGCTTTTGCCGCAGCCGATCGCACTGTCAAACAACGGATACTCCACAGACGGCTCGCGCCGATCGCGATGGAGCCGCGCGGTGTGCTCGCGCGCTATTTCCCGGGTGAAGAAGAGCTAACGCTTTGGTCCTCAACCCAGATTCCGCACCTCATGCGCACTCAGGTCGCGCTCATGATCGGGATTCCTGAAAACAAGCTGCGCGTGATCACGCCGGAGGTCGGCGGCGGTTTCGGATCGAAGCTGAATGTTTACGGCGAAGAAGCGCTGGTCAGTTGGATCTCGATGCAGCTCGGTAAACCGGTTAAGTGGATCGAGACGCGACGCGAAAACATGCAGGCGACGATTCACGGTCGTGGCCAGGTGGGCGACATCGAGGTCGCTTTCAAAAACGACGGCACGCTGCTGGGCCTGCGTTACAGCGTGTTTGCAGATCTCGGTGCTTATCATCAACTGCTGACGCCCGCGATTCCAACGTTGACCGGATTGATGCTCTCCGGCGCCTACAAGATTCCGGCGATTCAAATGAACATCACGGGCTGCTTCACGAACAAGATGGCCACCGATGCGTATCGCGGTGCGGGTCGTCCGGAAGCCACTTACGTTGTGGAGCGCGCGCTGGATCTGGTCGCAGCAGACCTCAAAGTAGATCCAACGGAAGTGCGTCGCAAAAATTTTCCAGCGCCGAACGAGTTTCCATTCCACACTGCAACGGGTCTTGACTACGACAGCGGCGACTACGAAACCGCGCTGAACAAGGCGCAGGAGATTGCCGGGTACGCAAAGCTTCGTGAAGAGCAGAAGAAAGCTCGCGACGAAGGCCGGCTCGTAGGTATCGGCGTTTCGACGTACGTCGAGATTTGTGCTCTTGGTCCATCACAGGCGATGCCCGCCGGTGGTTGGGAAAGCGCGACAGTGCGGATCGAGCCGACCGGTAAAGTGACTGTTTTGACCGGAGCATCGCCGCACGGCCAGGGACAGGAAACATCGTTCGCGCAGATCGTCGCCGATGAATTGGGCATCGGGATTAACGACATCACAGTCATTCACGGTGATACCGGCGTCGTTCAATACGGCATCGGCACGTTTGGCAGTCGCGCGACAGCAGTTGGAGGCACGGCCGTCCTGGTTGCAGTGCAGAAGCTGAAGGAGAAGGCACACAAGATTGCGTCCCACATGCTCCAGACGGATGCGACACGTGTTTCTTTCGAAGGTGGAAAGTATTCACTTCAAAAAGCCGCAGCAGCAGCGGCTACGACTGGGACGTCAGATCCGGTTGTGCCCGTCGGCGAAGCACCGGCAGGCGCATTGCCCGAACCGCAAACCGAAGGCAAGACGAGTCTGTCGATTCAGGACATCGCACTCGCTGCGCATCTCGCGAAGGAACTACCGCCCGACACTGAGCCGGGTCTTTCCGCAACTTACTTTTTCGAACCAAAGAACTTCACGTTCCCATTCGGAACGCACATCGCCGTCGTCGAAGTGGATCGCGAAACTGGCGACATCAAGTTCCTGCGCTACGTGGCAGTCGATGATTGCGGCAGAGTGATCAATCCGATGCTCGTCGACGGTCAGGTACACGGCGGTATCGTTCAATCAATCGGACAAGCGCTGTACGAAGAAGTGGTCTACGACGAGCAGGGACAGTTATTGACCGGAACGTTGATGGACTACGCAGTGCCGCGTGCGAAGCACATTCCCGATTTTGAGTTGGATCGAACCGAGACGCCGTCGCCGGTGAACCCACTCGGAGTGAAAGGCGTTGGCGAAGCAGGAACGATCGGCGCGACACCGGCGATCGTGAACGCCGTCGTCGATGCATTGGCGCCGTTTGGCGTAACGCATCTCGACATGCCGATCAAACCCGAGAACGTTTGGCGAATAATTAAGGGCCATTAGGAGGAGCTAAAATGATTCCCGCACAATTCGATTATCAAGCGCCCGCGACTCTCGAAGAGGCCGTCTCGTTACTCTCAAGCGATCTCGACGGCGCCAAAATTCTTGCTGGTGGCCACAGCCTCATTCCGGCGATGAAGCTGCGTCTCGCACAACCGCAGTTGCTCGTGGACATTGCGCGTATCAAATCGCTCGCTTACATCCGCGAAGAAGGCGACAAGATCCTGATCGGCGCAACCACCACGCACTATCAGTTGGAATCCTCAGACCTGTTGAAGCAAATCTGTCCGCTGCTGCCGGAATGTGCGAAGAGCATCGGCGACGTTCAGGTGCGCAACAAAGGCACGATTGGCGGAAGCATCGCGCACTCGGATCCCGCGGGTGACTGGCCCGCCGCCGTCCTCGCGCTTGGCGCTGAGCTTGTCCTGGTTGGACCAAACGGGGAGCGAACAGAAAGAGCAGAAGATTTCTTTGTTGACCTGCTTACGACTTCCCTGCTCCCGGGTGAAATCCTGCGCGAAATTCGCATTCAAAAACCGACGGGAAAATTCGGACAGGCTTATCAGAAAGTTCCGCATCCAGCTTCGGGATTTGCCGTCGTCGGCGTGGCCGTTCATCTTGTTCTGAACGACGACGGTTCGTGCCAGTCAGCGGCGATTGGCGTGACAGGTGTTGGCGCCAAAGCTTTTCGCGCACAGGCAGTCGAGACCGCGCTTGCAGGAACAAACCTGGACGACAATGCGATCGCGAGTGCTGTCACGCACGTTTGTGACGGCATCGATCCGAATGCCGATCTCTATGCTTCGAGCGACTACCGTTGTCATCTCGCGCAGGTGCACGCGCGCAGGGCCATCCAGACTGCGAAGGCCAACGCGAAGTGAAACTGGAAGGCACTCACCAGCTCGAAGCGCCTCGAGAACGCGTCTATCAATCACTGGTCAATCCGGAGGTTTTGCAGCGCTGCATTCCCGGTTGTGAGAAGTTGGAAAGAACTGGAGAGAATACCTTCGCTGCGACCATCCGCGCCGGCGTTGGTTCGATCAAAGGCGTGTTCAATGGAACTGCGCGGCTCGAGGACCTGCGGGAACCCGAACACCTGCGCATCGTCGTCGACGGCAAAGGCCCGCCGGGATTTCTTAAAGGCTCAGGCGATCTGGATCTCGAGCAAGCAGAAGCCGGGACAAAGGTGAATTATTCGGGCGATGTTCAGGTGGGCGGCACGATCGCGAGCGTGGGTCAGCGAATGATTCAGGGGACTGCGAAGATGATGGCCACGCAGTTCTTCACGTGCATGGGTGCTGAAGCGAAAACGGAGGTGGGTGAGCCACCTCCAAAACACGGCTTTTTTCGAACAGCCCTGAGGTGGTTCTCAGGGTGGCTGAAGCGATTTTTTAGAACTCATTAGCCGCAAAAAGGCACAAAAGTCACAAAAGAGATTTCCTGTTTGTGCATTTTGTGCCTTTTTGCGGCTCTATTCCGTCGATCTTCGCGCTTTCGCAATAAACTCCTCGATCTCGTTGATCTTTCGCGGCAGCGCTTCGCTCATCCAGCGGACGCCATCAGCAGTGATCACCAGGTCGTCTTCGATCCTCACGCCGATGCCTTTGTACTTCTCAAACCCCGGACGCACATCCTTTGTGAATTTCTCCCAATCGTCTGCCTTCCAACCAAACGGCATCTGGTCCAATGCATCAGGGCGGATATAAATTCCGGGCTCATTCGTAAACACGACCCCAGGCACAAACTTCGCTCCGCCACCAACGTCGTGAACGTTCATACCCAACCAGTGTGACGTTCCGTGCATGAACCACAGCCGGTGCTGCATTGAATTTCGATCCGTGATCAGTCCGAGCTTGAATAATCCCTCCTTGATCACTTCCGTTCCCGCTCGGTTCACGTCTGACAGCGTCGCTCCGGGCTTCGACGCTTTCGCAACCGCTTCCTGCGCGTCATAAACAACTTGATACAGCGCAGCCTGCGCGGAAGTGAATTTTCCATTCACCGGAAACGTGCGCGTTATGTCGGCAGTGTAGTGATCGTACTCGGCCCCGACGTCCATCAACAGCAGCTCACCCGGTTTCACCGCTCCCTGCGATTCGATGTAATGGAGCGTTGTCGCATTTGGACCACAACCGACGATATCCGGATACCCCCAGTTATCTGCATTTCTGAGCTTGAACGTGTACGCGACCTCCGCATCCACTTCGTATTCCCATTTAGCATCGGCGGCCGCAGCCCACGCACGCTCATGCGCCTCGATGCTGATATCGATCGCGTGCTGCAGGATGCGCAATTCCATCGGCGACTTCACCAGGCGCATCTGCGTAAAGATGGGCCACGCGTTCTTAATACTGTAGCCGGAAGCCGTGCCGGCCCATTCCGAGGCGAAGCGCTGCTCCTGCCGGTATTCGCGGCTCTCGCCCTGACCGGGAACGAGCATGAACAGTCCAGCCTCTCCTTTTGCCGCCGCGTCAAACAAGCCATGGAAACCGTGATCGTTCGTCAGAGTGGTCGTGGGCGGCTGATCTGACATGAAAATGTTTTCGGGTTTTGGCCGGTACGGCTGGCGATTGCGCAACGCTTTTATAAACGGATCGAACTCGGAGGCTTGCCAGATCTCTCTGATGCCTGAGAGCCGGTGCGCTTCTTCCGCCGTGTACATGTGGCCATTCCACGTCTCTGTCAAAGGATTGCGGCGCGGCAAAAACAGGATCTCACGAAACTTCGTGTTGCCCGGAAGTAAGACCAGCGTTGCGTTGTTCTGCTTCAGATGGGTGAGGTAGTAAAGGTTGTTTTCCTGTCGATACGGATAGCTGACGTCGTTGGTGTAGACGCGCGGCTCGGTACTGAAGAGAATCAGGAACGACTGTGGACCAACACTCTCGGCCACGCGTTCGCGTCGCTGCACCAACTCTGCGACTCGCTCCTTGTCGTCGAAGATGGGCGCCGGCGGAGTGAGGCGGACGTTTTGACCGGTGGGTCTTTCACCGTTAGCCCGAACGGCAATGTTCGCGGGGTTGAGCATCGCGAGCGATGCAATTAGAGCGAGCACGGCGAAAGCTACAGTCTTTGAGTTCTTCATACGTTCTCCTGGAGATTCTCTCTGCGTAACTCTGCGTTCCTCTGCGCCTCTGCGGTGAACTCTCTTTACCGCAGAGGCGCAGAGGAACGCAGAGCTACGCTGAGAACCTATGGCGAAGGCGTCGGTTCCGGCGAAACTCTTGGGCGGTTGGGTCTGGCCGGACGAAGGACTTGTCTCTTCCCGTCCTTTGTGATCATGACCCGCATGCCGTCGCGCGTCGTGATGATTTGCGAGCCGTCGGGAAATGTTTTAATCACTGTGCCGCCCGGCAAGACCTGTGTTGTCGTTCGTGGCGGCCTGCCGCCGGGCGGTCGTTGCTCCGGTGGAATCGGCACATCCGGAACCTCGACCCTCACATCCGGGGTGTCTGAATGTCCTTCATCAGCAGTTTCATCGCGATCCGGTTTTGGCGTCGGTGCTTTCCGCGGCTCTTCACTGCGCGTCGGTCGCTCCTGTTTCGTCGGCGCCGGGGTTGGCTCGTCCGACTGCGGCTCAGTAGCCTCCGGTGAGGGAGCAACACTAGCTTCCGCAGACGGCGAAGGAGTCGCTACCCGAATGTCAGACACTATTTGCTCTTCCGGTTGATTCCGGTTTTTTAGGGCGAAGAAGGCCAGCACGCAAAACGCAACCAGCAGCAGTGCGCCAGCGGATAACGCAATCGGTAAAACTCCCTTGCGCGAAACAGGACGGACCACCGTCGTCTCACCCGCTGCTACGGTCTCTTGTTTCGGGACGGTTTGAGTCGGAACCGCAACCGTCGCGGGCGGAGGTGGAAACAGCACAGTCTTCGCCTCGCCGCGATTCACGATAGTTGACGCCTGATCGGTGGCGTGCAGCGCTTTACGCATGTCCGAGGCAGTTGGATACCGCTGTTCGCGACCCTGGGCCATCGCTTTAGCAAGCACATGGTCCACCTCTGGCGCAATCGCCTGATTCGCTTCACTCACGGGCACGAGCGGATCGGGTTGTCCATTCACGAGAGCCGCCGCTCGCGTCAACGCATCAGGCGGCTTCACACCCGTCATCAAGTGATAGAGCGTCGCGCCGAGCGCATAGAGATCGCTACGCGGGTCAGTTCCCAATCCCTGAATCTGTTCGAGCGGCGCATAGTTCGGCGTGTAACCAAAGATGCTGGCCGAGGTCGTCACACGCGAGATCTCTCCGGCCTGACCCTTCGCCAACCCGAAATCGAGCAGAATGATCTGACCGCGCGACGTTAGTTTTAAGTTCTGCGGTTTGATGTCGCGATGGACTATCTGCGGATCCTGCGTGTGAAGATAGTCGAGCGCATCGAGTAATTGATCGGCCCAGGTCAAAACCTGATCGGTGGGAAACGGACCTCGTTTACGAGTCATCATCTCCGACAGATCGTCGCCGGGAATGAACTGCATCACGAGGAATTGGCCGTCGTCTTCAGAAAAATGGTCACTGACGCGCGGCAACGCGGGATGATGCAGACGTGCAAGCAGTCGCGCCTCGCGCTCGAACTGTTTGCGCAGACGTTCGTCTGCAAACAGCGTTTCCTTCAGCGCAACGGTGGTATCGAGACGTTGATCGATCGCCTCGTAAACCGCGCCCATGCCGCCCTGTCCGAGCTGCCGAACGATGCGATAACGGCCCTGTAAGACTGTGTCTGGCGTGAGCATCAGTGGGCGATTATACACGGATTCCCTCTGCGCTTCTCTGCGTCCTCTGCGCCTCTGCGGTGAAGGTCGTCTTTAACCGCAGAGGCGCAGAGGACGCAAAGGAGCGCAGAGAAAAGCTTTGAGGCCCACATTAATGCAGGTATCCTAGGCGGGTGAGTAACAAGTTGCATGACGCAGAGGTGATCGATGTAGGACCACCACGCAAACGGCGGCGTCTGAAATTGTGGCTGGTTTTGGCCGCCGTTGTGCTGCTGTTCTCGTTCTCGCGCATCCTTTCGATCTACCTCTCAGCTCTTTGGTTCGAATCACTCGGTTACTCGTCGGTCTACTGGTACGTCCTTAAAGCGAAAGCGGCGCTCTTTGCAGCATCAGCAATACTGACGGCTCTTTTATTGAGCGCGACCTTTCTACTGTTTCAACGACTCTTCGGCGCTTACGCTTTTGAAAGCCGCACCATCATTCTCAACAATCAGCCGTTTCAATTCTCTCCGGCAAAATTCATTCGACCACTCGGCTGGCTCATATCGATATTCTTCGGACTGATCTACGGCTTCAAACTAAAAGAGCACTGGCGCGACTTTGCGCTCTACTGGCAACAGCCCGCGACAGCGACGCACGATCCGATATTCGGAAAGTCACTCGGCTTCTATCTCTTCTCTCTTCCGCTTTACGACGTAGTTAATTCGTGGTTGCTCGGCGTCACGTTCATCATACTTTGCGCAGCTCTCGCGTATTGGCTGCTCGGGTTGCCACAAACAGTACTGAAACCGAGCGTGCGCTGGTCGTCAGGCGCCGCGTTTCGAGCAGTCTGCGTCGCGCTCGCGTTATTCATGATCGCGCTTGGCTGGCGCACGTACCTCTCACGCTTCCCTTTTCTCTGGCAAGATCATCCGACCTTTTCCGGCGTGACGTACACAGAGGCCCATTACACACTACCCGCTCTTCTCATCGTCTCGATTGCACTAATTATCGCGGCAATTGTTTTGCTGGTTAATGCGTTCGCCGTCCGGCGTTTCAGTCTGTTGCTCATTGCACTCGCTCTGCCGGTTGCCACGTACATCGTCGGCGTCGTCTTAATCCCGTCGTACATTCAAAGCTTTATCGTTAAACCCAACGAGCTCGACCGCGAGACACCCTACATCGGCCACAACATCGAATGGACGCGAAAAGGTTTCAATCTGGACCATCTCGAGTTGCGCGAGTTTGAAGCTGATACTTCAATTGCTGCTCTCGACTTGACGAACAACCGCGATACTTTCGAAAACCTTCGTCTCTGGGATTGGCAAGCACTCCAGGACACGTTGCGGCAGATCCAGGCAATCCGCACTTACTACGACTTTCCTGATGTTGACGTAGATCGCTACACCACCGAAGGCAACGTGCGTCAGATGATGATCGCTCCTCGCGAGATTAACGACGCGAAGCTGCCGGCACAGTCGCGTAACTGGATCAACGAACGACTGATCTATACACACGGCTACGGCGTCACGATGAACAGCGCCAACGGCTTCACACCCGAAGGATTGCCGCAGTTTGTATTGCTGAACATGCCGGTTGAATCGAAGGCGCCCGAGATCAAAGTCACACGTCCGGAAATCTATTTTGGTGAACTCACGAATCGTTACGTCTATGTGAAGACCAACACGAAGGAGTTTGACTACCCGCAAGGTGATACAAACACCTACACGACTTACGAAGGAACAGGTGGCATAAGAATCGGCAACCGCTTGCGCCGCATGATGCTCGCATGGGCCATCGGCGATCTTTCAAAGTTGCCGTTTTCAAACGATGTAACGAGCGAGAGCCGCGTGCTGATTAATCGAAACATTCGCGAGATCGTCAACGGAATCGCGCCTTTTCTCACTTACGACAGAGACCCGTACATCGTCGTCGACAATGAAGGCCGGCTGTTCTGGATGCTCGACGCTTATACCGAGTCATCCTACTTTCCTTACTCGACCCACCACGACGTTGAGGAAGACTCACTTAATTACATTCGCAACAGCGTCAAAGTTGTGATCGACGCATACAACGGTACCGCTCGTTTTTATGTATTCGACAACCAGGACCCGATAATCGCTGCTTACAAGCGCATCTTTCCGGCGCTGTTTCTTGACGCTAGTCAAATGCCTGCGGATTTGCGTATGCACGTCCGCTATCCGGAGACGCTGGTGCGCGCGCAAGGCGAGGTCTACAGCCTTTATCACACGCAGAATCCGAAGGTGTTCTTCCAGCGCGAGGACGTTTGGAACCTTGCGTTGCGGGTTACGCTGGACGAGCAGGGGAAGAAGAAGAATGTCCCGATCGACCCGTACTACGTCTTGATGAAGTTGCCGGGCGAGGAGCAAAAGGGCGAGTTCGTCATCATTCTTCCGTTTACGCCGGCGAGTCGAAACAACATGATCGGCTGGATGGCGGGACGCAGCGACGGCGACGACTTCGGCAAGCTGCTGGTCTACAACTTCCCCGCGTCGAGATTGATCGATGGACCACTTCAAATCGAAGCGCGCATCGATCAGAATGCGCAGCTCTCTTCACAGATCACGCTGTGGAACCAGCAGGGATCGCGTGTGATTCGCGGCCATTTATTGGTAATACCCATCGGCCGATCGCTGCTGTTCGTCGAACCGATTTATCTACAATCCGTGAGCAGTCCGATGCCGGAGTTGCGACTCGTCGTGCTCGCGACCCAGGAGAAACTGGGATATGGACCAACATTCGCGGACGCGATGAATAGTTTGTTTGGTGAAGCTGCAACCGCCGCGCCCGCCGCTCAGCCAACTCCGACCGCTCCTGGCGTCGCTCCAGCACCATCGGCGACACCAACCCAAGATCTACAGCAGCTAGTCATCAGAGCAATTCAGGAATTTGAGGACTACCAGCGCCTAACCTCACAAGGCAAATACGGCGAGGCCGGACAAAAACTCGAACAACACAAACGCACTCTTGAAGAGATCAAACGCCTCACATCCAAGCCCTAACATTTCTGCCTTTTGTGGCTTCCTGTTGTGGCTTCCTTTTGTGCCTTTTTGTGGCCCTACCTGCGGTTGGCCTCGATCTTCTCCAGCAACTTCTTCCCTTTCTCAACCGCAGTCTTGTGTTCCGCAACAAACTTCGGGTCCGGAGTTATCGCCGTCAACGCCTCGATCTGCTTCTTCGCCTCAGCGTCACGATTCGATGATTCGTAAGCCTGAGCCAGATGAAACCGCATCAACCCGTGATTCGGATTGAGCTTCACGCCTTTCTCCAGGTACTCAATCGCTTTCCCGGTATCACCACCCAACACCTTCGGCGCCTGAAGGTAAAGCCGTCCCAACCCCAGGTACGCACTGTACCCCTGATAGCTCTCGTCGAGCTTCAAAACTGTTTCCATCTCCCGCTTTATGTCTTGAAAACTCGAAAGGTTAGCGATGGTGCTATTCGCAGCGGTGCCACCGTAGTTTGCGCCGAGCCAGAAGTGTCCCTCCGGCTTGTCAGGCTGTAGTTTGACTGCGGCCTTCCCGGCTTCAGTGCCTTCGCGGAACATGTCATCCTTTTCGCCATCGCTCTCCGTATGGTCTCCCACGTAAAAACTCGCGCGCGCGAGCTTCCAGGCGGCCTCGTAGTTCCCGTAGTCCGCCAGCCGTGCCTGGCGCAGAGACGCCACGGCTACGCGAGCCTTATTCATGTCTTCCCGGCCTTCGTACAGCGTATCGGCCTCGGCAACTTTCGCTGTCGCCATCTTCGCGTCGCCACTATCTATCCCCGGACCAGTGACCACCGCCCCGCGGTCACACGCGACACCACTTAAAATGACCGAAAATGTCGCAAATGTCACAACGGCGGAAACAAGCTTTTCTTGGTTTTTCCTAAGATTTCTCATTAATTAGCCTCTAATTGTCTAGTGTCGCTATACAGTGTGTAATACTTTTGCTTTCCGGTTATCCAAATGCCCTGGAATACGGTATAGTGGCTCCCATTCAGGCCAAGTCACAGGCCCGACACCACAGAAACTGAAGCTGGAGGAGAGCTTGGCGGGGGCAGCATTCTACGATCTCGAGGGTACTTTGGTCAGTACCAATCTCGTGCATACCCTGTCTTTTTACGCGCGACGCCAGCAAGGCCTGATGGCGAGTTTTAAGAAGAGCGCCACCACGTTGTTGAGCCTTCCGGTTTTCGCTGTGACCGACCAGTATAGCCGAAAAGTTTTTAATGACCTCTATTTCAAGAGGTACAAAGGCCAGTCCGAGGACCGGCTGCGTTACTTCGCGCAGGAGTTGTTTGAAGACGTGATCAAGCCGGCGGTCTTCCCTGGCACGTACGAGCTTATCGAGAAGTCGAGGAAGTTGGGGCTGCGGCAGGTGGTTATAACGGGCGCCCTGGATTTGTCTGTGAAGCCGCTCATGGAGCACTTGGGGATTACCGAGTACGTAACGAACCGGCTCGAATTTGTGAACGGCATGGCGACGGGGCGTTTGTTGCCGCCCGTGATGGCTGCGGCGACGAAGGCCTCGTGGATCCGAACTTACACGGAACGCGAAGGCATTAGCCTCAGCGATTCTTACGCTTACACGGACAGTATGAGCGATTTGCCGATGTTGTCGATCGTGGGACATCCGGCAGTGATAAACCCGGATATGCGTTTACGACAAACAGCGCTTCATCACGATTGGCCAATTTTGAATCTTAAATAGGGCCACAAAAAGGCACAAAATGGCATTACAGCTCCGACGAAAGACGCACGAATCAGTAGTCTACATCGATCGCGATAGCGCGCCGCGGATCATGCCTTCCGGTGAGGACTTCATCCTCGAAGACATCCCGATCGGCACGCGTGTTCTCTACCCAAACCCGTCGATCAAAGGTCTGCCGAATCGTGAGGCTGCCATTCGTTATGCTCTCAATCACCCGTTGGAGTGCGATCCGCTCTTCGCACAACTCGAGCCGGGAATGCGCGTGACGGTCGCCGTCGACGATATCAGCCTGCCGTTGCCGCCGATGGCCACGCCTGACATCCGTCAAACCATTCTGGAAATCGTTTTAGACATGCTCGCCGGGCATGGAGTCGACGACGTACACATCGTCATCGCCAATTCCCTGCACCGCAAGATGACCGAGTGGGAAATGAAACGGATGGTTGGGCCGCGAATCTTTTCCGACTACTACCCGGATCGTTATTACAACCACGACGCCGAATGGACGGACGGGATGATGAAGATCGGCGAGACCAGGCACAAAGAGCCTCTGAGCCTGAATCGTCGCGCGGCTGAAAGCGACCTGCTGATCTACGTCAACATTAATTTCGTACCGATGGATGGTGGTCACAAGTCCGTCGCTGTCGGGCTCTGCGATTACGAGTCGCTGCGAGCGCATCACGATCCGCAGACGATTCGCGATTCAGACAGCTACATGGATCCTGCGCGCTCTGCACTGAACCATAAGTGTGTTCGACTCGGCAAGCTCGTCGACGAGCACCTGAACGTGTTTCATATCGAGACCGCCATCAACAATCGCATGTATGGCGCCGACATGGATTTTCTGCTGCGTAACGAAGACGATTTCACTGCCTTCGATCGCATGAAGTTCGAAGCGATGCGCTACACGATGAGCAAACTGCCGCGAGCCGCGCGTCGCAAGCTTTTGCATTCCAGGCCGGCGCAGTACGAAATGATCGCGTGTTATGCAGGCAAGACGGAGCCAGTGCACGAAAAGATTGTCGCCAAGGGGTTCGAGCAATATGCAATTCCGATCCGCGGCCAGGCTGACATTCTGATCACGGGGATTCCCGACATTTCACCATACAACGTTTATTCGATCTTGAACCCGCTGCTGGTCCAGGTGATGGCGCTTGGTTATCACTTCAATTTTTATCGCAACAAGCCGCTGCTGAAAAAAGGCGGCGTGATGATCGTGCATCATCCCTGCTTCGACGAGTTCGATCACGATTTTCACCCAAGCTATATCGAGTTCTTTAATCGCCTGCTGCCGGAGACTCGTGATGCTTTCACGCTGCGGGAGAAGTACGAGCGCGAGTTTGCGAACAATCCGAGCTACATCGAGATGTACCGCCGTGGGAATGCTTACCACGGCGCACATCCGTTTTTCATGTGGTACTGGGGAGAAAACGGCCGCCAGCACGTGGGGAAAGTGATTGCCGCAGGCGCTGAGACTGCGCATGTACCCGCAATTCTCGGATGGGAACGCGCAGACAATTTAACTGAAGCCATTGCGATGGCGCGCAGCTTCATGGGTAACTCGGCTGAGATCACGATGCTGCACCAGCCGATGATCGGAATTGCGGATATGGAATAACAGGCCACAGATTTACGCAGATGACGACACGGATAATCCGTAATCATCTGTGTAATCCGTGGCTCAAACCTGGTAAGTAATATGAAGCTCTCTCCAACTGAAATCTACAACGACCGGAAGATCTTCCTGATCGGAAGCACGGGCTTTCTCGGCAAGGTGACGCTGAGCATGCTGCTCTATCGTTTTCCGAACATCGGCAAGATCTACCTCACGGTGCGTGCACGATCGCAGGAGGAGTCAGAGAACCGCTTCTGGAACAACATCATCACCGCGCCGCCGTTCGATCCGCTGCGCGAACTTTACGGCAGCGCGCTCGAAGGTTTTGTCAACGACAAGGTAGTCGTCAGAGGCGGTGATATCGCCGAAACGAACTTCGGCTACACGGAAGAAGAAGCGCAAGCCATCGCCGACGACGTCGACGTCGTTATCAACTCAGCCGGCAACGTAACTTTCAATCCAACTCTCGAGAGCGGCCTGCGCACCAACGTCGTCGGCACACAGAACGTCATCGCCTTTGCGCGACGAATGAAACGTCCTGCGCTGGTCCATGTCTCCACCTGTTTCGTCGCGGGCAATCGATCGGGCGCTGTTTGGGAGAGCGATCCGGTGCTCGGCTACTTCCCGCGTCAGCGAGAACCGGAAATGCGAGGTGTCCAGTTCTCCGTGGACCAGGAGATCGCAGACTGCGCCAAGCTCGCCGACCGCGTCAGAGACGAAGCCCGCGACGCGATGATGACCGCGCGTTTCCGCGAGCTCGCGCGTAAACGACTCAACGAAGAAGGTCGCGATGTCGACGATCCGGACGCCCTCGGACTCGCCGTCGCCCGCGAACGAAAAGTCTGGACGCGCACGCGTCTGACCGATCTCGGTGTCGAGCGCGCCGCTTATTGGGGTTGGCCCAACATCTACACGTATACGAAATCGCTTGGCGAACAGCTCGTCGCCGCCGAGACCGAAATGGTGCGCAGTATCGTGCGACCGAGCATCGTCGAATCGGCCCTCTCTTATCCGTTTCCCGGCTGGAACGAAGGTTTCACCACGACTGCGCCGATCATCTTTCTCATTCGCAAAGGTCAAACGAAGATTCCTGCGAACGACAAGTTGATTCTCGACATCACGCCCGTCGATCAGGTTGCTTCAGTGATGCTCGCGGTTGCCGCGCAGGCTTGCGTTGAAGAACCGCGACTCGTGTTCCAGGCCGCAACCGGTGATTCCAACCCGAACAACATGGAGCGGATCATCGGTCTCGTCGGTCTCAATAAGCGCCAATACTTCGAGGAGAAAGAGACCGGCGTCAAGATCCTCAACAAGATCGCCGCGCGCATGGAGCCCAAGCCGGTCACGACTTCGCACTACGAGAAGACGTCTGTGCCGATGTTCAACGAGGCTGCGAAGAAGGCGTCGTCGCTTTTGGAACGTGTGCGGCCGCGATGGGGTGGCGGTCGCGTCGGCGAAGTGATCGACGTCGTGAAGAACAGTGTCGAACGCGTCGAAGAGCTGACGCGCGAGACGACGGAAGCGTTCGATATGTTTCGGCCCTTCACAGTCGAGAACGCGTACGTGTTTCGTTGTGACAACGTGCGCTCGCTCTTCGGTCGCATCAGCGAAGACGAACGATCGCTTCTGACCTGGAACCCGGAAACGTTTGACTGGTACGACTACTGGCTAAACATTCACCTGCCCGGGCTCACGAAATGGGTGTTTCCAACTCTCGAAGAGGAAATGCGAGCGCAGCCGAAACGGGTCTACACGTATCGCGACCTGCTCGATCTGTTCGAAACCTCCACCAAGCGACATGCAACGCGAGTCGCAATGCGCATCGAGCGTGACGGCCGCAAGGAGCAGTACACCTACGCTGACCTGCGTGAACTCGCGACACGCGTCGCGGGATTTCTCGCGAGTGAAGGCATCAAGCAGGGCGATCGCGTGATGCTGGTGAGCAGCAACGCGCCGGAATGGGGCATGACGTACTTCGGTGTGCTGAAAGCCGGCGCGACCTGCATTCCGTGCGACCCGGAGAGCTCGACGGCCGAGATCTTGAATTTCGCGAGAGCTGGAAACGCGGCTGGAATCATCTGTAGCGAAGCGATCATCAACGATCATCCGGATCTTCAGGAACGACTTCAGCAACAGGGCTCGGCGCGTTTGTGGACGTACGATGAAGTCTTCGCGATGCCTGATGAAGAGACTGAAGACCAGCGCATCGCGATGTTGCCGCAAAAGGCGCATGCGCAAAGCGTCGCGTCGCTCATCTTTACTTCGGGCACGACCGGCCAGCCAAAAGGCGTGATGCTTTCACATCGAAACCTGACGAGCATGGTTTCGATGTTGTCGTCCGTGTTTGACATGACGACCAGCGACGGCGTGCTGTCAGTTTTGCCGTTGCACCACACCTTCGAATTCTCGACTGGTTTTCTAACGCCGCTCAGCCGCGGGGCGCAGATAACGTACTTGCCTGAGCTCACGAGCGACGCGCTCGCGCGTGCAATCAAGAACGGTCACGTTACGGGCATGGTCGGCGTGCCTGCGCTTTGGGAGCTGCTGCACCGGCGTATCAAGAACCGGCTTTACGAACGCAATGAGTGGATTGGTAAGACGGCAGACAATCTCATACGCGCTAATGCATGGGTCCGCGACAAGACGTCGGTGAACTTCGGTCAGGTGTTGTTCTACCCGATTCACGAAGGGCTGGGCGGACGGATTCGCTACTTCATCAGCGGCGGATCGGCGCTGAGTGAAAAGGTCCAGCGCGATTTTCATGGTCTGGGATTCACGATCCTGGAAGGTTATGGCCTGACGGAAGCTTCACCGGTTCTGACTGTTACGCGACCCGAAAACCGCATGCTCGTCGGAACTGTCGGTAAACCCCTGCCGGGCGTCGAAGTGCGCATTTCCGATCCGGATCCGACCGGAGTTGGTGAAGTAATCGCGCGTGGTCCAAACGTCATGCTGGGTTACTACGAAGACGAAGCCTCGACGCGCAAGACTCTCGTCGACCGCTGGCTCTACACCGGCGACCTCGGACGCGTCGACGACGACGGCAATCTCTACCTCGTCGGCCGCTCAAAAGAGATCATCGTCGACACCAACGGCAAGAACGTTTATCCCGACGAGCTCGAAGAAGTCTATGCAAACTCTCCGTACATTAAAGAGCTGAGCATTGTTGGTTTGCCGGACGGTATCGGCGAGAAGGTGGCCTGCCTTGTCGTGGCCGACGACGAGTTCGACATTTCACTTTCCCGCGCCGCGCTTCACCGCCAGGTCGAAGAGCACTTCCGCGAGGTGTCCGCTTCCCTACCCTACTACAAACGCGTGAAGGTTTTGCACTTCACTGACGTTGAGCTCCCGCGTACCGCGACCCGCAAGGTAAAGCGACGCGAGGTGGTCCAGATCATGGAGTCGCTGGAAGAGAGCCAGAAGACCGGACGGCGGGGTGGTGTGCAGGAGTCGGCAAATGCCGATGCGCTGTGGTTGGTGGGCCTGGTTGCGACTGTCGCAAATCGATCGCGATCTGAAGTCTCGATTGATTCGAGGTTGAGCGATCTGGGTTTTGACAGTTTGATGTTCGTCGAATTAGCAAGCGCGATCGAAAGTGCAGGTGGATCGATCTCGGCGCCGGAACGATTCAACGAGATACAGGACGTGAGAGAGATGTTGACGGTCGTTAGCCGTCAGCCTGGCGTGTCTGCGAAGCAGGAATCCAGACCGGAAGAACGCAAGAAGGACGACGAGATTCACGTGCCTTCGTTCGTTCGCACGGCGGGAAACAAAGCCGGCGATCTCCTGCAACGGTTCCTCTACGATCAATTCCTGCGCACGCATTACGAGGGGCAATCGAACATTCCGCCGCACACCAACTTCATCGTCGCTGCAAATCACTGTTCTCACCTCGACATGGGCCTTACAAAAATGGCGCTCGGTGAGTACGGCAAAGATCTCGTCGCGTTGGCGGCTGCGGATTACTTCTTTGACACGAAGTACAAGCGCGCGGTGATGGAGAACTTTACGAACCTCGTGCCGATGGAGCGCACCGGGTCACTGCGTCAGTCACTTCGCCACGCGCGATCGTTTCTCGATCAAGGCTACAACGCGCTGATCTTTCCCGAAGGCACACGCTCGATGACGGGAATCATGGCCGACTTCAAGCCCGTCGTCGGATACCTGGCGCTGCACGCGCGTGTCGGCATCCTGCCGATGTTTCTGGTCGGGACGTATGAAGCGATGCCGAAGGGTACGACGCTGATTAAGAATCGAGATGTTGGTGCTCGCATCGGGCGTTTTCTTTCGTTCGAGGAACTCGAAGAGATGACGCGCGGCATGGCACGCGCTGAGGCCTACAGGCTGATCGCGGCGCGCGTCAGGCATGAGGTCGTTAATCTCCGCGACGGCACGCGCCACCCGTTCGACGCGAAGAGCCTGCGACGGCAGTGGAAGAGCGAGCGGAAGAAGGAACTCGCGGAGGAAGTGGCGGTGTAGGTCTTGCAGCGCCAAAGCGCGGAAGATAGCAGCGCCAAAGGCGCGGAATATAAAAGCCAGGGGCAAGCGCGACGCGCGTCGCCCCTGGTTTCAAAGACCACGCGCCGTTCAGGCCTGAAAGGCCGAAATACAACGTCAGTATTACGCCCTTTTCAGGGCTGGGTTCGTTTCATCGGTAAACCAGGGGCGACGCGCTTCGCGCTTGCCCCTGGCTTTTATATCCCGCGCCGTTGGCGCTCTGGTCCCACTCAGCAAGTGCGCTTGAAAACGCGACCAATGAAATCGTGAGCGGTGTCAGTGCCTTTGAAGGTAACGGGATTGATACCCGTGCGTTTCCAAACTAAATAAGAGCGCCAGACGAACGCCACAAAGACATAGACAAACAAATAGACAGGAAGGAAGTATCTTAAGTTACTCATCCGAAACTAAACGGCCGGACTGCGCGTGGACGAGGTTGACCAAGCTTACTGCGCCCAACGGGCGGCCACGGAGGGCCGCCCCTACAGTTGTATTCACAAATGCTCGAAGCAACAACGACGCGGAACGCCACGATCTGTGGCCACCCGTTTGGTCCAAAGCAATAACGCTGGTGCAGGACGAGGGATCTACTCTTTGAACTTAAACCCCGTCACTTCCATCTTGATGTTCGCGCGGGCGTCGGTGTCGGTCATGCCGTCTAAGGTGACGGCCACTGGCAGTGTCTTATTCGGTAGGAGTTCGGGTTGCCGCGCAGGGATTACTACAAAAGTTCTTTGCTTCACTGGCTTCCCTTCGTAGTCAACAACCGCGGCGCGCATCTCAAGTCCGCTTAAAGTCTTCCCTGTGAGATTGCGCACAGTCGTCTGCAGAGTCATGGTGATGTCGCCGAGCGCGCGCTTGGCTTCTGTCGCTTCCGGCTCGTCGAGGACGATGTTCGGCTTGTTCTTTTCAAACTCCGCCGAGCCTTCGCGTATCGCGCCCTGTAATCCGGTTGGGCCGCCACCGCTACCACCCAAACGCATCAGTCCGTAGAAGAGGCCCGCGATCAAAATCGCTGCGACCACAGCTACACCGATAATGAGGGTTCGGTTCGTCTCGCTCGTTTCGATCCGTCGATCTGGAGCAGCCATGATGCCGAGAATTGTGCCACAAAGAGCCACAAAACGCACCAGTGTTTAGCTCTTTAACAACTGTGCGATTAGCTCTTCGAGCTCATTGAAATCGATGGGTTTCGTAACGTAGGAATTGCAGCCCGCTTCGATC
>JBIOUJ010000185.1:0-17167 GCA_044867025.1 Pyrinomonadaceae bacterium | reverse complement strand
CCTTTTTGTGGCTAAAGCTATCTGGAACTGATGGTTGATTGTGGTTCTAAATACTTATCCAGCCAATCGAGCACCGTGTGGAACCAGAGCTGTGAGTTCTGTGGCTTCAGGACCCAGTGACCCTCGTCCGGGAATATCAAAATCTTCGAATCGACACCCTTGCGCTGGACTGCCGTGAACAACTGCATCCCCTCACCGATCGGCACGCGGTAGTCGAGCTCGCCGTGAATGATCAGAATAGGCGTGTTGAAGTTGTTGACGAACTTGTGTGGTGACCAGCGAGTGTACATCGCAGGGTTGGTCCATGGCATGCCCTTGAACTCCCACTCCGGAAACCACAGTTCTTCGGTCGTCCCGTACATGCTCTCGAGGTTGTAGACGCCGTCGTGCGAGACGAGCACTTTGAACCGGAACCGCGGATCGTTGTTGTGTCCGAGGATCCAGTTCACCATGTAGCCGCCATAACTCGCGCCCGCCGCGCCGATCCGGCTCCTGTCTATAAAAGGACTCCGACGTAGCACATCAGCAACGCCGTTCATCAGATCGACATAGACCTTGCCACCCCAGTCGCCGCTGATCTCGTTCACAAACTGTTGCCCATAACCGGTCGACCCGCGCGGATTCGGTGCAAAAACAACGTAACCGGCATTCGCGAACACTTGCGGGTTCCAGCGATAGCCCCAGTTATCGTTCCAGGCGCTTTGTGGGCCACCGTGAATCAAAACAACGAGCGGATACTTTCTGGTCGCATCGAAGTTCGTAGGCTTGATTATGTAACCGTGAATCTTTTTGCCGAGTGCGCCGGTCCATTCAATTTCTTCCGCCGCTTTCAGGTTCGCGCGGCTCATCAACTGCGAATTGACGGACGTCAGCGTAGTTAAGCCAGTGCCGTCGACGTTCGACGTGTAAACCTCCGCCGGTGTGGCCATGGAGCTCGAGGCGAATACGAGCGCCTTGCCGTCGGACGTAATTCGAAGACTTGAGGCAAAAACATTTGGCACCACCTTCTGCGGCACGCCGCCGGCAAACGGAATCTTGAAAACAGGACTCTTGCCGCGGTCGCCGGCGGTGAAGTAGATCGTGCTTCCATCCGGTGACAGGACCAACTCTTCAACTTGCAAATCGAAGCTCTTAGTTAGTTCGACCGCCGAGCCGCTCGCGCGGTTGTAAGCCATCAAACGCCAGCGATCGGCTTCGAAGCCCGCGGTCGCCTGCGAACGATAAAGGATGAACTTTCCATCGCGAGTGTAAACTGGACCAGCGTCGTACCCGCGATTTCGAATAGTGATATTCTTCGCAGCACCACCGGAAAGCGGCATCACGAAGATGTCGCTGTTGGTCGAAATAGCTTCGACCTTGTCCGGGTTGCGAATAAATGCGATCTCAGTCGAGTCAGGCGAGAATGCGTAATCGACACCGCTCGCAGCCGCATATGGCGGTGAGTCGTAGTCGCCCGACGTTATTTGGCGAGCAGTTCCACCTTTGATCGAGACGACGAAGACGTGTGTGCGTTTCACATCGCGCCACTCATCCCAGTGCTTGTAGAGCAGTCGCGTGACGATGTGGGCCTTGACCTTGCTTGCTTCCGTCTGCTCGTCGCGTTTCTTGTTGCAGTCGTCGTTGTCACAATCGGCGTAGACGTCCGACGTGAACGCGATCCACTTGCCGTCAGGCGACCATACCGGCGCGGCGGCGCCGGTCGAGATCTTCGTAACCTGATCTTTGTTATCGCCGTCGCTGTCCATCACCCAGATTTGGCTGCCGGTCGTGTAGGCAATCTTTTTTCCGTCAGGAGACCAGCGCGGCGCGCTCGACGAACGGTCGCCGGTGGTCAACTGCTTCATCGAGCCACCTTCGATCGGCATAACGTAGATCTGGTTCACGATTCGATTCGCGTCGAAGTTGACGTCGCCGACAGTAAAAGCAACGCGTTTACCATCGGGAGAGACCTGTGGGTCTCCAACCCTTCGGACCTTGAGCAGGTCTTCGATCGTGTAGGTGCGGTTTTGGGCCGCGGCTAGAGTGAATGGGCCCACTAACAAGACAAACAGAGCAATAAAGCGCTTCATGGTCTCCCTCGAGCAGATGGATTTTGAATCGATTGGGAAAGCGTGAGTATTATTGCATCAATTTTTTAATGCCACAAAGATGCGCAAAGGTATCCGACAACTGATAGTTGCCGTCGTGGGGCTTGCGCTCAGGATTTATTTCCAGCGCATCGAGGTGACTGGTCTCGAACACGTCCCGCGTGACACGCCCGTCATATTCGTTCTCAATCATCCGAACGCGCTCGTCGATCCCGTCTTCCTGCTGTGCCTCGCGCCCCGGCGTATTTCGTTTTTGGCCAAAGCACCACTTTTTCGGATGCCCGTGATCGGCTATTTCGTTAAGGCACTCGACTCGTTGCCGGTTTATCGACGGCAGGACGAAGGCCAGGACGTAACGAAGAACCAGGAAACTTTTGTCGCGGCGCGCAAGCTGCTCGCGAGCGGCGGAACGATCGGCATCTGCCCAGAGGGCGTTTCGCACGATGAACCGGGCTTGCGCCCGATCAAGACAGGCGCCGCGCGGATCTCGCTGGCCGCAGTCTCAACCGGCGAAGTCTCGGATTTAAAGATCGTCCCTGCCGGACTCTATTACACAGCCAAGACGAGCTTTCGCAGCGACGCTTTGCTTTACTTCGGAAATCCGATCGACGTCGAACCGGTCACACTCGAACCCGACGGCTCGCCACCACGCGAAGCTGTGCGCGCATTGTCGAGCAAAATCGAACAGGCTCTTCGAAACGTCATTCTCGACGCGAAGCATGAAGAAGAGTTGCAGACGACGGCGCGTGCGGAACGAATCTTCTCGTCCGCGTCCAACGACGACTCCGAGGACAGCCTCAAAGATGAGTTGCGCTTACAGCAGCGGTTCATCAAAGCCTATCCGGTTCTTCAGCAACGCCAACCCGAACGTCTGCGCAAACTCGAGGTCCGCATGATGCGCTTCGAAGAACAGTTGAACCAGGCCGGTGTCGACACGGACGAGTTGTCGCCACCGAGCTCCACGCTGCGAGTGTTCACGAGCATCTTTCGCAGGGCGCTTCTGTTTTTACTGATGCTCGGTCCCGCACTGATCGGCACGATCGCACACTACCCCGCTTATAAACTCGGCGGCTTCCTTGCGACGAGAATATCGCGTGACTCTGACGACGTGATCTCCACCGTCAAAATCATCTCGGCAATGCTGCTGTTTCCACTGACGTGGCTCGTTATAGCAGTCTTTGTTTATATGACCTTTGGCTGGGTTGCCGCGCTTGTGGCGCTGGTTTTGATTCCTTTTTGTGGCTACGTCGCGATCGTTTTCTTTGAAGAACTGGACAAGTCAGTGGCCGGCGTGAGGGTGTTAACGTTTTTTCTGGTGAGGAGGCGTTTCTTCGTCCGTCTACTCGCCGAAAGAAAAGCGATTAGAGATGAGATTATAGCGCTCGGCAAAGAAACCCCGGTTGCCAGTGAGTAGTTCGGTACGTGTGAACTAACGCGGTATCGAAGAGGGTGTTGAGGCGCGATAAGAAGAACTACTTCTTGCGCGCCTTGCTCTTGGAAGCTTTTCCAGTGGACTTCTTCTTACTACCACTGCTGCGACTGCTTCCAGATCTAACCGATCTACCCTTGCGTCCTTCGCTCACTAGTTTTCCAGCATCCATCAGTTGCTCGTAAGCTCCTCGAACGACGTTACGCGCGACCTTCAACGTGTTTGCAAGTTCACGCTCGCTCGGAAGCAAGGTTCCTGCGGCTAACGCTCCTGCGTCGATCAACGTATTCAGTTGCTCACGAATCTGTCGAGTCATCGACTCTGGTCGTTTTCTGTTGACACGAACATTGAGACTCCTCGTCGCCATCGTTAACTCCCTTCAATCTGAATTTTATTTGGGGGGTCGTTATGGATTCTATGCAGTGGTACTAGGAGTGTCAAACAGTTTTCCTGCGCGTATGAAAAGGTTAGACCACCGTGAACTTGTCGTGATAGTACGATTACCGCTGAGGCACAATTAGACCATGCTTGCGGAGGATCTCCAGCGTACGGTCCAACGGCAGTGCTTCGACGGTTCGGCCCTTGCCGTTTATCGTCGTGGCCCTAAAGAGGGAATTGTAGATTGCTTCTTCAGTAGCTTCGATGACGGCGAGAAAGAGGGGCGACGTGGCGTCGTTCCCCAGGGTCTTAAGATTACGAGGCACGATGGGCTCGCGTGGATTGGCAGGTCTGATACGGACATCTGCGGCTGTCGAGAAGGCGATAGCGTAGTCGCCACTGCCGTTGCTTGCTGAGGCTCCGGTTCGGGCAAGGCCCATCATCGCGCGCGCCGCCATGCGGCTGAGATTCCTGGAGTCGAGCGGTGCGTCGGTCGCGATCACGATGATTACTGAGCCATCAGGCGAGTCTCTGCGGTCCGCTGGCGGGGTGAGTTCGTCCTTTAAATAATAGCGGCCGAGTTCGCGTCCGACGGGAGCTCCGTTGATGGTCAGAACTCCGCCGAAATTGGTTTGCACAAGGACGCCGACGGTAAAGCCACCCAGCCGCTCGGGCAGTTTGCGCGAGGCGGTACCGATGCCGCCTTTAAAACCGAACGCTACCGTTCCGGTGCCCGCTCCGACCGCGCCTTCGGTGACGGAACCGCCTTTTGCGCCTTTAATTGCAGCAAATACGTCGTCGCGGGAGACGTGGCGCCCTCGAATGTCGTTTAAATAGCCGTCGTTCGTTTCGGCGACCAGGGGATTGACTGACTGGACTTCCTCGTTTCCGGGAAGCGCGAGCATGTAGTCGATCAGGAAATCAGCTACCCGGGGCACATTCAGCGTAGACGTCAGGAGGATCGGCGTTTCAATCTCGCCCAATTCGTTGACCTGCGTTGAACCCGCCAGCTTGCCGAAGCCGTTTCCAACAAACACCGCGCCGGGAACTTTTTCGCGAAAGAGGTTTCCGCTATGCGGGAGGATCGCGGTGACGCCGGTGCGAACGTTGTCACCGCGGATCACGGTTGTATGACCGACGAGCACTCCGTCGACGTCCGTGATCGCGTTGAGTGGCCCGGTTGGAAGAATGCCGACCGTGATTCCGGCTTCGCGCGCTCGTGGTCTGTTTTGTGTGTTTGCCGGCGGAGCCATTTGTCCACAGATTACACAGATTACACAGATAATGGTCAGTTTGCTTTGTGTAATTTGTGGACCGGTAACTTTGCGTTTTGCCATGCTTCCCAGCCTCCGAGCAGTGCCCGTGCCTTGGTCCATCCTGCTTGTCGAAGTTCCTGCGCCACCCGGGCGCTGGTAGCTTCGTTTGGTCAAGCGCAGTACGCGATGAGCCATGCGTCGTTTGGAAGTTTAAGCTTGCGAGCTTGTTGGACCACGTTTTCCGGCGGCATGCGGATCGACCCTTCGGCCTGTGAATCACTCGTCTCGAGGCTGCGTTCGGTCCGCACGTCGAGCAGGAGCACCTTTTCTCCGGAATTTTGTAGTTGGTCCAATTCTTCGAGCGTAATGCTCTGTTTTCCCACCGGCGCCGGAGACTCGATCACCCGCAGTGAGCGCGGAGGTTCTTCGGGTCGCGTTTCCGGTTCGGGCTCCGTGAGGCGTGCCAGCAACATCGGCGAAGCACCGTGAAGCACGATCGATATCAGAACTATCAGCGAGCAGATGGCGAACAGTCTGTCGGCCCCGGGCATTCCGGCAAATACCGCCAGCAGGATCAGCAGCAAGGAACTGAGTCCGCTTGGACCATACCACGCAATTATCAGGCAACCACGACGATCCACTTTTGAGCCGAGTAACGAAATCAGGTAGACAGGAACTCGAATCAGTATTGCAAACGCCGCGAACAGCACCGTCGGCCAGCTTAGCTGGTAGAAACCGGTCCAGATCAGAGAGCTGCCGAAGATTACAAACGTAAACAACAGCAGCATCTCGGCAGTAACGCCTCCATACTCGATAAAACAGTCGCAGAGCTCGACGTCGAGTGCCGCAATCGTGAGTCCCGCCGCAAAAGCCGCCAGAAAGCCACTACCGTGTACGGCTTCCGCCGCAGCAAACGCCGAAAACGCGACGCCGAGTGAATAGAGCGACTCGTAGTCACGCCGAACACCGATTCGTTTGCGGATCAGATCGAGCGCGGCGACTCCCAGCAGGCCAATAGCGATACCGGCTCCGGGTCCGAGAATAAAAAGGCCGAAACCCATCTTCGTAAAACTCTGGTCGTGGTGGCCTGTCAGGGCTATGGCAACGACGACGATCGGAAGCAACACAGCGTCGTTGAGTCCGCTCTCGAGTCGCAGAGCCTGGCGAGCTTCTGATGGAACGTTGGGATTCCGCAGCAGTCCGCGAAGCAACACAGGATCGGTGGAAGCGAGCGCGGCGCCGAGGATTGCGGCGGACGCTGCCGGAATTTGCAGCAACCACCACGCCGCCAGTGCCGTGAGCGCGGCGCACAGGATCGTTCCGGGCCCAAGCATTCGAAAAGCGAGTCCCGCCTGTCGCCTTACTTCGGACATACTCAGCGTAACGGCATCAGTGAAGAGGACGAGCGTCAAACTCAGTGTCGCGACGGTGCGCAGAACCGGCGACTCGAGTGTCATATTGAACACGCCGAGTCCCGCTGGTCCAAGTGCCGCGCCGATGCAGATAAAAACGGCGACGTGCGGCAACCCGGTCTTGTCGATCAGGCCCGACAACAGCGCCGACACGACAATGACAATGCCGATCAGCGCGAGACCAGTGATTAAGGGATCCGTAACCATTTGTGTTGTTTGTGGACCCATCGTAACGGTTGACGCGCGATTTTGAAAAGACAACGATCAGTTTTCACTTGACAGATTCCCCCGTATGCCGTGAGATAGGCCCACGTAACCGCCTTTTTAAAACCGAAAAAGCAGGACTCCATGAACCTTTCAGTACTGGATTGGACGGTAATCGCCGCATATTTCCTTTTCAATCTCGGTATCGGGCTCTACTACGCCCGCAGGGCTGGCGGAAGCACGAATGAATTCTTCCTGTCGGGACGCAACGTGCCCTGGTGGCTCGCCGGCACTTCGATGGTCGCAACCACCTTCGCTGCTGACACTCCGCTCGCCGTCACCGGCTTCGTTGCGAAAAACGGAATTGCAGGCAACTGGTTGTGGTGGAACTTCGTGATGAGCGGAATGCTCACGGTCTTTCTCTATGCAAGACTGTGGCGACGCGCAGGCGTGATGACTGATATCGAGTTTGCCGAGCTTCGCTATTCCGGCAAACCAGCCGCGTTCCTTCGTGGTTTTCGTGCGCTCTACCTGGGGTTACCGATCAACTGCATCATCCTCGGTTGGGTAAATCTCGCGATGGTGAAGATTCTCGAGATCACGCTCGGTCTCAGCAAGAAGGGTGCATTGCTTGTAGTGATCGGCATGCTGCTGTTCACTGCTTTCTATACTGCTATCTCTGGACTTTGGGGTGTGCTGGTTACAGACCTGTTTCAGTTTGCTCTGAAGATGTCGATGGTGATCGTGCTCGCGATTCTCGCCGTCAATGCCGTCGGTGGCATCGACTCATTGAAGACAAAGATCGGCGCGATGGATGCCGCGAGTGGATCAGGGTCACGCCTCGCGTTCTTCCCTGAATTCGATTCTATCTGGATGCCGGCGATAACGCTGTTTGTTTATCTCGCGGTGATCTGGTGGTCCACCTGGTACCCCGGCGCTGAGCCGGGCGGTGGCGGTTACATTGCGCAACGCATCTTCTCCGCGAAAAACGAACGACATGGCTTGCTTGCGACACTCTGGTTCAACATCGCTCACTACGCTTTGCGTCCCTGGCCCTGGATCCTGACCGCACTCGCTTCGCTGATTCTTTATCCGGAACTGGTCGACAAGGAATCCGGCTACATCAAGACGTTGCTCGATCCAAACGTATTTCCGAGTTATCTGCGTGGATTCATGTTGGCGGCGTTTGCGGCGGCTTACATGTCGACCATCGGTACGCAGTTGAACTGGGGTGCTTCGTACGTTATCAACGACTTCTATCGTCGTTTCGTGAACCGCTCCGAAACAGAGAAACACTACGTCATCGCCTCACAGGTGGTGACGTTGCTGCTGATGGGCGCGTCGCTCATCATCACGTTTTACATGGACTCAATCGGCGGAGCGTGGAAGCTGCTGCTGGTTACTGGAGCGGGAACGGGTACCGTTCTTCTGTTGCGCTGGTACTGGTGGCGAATAAATGCGTGGTCCGAAGTATCGGCGATGATCTGCGCCGCCGTTGTGTCGATCTTTTTGCAAGTCGTTTTGAAGTGGAATAGCGATCTGCCGTTAGATTTCGCATACCTGATGCTGGTCACTGTCGGGGTCACGACGGTGGTGTGGGTTGTAGTCACAATAATGACCAGCCCCGAGCCTATCGAGACACTCGTTGCTTTCTATCGCCGCGTCAGGCCCGAAGGACCAGGCTGGACAGGCATTGCCGCGCGAGCCGACTTGTCCTCGTCACATGCGCAGGGGCGACTCTACTTGCAGGTTGTTAATTGGATACTCGGAGTCGCGTTGATTTACGGTACGTTGTTTGGTATTGGCAAGTTGATCTTCAAGGAGTGGGTCGCCGGATTTGCATTCTTGTTGGTCGCGGTCGTGGCAGGAGTTTTGATCTCGCGGAGCCTCTCACATGGTGAGATGACCGAGGAAACGGTCCATCTTGAACATGCCGAAGAATCAGCTTAGGCGCGCCGGCGGTGAACGATTGGTTTTCGCCGTAGATCTGGGAGGCACACACCTACGAGTCGCTCTCGTCGATGATAGCGGAAAGATTCTTCAACACCTGAAGCAGGAGACTCCGAGAGGCGATTCTGCCGGCGAGATCATTGATGCGCTTGTGAGCGCGGCTGAGAAATGGGGTTGCGACAAGCTTCCTGTCGTTGCCGCGTCGATCATGGTGCCGGGCGCAGTCGACAGCGAAAAAGCCGTCGTGGTCCAGGCGCCAAACCTTCCTTCATTAACCAACTTCCCACTGAAAGCAGAATTGCAGAATCGGTTGGGTTGGCCCGTGTTCCTCGAGAACGATGCGAACGCGGCTGCTGTTGGCGAGATGTGGCTGGGCGCGGCACGTGGTTGTTGTGATGTCGTTAGCGTAACGCTCGGCACGGGTGTTGGCGGTGGTGTGATCCTGAACGGCAGGCTGTGGCGTGGAAGTCATGGATCTGCCGGCGAGATCGGACACACGACTGTCGATCCGTTTAGTGGGTTGAAGTGCAAGTGTGGCAACACAGGTTGTTTGGAACTGTTTGCTTCGGCGACTGCCATCGTGCGCATGGCGCGTGAGCTTGGGATGAAGGAGTCGAGCGCTGAGAACGTTTATGAGGCGGGGCGCCGTGGCAATGAGCTTGCGCTTTCGGTCTTCAATAAGTTCGGGATGTATCTTGGGATCGGTTTGGCGAACCTGATCAATCTGATCGATCCGCAGGTGATCGTGATAACGGGCGGCGCGGTGAATGGTTGGGACCTGTTTTCGGACGAGATGTATCGACAGGTTCACGAGCGTGCATTTCGCGCGACGGCTCAGCAGGTCAGGATCGCGCGAGCGGAGTGTGGGGATAACGCGGGGTTGTTGGGCGCCACTCGAATTGCTTTACAGGATTTACAAGATTTTTCATGATTGAATCCTGTTCATCCTGGAAAATTCTGTAATCCTGTCTAATATGTCTGCTCTCATCATCCACGGCCATTTTTATCAACCGCCGCGTGAGAATCCATGGACTGGTGAAGTTCCGACCGAACCCAGCGCCGCTCCCTTCCACGATTGGAACGAACGCATTTACGCCGAGTGCTACGCGCCGAACGTTATTAACTACCCGAACATCAGCTTCAACTTTGGTCCGACATTGCTCTCGTGGCTCGAACGTCACCACAAAGACACCTACCAAAAAATTCTTGATGCCGACAAAGTGAGCGCTGCCGCACGTGGCGGGCACGGGAACGCGATCGCGCAGGCGTACGGTCACGCGATCCTGCCGCTCTGCAATGAACGCGATCGATTGACGCAGGTCGTCTGGGGGCTCGCTGATTTTCGGTTTCGTTTCGGTCGCGAAGCGGAAGCGCTCTGGTTGCCGGAAACTGCCGCGAACGACGATGTGCTTGCGTTGCTCATCGATCAAGGTCTGCGCTACGTCATTCTTTCTCCAGACCAGGCGAAGGGAAAGATCGAGACTTCACAGGCTTACGTCTTTCGCCACCCAGACGGTTCCGGCCGGTCGCTCGCCGTGTTCTTCTACAATGGACCACTCGCGCGCGCGATTGCGTTCGAGAAGGCGCTGACGTCGAGTCGGGGTTTGGTGGACCAGTTTATTCGTGCTGCGCAATCGGGAGATATGGTTAACGTGGCGACTGATGGTGAGACGTATGGTCACCATTTCAAGTTTGGCGATCTCTGTTTGGCGCATGCGTTGGAGGTGGAGGCAAAGCAGGCTGGTTTCTGGATTACAAACTACGCCGAGTATCTCGATCGACATCCGCCCGTGCTGGAAGTTGAGATTGAGAACGGACCGGATGGTGAAGGCAGTTCGTGGAGCTGTGTGCATGGTGTTGGTCGCTGGACGCGCGATTGCGGTTGTCACACAGGTGGAGAGGCTGGCTGGAACCAGTCGTGGCGCGCGCCTCTGCGGGCAGCGTTGAACTTTCTTCGCGACGATGCTGCGAGCAAGTTTGAGAGTAGTGAACTGTTGCGCGATCCATGGGCGGCGCGCAACGACTATGTCGAGGTGCTGCTCGATCCTCAGCGTGCGCGAACGAGTTTTTTAACGCGCCACGTAGTTCGTGATGAGTCTCGAGTGTGGAAGTTGCTGGAGATGCAGCGAAGCGCTTTGTTGATGTTCGCCAGTTGTGGCTGGTTCTTTTCAGATCTTGCCGGGATCGAGACGATTCAGTTGATGCGTTACGCTGCGCGGGTGATGGATCTGCAAGCTGAGTTGGGACTCGATCCGCCGGAGAAGAAATTTCTCGAGCTGATGTCAGAAGCGAAGAGTAACGACCCCGAAAAAGGCACCGGCGCCGATCTCTTTGTGCATTTTGCGAAACCGCGATGACCAAACCTACGCTGGGCGACATCGATCTTCACCTGTTCAACGAAGGGCGCCACGAAGAGATCTACAAAAAACTCGGCGCGCACGTCACGAAAAGCGGACGGACCAAAGGCGTCGCATTCGCCGTCTGGGCGCCTCAGGCTGCGAGCGTCAGCGTCGTCGGCGACTTCAACGGGTGGAACGGAAGTGCGCACCAGATGCGACGACTCGGGAACTCCGGCGTCTGGGAGTTGTTCATCCCAAATCTGCGCGAAGGAATTCTCTACAAGTTTGAAATCCAGCCGCACCACGGCTCGCCATTCTTCAAGGCCGACCCATACGCGCAACACACGGAAGTGCCGCCGGATACTTCATCCATCGTCTATTCTTCGAAATACAAATTCCGCGACGCAAAGTGGCTAAAGAAGCGCGCGGCGCGGGAGCATTTTCGCAATCCGCTTTCTATTTACGAGGTGCACTTCGGTTCGTGGCGGCGAAAGATGGAGGAAGAGAGTCGACCCTTCACCTATCGCGAGATGGCCGAGCCGCTCGCGAACTACGTAGTTCAGATGGGTTTCACGCATGTCGAGTTCCTGCCGCTCAAGGAACATCCGTATGGACCATCATGGGGTTATCAGGTCACTTACTACTACGCGCCTTCTGCGCGTTACGGCGAGCCCGACGATCTGCGTTACCTCATCGATTATCTTCACCAACACGGCATCGGCGTGATCATGGACTGGGTCCCGGCGCACTTTCCGAAAGACGCCTGGGCCCTCGGACGCTTCGATGGCTCGGCTTTATACGAGCATCTCGATCCGCGCAAAGGCGAGCATCCGGACTGGGGCACTTACATCTTCAACTACGGTCGCAATGAGGTGCGCAATTTTCTCAGCGCGAATGCGCTCTACTGGTGTAAGGAGTTTCATATCGATGGATTGCGTGTCGACGCGGTGGCGTCGATGCTTTATCTCGACTACAGCCGCAAGGAAGGGCAGTGGGTTCCGAATCAGTTTGGCGGGCGCGAAAATCTCGAAGCGATCTCGTTTTTGAAGGAGTTGAACGAAGTCGCGCATCGCGTCTGTCCGGGAGTCATGATGATTGCCGAAGAGTCGACGGCGTGGCCTGCGGTCAGTCATCCGACTTACGCGGGCGGACTTGGTTTCGATTTCAAGTGGAACATGGGCTGGATGCACGACACGCTCAAGTACTTTCAGACCGATCCACTATTTCGCGCGGGCAATCACAATGCGCTGACGTTTGGTTTGGTCTATGCGTGGAGTGAAAACTTTATTCTTCCGTTTTCACACGACGAAGTGGTCCATATGAAGGGGTCGCTGCTGAACAAGATGCCGGGCACGAACGAGCAGAAGTTTGCGACGCTTCGTGCGCTGTACGCTTACATGTGGGCACACCCGGGGAAGAAGTTATTGTTCATGGGTGGCGAGTTTGGGCAGTGGCGTGAGTGGACGGAAACAGAAAGTCTCGACTGGCACCTGATCGAGGAGCCGCTGCACGGCGGCATTCAAAAGTTGATCCGCGATCTAAACAACGTCTATGGATCAGAGTCCGCACTGTGGGAAGCCGACAGCGAACCCGCAGGGTTCGAATGGCTCGACGTCGACAACGCCCTCGAAAACATCGTCGCCTTCGCGCGCCGCTCCCCCTCAACTGGCCGCGAAATTATTTGCGTCTGTAACTTCTCCGCTGTACCGAAAAAAGGTTATCGCCTCCGCTTGCCGGAGAAGACTAAGTACAAAGTGATAATAAACACCAGTGACACTTCCGTTGCTCTGCTCGATGGCGCAATTGATCTACCTCCATTAACGACCATCTGGCTGGCGCCACAAAAGAACACAAAGAAAGCCACAAAAGATCGAGCGAAAGCGAAGAAATAGTCTAAAATCCTTTGTGTCTGTTTTGTGCCTCTTTGTGGCCCAGTATGTATGAGAAGTTCGAGGAGATAGACGGCAGACATCCCTGGCGAGACGTTAGTCCTGATGGTTATATCGACTACCAGGCGCGTTATCGCCCGAATGGTCGTGTCCTCTTTTTCAACTTCCCGCTCGCGAAAGAGATGGGCCTGATCCCGCCGGAGCATCCGTCGAGCATCAACAAAGATCTCGAACAGGTCATCCTCAACACCTTCTCGCTTCAGATCATCAACGAGTACGACATACAAAAAGGCCGCAAGTTTCCACCTGAGACGATCAAGCCACACCCGTTCATGGCGACGCGTTATCTCCAGACTCAGCATCGCAATCGACAAGGCAAAACGTCCGGCGACGGCAGAAGTATCTGGAACGGTTATCTCAAGAGCGAAAATCTAATCTTCGACATCTCGAGCCGCGGCACAGGCGCAACGATTTTGAGCCCAGGCGCGCAGGAGGTGGAAGGATTTGTCGCGACCGGTGACTACGCTCACGGCTACTCGTCAGGTCTCGCAGATCTCGACGAGATGCTCGGCAGCGCAGTGATGTCTGAGATTTTTTACCGGCAGGGAATTCCCACGGAACGCTGCCTCACCGTGATCGGATTTCCAGACACCACAGCCATCGGCGTCCGAACCGCGCCCAATCTGATCAGACCCGCGCACATGTTTCGTTATCTCAAACAAGGACGTCACCAGGAGCTGAAAGCCTCAGTTGACTATTTCATCGATCGCGAGATCGCGAATGGCTTCTGGCAGGTTCCCGATGGAGCGGAGCGCTACGGGAAAGCGCTCGACTACTTCGCACGCTCTTACGCGAAACTCGCCGCGCTGCTCGAAGAGGAGTACATCTTCAACTGGCTCTCGTGGGACGGCGACAACATGCTCGCAAGCGGCGCCGTGCTCGACTACGGATCGATTCGTCAATTCGCCGCGAAGCACGACAAGTACCGCTTCAAGGATGTGGATCGTTATTCGGCTTCACTCGCGGAACAACGCGGCTGGGCGCGAACGCTGGTCCAGGTTTTCGCACAAACAATGGCATTCGTCGAGTCGGGCGTGAAAGAGAACCTGAATAACTTCAAGAACGCCGATTGTCTGCGGGTGTTTGACGAAGCGTTTGCGATGGAGAGAGAGCAGCGCATGCTCTGGAGAATCGGTTTTACTCCGGAGCAGATCAGTTATCTCATGGCGAATGCGCAAAAGGAGATCAGAGACTTCGATCGGAGCTTGAGCTACTTCGAGGATCGTAAAGTCAGAAAGGGCGTCGAAAAACTTCCCGATGGTTTTACTCACAACCCCGTCTTCCTGATTCGAAATCTTCTGCGATTATTACCGGCTTACTACGTCGCGCAGTCGATTACGCGTGTCGACGAGACGGGTGCCTACATGCCAGACGAAATGTTCTGCGGTAGCATGGCTGCGTCTTACGTGAGAAAGCGGGATCTGGAGGACACGCCCGCGCGGGCTGCGCAGATACGACAATTTCAGGAGTGTTATCTCAAGCTGGTAGCCGCGTTCGGTGGTCCATTCGACCTCGTTCTGAAGACGCTTCAGGAGAGATCGGCGGTGATCAATCACCGTCATCGAATTACAGGCGACGCCGTTACGTGGATCATCGAAGAAGTGATCGCCATGAAAGGTAAAATCAGGATTGACGGTCTACAGGAGGCGATCGACGCCTTTATTGATTCCCAAGTCCTGATTCCGGGCAAGTGGCAACCCGTGCCACCCGAAAAACTAAATTCAAACACCCTCAAGTCGCGGTTGCTGCAAAAGATCCAGCAGAACCTGGAAGCCTACAAAGAATCGATCTAACCATGAACAATTGGGATGACGTCCGCGCGAAATTTCCTGTCACAAGTAAGAGTGTTTATCTGAACACCGCGGCGGCTGGTCCGCTCGCCGAGTCAACGGCCAAGGCAGCCGAGTCTTATTACGAGAAGATGATGAACGACGGCGACGTTCATTGGGACGACTGGCTGGCGCGGTGTGAGGAAGTGCGTAAGCGAGTTGCGTCGTTTATTAATGCCGAACCGGACGAGATCGGGCTTACGATTAATACCTCGAGTGGAATGAATCTCATCGTCGACGCACTCGAGAAACACGGTGAGGTGATCTCATGCGACCTCGAGTTTCCGGTCACGACGATTCCGTGGATGCACCGGCGCATTCCAGTGCACCTCGTTAAGTCTGTTGGCGGCGTGGTCTATCCTGAAGATGTGCGGGAAGCGATGAACACGCGCACCGGCATCATTTCGATGAGCTATGTTCAATACTCAAACGGCTTTCGCTCGAATCTTGAGGAATTAGGGAGTATCAAGGGCGCTCATGCATTTGTTGTGAACGCGAGTCAGGCGGCTGGCGTGTTTGAGATCGATGTGAAGCGGATGAAGATCGACGCGCTGTGTGCGACCGGACACAAGTGGATGCTGTCGGGTTACGGCTCGGGATTCGTGTATATCAGCAGGGAACTCCAGGCGGCGTCGCCGCAGCGCTCGATTGGCTGGCTGAGCGTTCGCGATCCTTATGGCGGTGCTAACAACGAAGTGCATCTGCGTCACGATGCGTCGGCGAGGGCTGAGCTCGGGTGTCCGAACTTCGCCGGGATCCTGGCGCTCGGTGCGTCGATTGAATTGATGCAATCGATTGGGCTGGCGAACATTCAGGCACGCGCGGTCGAGTTAAACCGGAAGCTTACGTCGAGACTTGATGAGATCGGTTGGAAAGTTTTATCGCCGCTCGAACGCGACGAATACGTTTCGGCTGAAACACTTGTCGCCGCTGACGATCCAGCGAAGGTCGTCAATCAACTCGCCGAACAAAAGATCCTCGTCACGGAGAAACCTGAAGGGTTCCGAGTCTCAACGGATTTCTTCAACAACGACGACGACATCGAAAACCTTGTACACAAATTACACAAATTACACTGATTCATTTGTGTAGTTTGTGAACCGATTTTTTGGCCTTCGCGCCGGCGAAGTTTCTCTTCGCGAGCGACACAAACTTCTGCATGATCGGTGAATCGTAACCGTTGCTCAATTGCGCGATCCCCAGTTCCCAATTGATCTGCGCGCCTTCAATCCACCACCGGATCAACTTTCCTTTGTCAACTTCATCCTTCACGGACTGTAGCGGCACGATCCCCACACCCATATCTTCTTCGACCATTCGTTTAATCGCCTGCTGGCGACTCAGCTCCATCGCGACTCGCAGCGACACGCCGGCCTGAGCAAAAAACTGATCGATCAACCTCCGCGTGTTTCCACCACGCTCGCCGAGAATCAACCGCTCACCCGCAAGCGTGTACGCGCTGATCGTGCGTTGCTTCGCGAGCTTGTGTCGCGGTGAAGCAATCGCCACCAGTTGATCCTCGCTCAACCTTTCCGTCTTGATCCCACGCACATCTACCGGGAGCGAAACGAAAGCGATGTCCACCTCTCCCGCCAGGATCTGGTCCACCAGCACCTCGCTCGTTCCTGACGTGACCGCGATGTCCGCCGCCGGGTGTTGCTTGCGCAGCTCCTTCAGAATCGACGGTAACTGTTCGGTCAGGACCATCGCCGACGCGCTGCCGATTCTGAGCCGTCCTCGTTCGGCGCCGGCGAGTTCGGCGATCTCGTCGAGCGCCGCGTCGTGTTCACGCAGGATGTGCCTGGCCCGTCGTAAGAGTTGTTCACCTGCCTCGGTCAAAATCACGTGTCGTGGCGCGCGCACAAACACTTTGGCGCCGATCTCCGTCTCCAACTGCCGGATCTGCATACTGATCGCCGCCTGCGTTACATGCACGCGCAAAGCGCCGGCGGTGAACGTTCCGGATTCCGCAATGGCCACGAAGGCCCGCAATTGTCGAATTTCCACAACAAGCTCCAGATATCAAGATGGGTTATCGCCAAACAGGGCAAAGAGCGCCGGCGCGAGTGCGGCGATGCTTCCCAGGGCAATCGGCACAGCGTAGGGAAGCGCGACCCCGAGCCGGCGATCCTCGATCACCATCACCGCGAAGGCGGCAAGCGACAGCACCGAACAGACGATCCAGATCGCGAGCGCACGTTTCATGAGCGGTCCTCCTCGACGGATAGCACCAGCGGTTCACCGTACAGTTGCGGCAGCAGCGGCACGCCGTCGTTCACGTGATCGCCGCGGACGTTCGAGACACCCCGCAGTTCGTACGGGCCGAGCACGCCG
>JBIOUJ010000184.1:0-29068 GCA_044867025.1 Pyrinomonadaceae bacterium | reverse complement strand
GTGCCCATCATGCATGATCGCGATGGTTGACCCACCCGCTACCGCAGGTGGTACTGACATCGATCCAAGTAACTGCTTTTATGCAAACAGTTCCAGCGCAAGATGTGCAAATGCCTGCGCCGTTGGTTGTATCTGCCAGCGGCGCGAAAGCAAGTCGCTTGCAACGACTCTGCGCAGCTCTCTTCACGCCAGTCGATATCTCATTCCTGGTTTTCTTCCGCATCCTCTTCGGCGGCATCATGCTGTGGGAAGTTTATCGCTACTTCACATACGACTGGATCGGTCGTTACTTCGTTGAACCCGCTGTCAATTTTACTTACTACGGATTCAGTTGGGTGAAGCCGTGGCCTGGGCGCGGGATGTACATACACTTCTTTGTGCTCGGCGTCGCCGCTGCTTGTGTGATCGTAGGGTTCCTTTACCGCATTGCCACGCCAATCTTTTTTCTTGGTTTCACATATACGTTTCTGCTGGACCAGACGCGTTATATGAATCACTTCTATCTGGTCTGCCTGATCAGTTTTCTGATGTGTTTCCTTCCGGCAGAACGCGCGTTTTCCGTCGATGCGTTGCTGCGTCGAAAGATCCGCTCGGACGTCGTACCGGCGTGGACGTTGTGGCTGCTGCGAGCACAGGTCGGCATACCATATTTCTACGGTGGGATTGCCAAGCTCAACAGCGACTGGGTACATGGTGGCGAGCCAATGCGCACATGGTTGCGTCCTTTGGCAGAACTGAAAGGGGGTAGCCCGATATTCGTATCCGACTGGGTAGTTTACGGTTTCGTGATCGGCGGGTTGATGCTCGACTTGCTGGTGGTGCCGCTGCTTCTGTGGCGACGCACGCGGTTCTTCGCATTGGCAGGGGCGATTGTATTCAACCTCATCAACTCAGTGATATTCGATATCGGCATCTTTCCGTGGCTGATGCTGGGGGCGCTCTTGATTTTCTTTCCTCCTGACCTGGTGCGACGCTTCGCTCGCGCGTTCATGTCGCCGGGCGAGGGCTTTCCCAAGTCGTCGCCGCAAGTTTCTGTAAGAAGCAGTTGCCCGTCGTTATCCACTTCACAAAAACGAATCGCTGTACTGTTGGCAGCGTATCTTGCGGTCCAGGTTCTTTTTCCGCTTCGTCATTACTTGTATCCCGGCAACGTGAGTTGGACCGAAGAAGGACACAATTTTGCATGGCACATGAAGCTGCGAACAAAGGTTGGCGAGGGGTTGTTTACAATTACACATCCGCGAAGCGGACAGACCTGGACCATCAAGCCGGAAGATTACCTGGAATCTCATCAGGTGATGAAGGTGATCACGAAGCCTGACCTGCTTGTGCTCTTCTCGCATTTTCTTGCGGAAGAGAAAAGGCGTGAAGGTTACGACGATGTCGAGGTGCGTGCTCGCGTAATGGTTTCCCTCAACGGCCGCGAACCGCAGTTACTAATCGATCCGAATGTCGATCTGGCTAAGGAAAAAGTAAGTTTGTTACCGACCCGCTGGATACTACCGCTCACGACACCACTCGGCTCGAGACAACAGAAGTTCTCAGATGAGGTTGACGAGTAGACAGCGCCAGGCTGTGTTCTTGTGATTGGTTATTGCGATACGAGCGTGTTGAGCGATGTTGCGAGCTCGAGGCGCGTGAGGCTGCGTGAGGGGTTGAACGCGTTGCCGTCGAGGGAAATAAAGCCTCGCTGTAGAGCGACGGCGACGTAGCCTCGCCACGCAAGAGGTATCGATGAGGCGTCGGAGACTGTCAGAGGAAGTGAAGCGCACGCGGCCTGAGAACTGAGGCCAGCGGCTTTAACGAACGCGATCGCTGCCGCCAGTTTCGTGGCTCCGTTGTAAGGATTGAACCTCTTGCCCGGGGTCGCATCATAAAACAATGCACCGGACGAGAACGCCTGCGTGCTCTCGACCACGCTCCGCGAATAATCATCGCGAACATCAGTGAACATCGCCGCTGACGCCATGTACTGTGAAACCAGGCCCGCTCGGACCAGTGCTTCAGCAAGTTCAAGGCGGTTGACAGCATCACCCGGACGGAACTTGCGGCCTTCCGGCAACATCAGATTCGCGAGCAAGCTCTTCTCGACCTGTACGGTCTGGTCAGCGGAGAGGGTCGACTCATCGAGCATGACTGGATACTCAACCTGCGTTACCTCGACCGCGCCGAATACCTGCTGACTTGTCCCCGCATAACCTGAATGCGATATCGCCGCACGCAGCGTTTGGCTCGACGGATTGCGGAGCACTACTTTCTCACGTCGCCCGGTGAAGCCAGGCAGGTTGAGATAGTTCGATTCACCCAGCAATGAGTTCGACTGATCATAAACCTTCAGTCCAAAATCGTTTGTACTAAGATCCCAATAGATATTGATGCTGACCTGAATTGTGTTCTGCGGGATCGAGACGTTCGTTGAGCTTGTCACGTTCGGAAACACGGTCTGCTCAAATGTCTGCGCTGTGCGCGTGACGAACCTGATGGCGTTGCTGGAGAGCGTCGAGCGAAATCCGCCCATGTGGCGTTCCGGAAACGCGGCCTCGAGCACTGCGGCGTATGTGTTGAGCATCCCGGCGCCGGCTTCGTGGAAAAAGTATCGAGGCATCGGCGTTGCCGTGCGACTTAGGATGTCCTTGACGTCTGCCGGAGTGAGGTTAGGATTCACTTCGAGCATCAAGGCGATGGCTCCCGCAACCTGTGGGGCCGAGAACGATGTTCCTGTTGCCGTCGTGTAGTACGGCAATTCGGTTGTCGACAGACGTTGGGTATCGGCACCCGCGATCCCGGTGATTCCTGTAACAGTCGGTGCATTCCGAAGACTGATGATGTTCGTTCCGGGAGCGACGAGTGATGGGTGCTGCAAAGCGTCACCGAAGTTGCCGCGTGATGAATAATCCGCGAGCTTGCCTGTCGCATCGGTCGCGCCGACTCCGATAACCCACGGCGCTATCGCGTACGGGTTCATCGTACCGTTTCCGGAACCGGTGTTGCCCGCGGAGAATACAACGTTAACGCCTGCGTCGGTCAGCATCTTCGTCGCCACGTTTACCGGATCGTTAAGATCGAAAACCGTGTTCGCCGAGAAGCTGCAATTCACTACACGAACGTTGTACTGGGCTCTTTTCTCGAGAAGATAATCGAATCCCGAAAGGACGTACATCAGGTTTAGGTCGCCGGCACTAAGCCCCAGAAGCCGTGCGCCCGGGGCAACACCGGCTAACCGTCCCGACGAGTTCGCGCCGTTTGCGGCGATCACTCCGCCGACGAAAGTTCCGTGACCACCAACGAGATCCGTGTTCGCGAGATTCTCGACCGGCGCCGGATAAACGAACGAGCCGGGGACGCTTTGCGTGTCGGCCAGGCGAACATTCTGAACTACTTTGCCTGCGAGATCGGCGTGCTGGCTATTGATGCCGGTGTCGAGGACCGCGACCGTCACATTGCGTCCGGTTACTGGCATCGAGCCGTTCTCCTGACGAAGGTCTGCGTCTGGCCCAACACGCTGTACGCCGGTTGTGTTGAAGTAAGGATCGGAGTTGAACGTCAGTGTGCGGTTAGCGTAGATCGAACGGACTCTCGGTAACCGGGAAACCGCGAGAAGCTGCGCTTTGGTTGCGGTGGCGTAAACCACCGGCAGGATACGCAAACGCGTTCCGCCCGTGATGCCGAGCTGCTGAAGCTGCGCGATGTCAGTGTCGGTCACCGACGCGTGATATACGATCACGGCGTTTATGTTGCTGTCGTCAGTTGCTTTATTGAGAGCAACAGCAAGCTCAGGATCTACGCTCTGAAGTCCCGTGTTGTCGTCGGCACCGGTAAGCGTAATGCCGTCCGCACCGGTAAGCGTGATGCCATCTGCTCCGGTGAGCGTAATGCCGTCGGCGCCCGTAAGCGTGATGCCGTCTGCTCCTGTAAGCGTAATACCGGTTGGATTTGCGAGGTTGAAAACGAGACCATTTGGTCCAAAGCCTATGGCCGAATCGGCGCCGGTCAGAGTTATGCCGTCGGCACCCGTAAGAGTTATGCCGTCGGCTCCGGTTAACGTGATCCCGTCTGCGCCGGTAAGTGTAATGCCGTTTGGGCCGACCTGCGCGGTGCCGTCAGCTCCGGTCAAAGTAATGCCGTCCGCTCCTGTGAGCGTGATGCCGTCAGCGCCGGTCAAAGTTATTCCGTTCGGTTGGCGAAGGGTGATTGAGTCAGCGGTGTACTGCTTACCATCCGCGCCGGTTAACGTTATGCCATCGGCTCCAGTCAGCGTGATGCCGTCAGCTCCGGTAAGGGTAATGCCGTCGGCTCCGGTCAATGTGATTCCGTTCGATCCCGTATACGTCGCGCCGTTGGCGCCTGTTGAAGTAACGCCGTCCGCTCCCGTCAGGGTGATCCCGTCCGCGCCTGTAAGGGTGATGCCGTTCGAGTTGTAACTGAAAATCCCGTCAGCTCCGGTGAGCGTAATGCCGTTCATTCCAACATAGTCGATACCGTCCGCGCCCGTTAGTGTGATTCCGTTTGATTTGACGATAGAGAGGCCTGCCAGGACGGGTTGAGCCGTCAGCAGCAATATTATTAGGAGTGCCAGAAATCTATTCATCTGATTGATCGGGGAACCGCGCTTCCGCGCGCAATTCAGACTCGAGATGTTTGCGAGCATGCGTATTGAACTAATACGAACGCCCCGGGCGCGCATATTATATGTATCCCGCATTGGAGTGTAGTTATACAAACTTTGTCTTTGTATTGCATCGAACGGGCCCCGATTCGATCCAAAACGTGTTTAACTGGGACTTCTTAAACTGAATCCTATATAGGATCGGTTGAGAAAAACTTGAGTGCAGTTCAAGTTTTTCTCAAGGATGCAGTCGTATGCTCTGATTGATGAGTATGAGTCTCCTCCTTCAAGACCACTTCGAATCGACGGAAAGCTGTTCGCCGACGATCCACACCATCGCAGCGACGCCTTCGAAAGGCGAACGCGACGTGCACATATTGAAAGAGAAGCTTGAGATTCCGCGCTGTCCGGGGCTTATCGAACGGCCAAGACTCATTGAAAAACTTGACCGATCGCTTAGCCGCTTCGCCGCCACATTGGTGTCCGGTCGTGCGGGGACCGGTAAGACGTCGATCGCTGCGACTTATGCGCGAACGCGAAAGAGAGTAGCGTGGTTTACGGTGGAATCGTCAGATGTCGATTGGAATGTTTTCGCGAGTTACCTCGCCGCGAGCGTGCATCGAGTCGCCGAATGCAAGAAAGCTGTTGGCGACTCGTTGCACTCCGTTTCCAATTCTTCCCCTGCCGCTATGGCGATATTTCTCTACGTCATTGCTTCCGTGTTGGAAACCACCGAAAAGGATGATCGGCCATTGCTTGTCCTTGACGGTATACACCATTTGTTCGACGCCGAATGGTTCGGTGGGTTCTTCAATATTCTCCAGCCGTCGCTTTCTGAAACTGCGGACGTGCTTCTTCTGTGCCGGAGCAGGCCGCCAAACCCGTTATGGCGTTTGCGTTCGAAACAGCAGCTTGACGTTATCGACGAGAAGACGCTTGCCTTTGACCGAGATGAGACGATATTGCTCCTCAAGCAGGTCGGGCGTTCGCAAGCTGAAGCCACGCGCATTCACGCGGAAACGTTCGGGCGAGTTTCGAAACTCCTTCCATTCATCAGCGGCGCGAAACCGTCTAAATCTCGGGTATAACCGGTCGTGGCTTAATTTCTTCCTCTGCGTATCTCTGCGTTCCTCTGCGCCTCTGCGGTTACTGCTTTTTACGTAAATATTACCGCAGAGGCGCAGAGGAACGCAGAGGTTCGCAGAGAAAATCTCAAATTAGGTCACCATCAGCAAAGCCTATCGCTTCCTGGTGACTTCACCCTTGTATTGCGGTAGCGACTCCACGATGAAGTCAAAACCTAACCATAAACTCCAACTGTGATGATAGAAGGCCACCGGAAAAACCAGGGCCATTACAAAGAGCAAGACCAGAACGTGTTCGTACGTGGCGCCGATAATGAGCAAACAGAAGAAGCAGACCAGCAGAATCACCAGCTCCGTCGTCACCACGTTCGCCAGGATCGCGCCCACAAAAAACCCATCCTCGCGCTTGAAAAGCGCGTAGCAGTGCGGGCAGTGATGCCGAATGTGAAACGGGTGTGTGACGATCTTCGATTCGCCACAGGCGGGGCAGCGTAGTCTCAAACAGCGATTCAGTACCCTTTTGATCTCTTTAGAGTCTTTTTTCACGGTCCAGACACATATTACCCTCCGGCGCCCGGTAACGGGAAGCCGGGAGCACCTTGACAGACACCTCGGACCTCCGTTAGATCACATGCTGCTTTTTCTCCCACAAGCGAAAATACAAATCCCAAAAACGGAGTACCAAGTACCATGTCATGGCATAAGATCACTGTCCCTCTCCTGACGGACATCGACCCAAAGGTCGTAGAGATTGGGAAACTCGTTTCCGACGTTTATGAAAAGGAAAACAAGCCTCGCGGCTTCGCGATGTTTCACGCAACGCGAGGAAGCGAAAAGGGCTTAAACGATAAGCAGTTGATCTATCTTTCACCGGTCGCTGCCGAGCTATGCCGCCAAGTCATTTCGGAGGAGTATGAACTCGAGCCCTGCGGCGTCCCTGCCCGCGATGAACCCGACATGGCATACGTTTCCGGCGACCCGCTCGTGATGAAGGATCTCAAAGAAAAGTTCGAGCCCGAGCCCGGAACCGTTGAATGGGACCGCGAGCAGGAACGTCTCAGACTCGAGCGCGAAGGCGAGGAAATCCAGGCGAGGTGGGAAGCAGAACACGCAGCCGAACTAGCAGCGGCTGCGAAGGCACAAAACGCACAAAATAATTGATGTGCTTTTTGTGGCTCCGGTTTGTGCCTTTTTGTGGCTACGGTTTCGGCGAAGGGGCTGCTTTTGGATCGCTGATCTTGAGGCTCGTACGGACGAGGTCCCAGACGGGCGCGTGTTGTTTAAGTTCTTTATCCGGTCCAAATAACGTCAACACGACTACTCGCTGTCCCACCAGCGCCCAGTAGATCTTAGCAGCCCCGGTCTCACCTCCCAGCGACGCGTTGATACTCACGCCATCCGCCTTGACTCCTCCGATCTCGGAAGTGTCGGGCGCCTTTTCCGGTTTAGCACCCATCTGCACGAACTGCTTCTCCGTCGCCGCGATGTACGGATCGATAAACTTCTGCTTCGCCTCAGGCAATTTCTCCGCCGAGATGCGTCCTTTGTGTATAAAGCCTCTGATCTGCACGTCGCTGTTTGTTTTGGACAACGTAAACTGTTGCGCGTCTTCGTTGCTGTCGTCTGTCAACGTCCAACTGTCCGGATAATCGAAGGAGAGGTTGTCTTTCGAGAAAGTCTTGGACTGCTGCGCGTTCGCGACTGCGGCACAAACAAAAATCAACGCGGCAAGTTGAAGAAAAGAAATTCGTGTCATGTGGTCCTCCGTAACTGCCTCTGTAACTGTTGGTTGAGCAACTCCCAAACATCTCGCACGTGTTTTTCCGTGGTGCGAATATTTCCAATAGATAGCCGGAGCGTAAGCTTATCGTTAAGACGCGTGTGGGAAAGCAAGGCACGGCCGCTCGCGTTCACACCGTGCATGATGTTTTCATTCAATGCGTCCAGATCAATGGCGCCCTCAGTGGAGTCTTTGCGCGCGCGGAAACAGACCAGGGCGAGCGGAACCGGCGCCATCAGTTCCCAGTCAGGCGACTGCTCAATCCACGACGCAAACAATCGTGCCAGACGGCAGTGCTCGCGTATTCGCGCCGCCAAACCTTCGTGTCCAAAGTAGCGCATCACCATCCACAACTTGAGCGCACGAAAACGGCGCCCGAGCTGGATTCCATAATCGGATCCGCTACGCACTTTTTCCTGCTCCGGTGTGCGAAGGTATTCCGGCACGAGTGAAAACGCGCGCTTCAACAAATCCATGTGACGGCAATAAAGCACTGAAAGATCGAACGGCGTGAAGAGCCACTTGTGCGGGTTCGTCACGATTGAGTCTGCTCTTTCACAACCAGCCAGGATATCTCTGAACTCAGGAACAATCGCCGCCGAACCTGCATACGCCGCATCGACGTGCAACCACATCACGTGCTCTTCGCCGATCGGAACGATCTCAGGCACCGGATCGATACTTGATGTCGAAGTCGTTCCGACAGTCGCGACGATACAGAATGGAAGATAGCCGTTACGCTTGTCTTCTTCGATCGCTTTAGCGAGCGCTCGTGTGTCCATTCGAAACTTGCTGTCCGTGGGAATCTTGCGCAAGCCACGCTGGCCGAGTCCGAGCGTGATAACAGCCTTTTCGATCGACGAGTGTGAATGTTCTGAGACGTAAACTCGCAACAACGGAAGATCGGGGCGCCCGCTCATTCCCTCCTCGCGAATGCGTTTTTCGACACCTTCGCGCGCGGCGGCGATCGCGTGGAGGCTGGAGACTGATGCCGTGTCGTAAATGATCCCACTCATCCCTGGATCGAGCCCCATCATCTGTCGCAGCCAATCCAGTACGACTTCCTCCAGCTCGGTCGAAGCGGGCGAAGTCCGCCAAAGCATGGCTTTGTTGTCGAACGCTGCGGTCAACAGTTCGCCCAGGATTCCGGGCGCGGACGTCGAAGTCGCAAAGTACGCGAAAAACGAAGGATGGCACCAGTGGGTCAAAGCCGGAACGATAAGGCGATCCACATCTTCGATGATCTTTTCCATCGGTTCGCCCTGGGCGGGTGGAGTCGAGGGCAATTTTGCCTTCAGATCGCCGGGCTCCATCGCCGCCAGGACTGGCCTTTCATCGATCTGGTCGAAGTAATCGGCGATCCAGTCGATCAGATCATGACCCAGGCGACGAAAGTCGTCCTTGCTCATGTCGCCCAGATCGGGCGCCAACTGGGTTTTGGAGCCGTTCACGGCGCCCATCTTACAACTAAAACCATCTCTGCGTATCTCTGCGATCCTCTGCGCCTGTGCGGTAAATGAGACGTAAAAACCATGAACCGCAGAGGCGCAGAGGATCGCAGAGATACGCAGAGGCCGCTCCGCACTCGACAGGTGCACCGAAATCGCTATAATTCGCAGATTGACCCGAGATCCGCTCGTCAAATCCAACAGCCGTTTGTGAGGACCATATGAAACGCACGTTATTAGCGCTTTTGGTAATTACTACTCTATTCGTTAGCTTTGCTTGTGAACGTCGAGGAGGCGGCAACAGCGGAGGTACTGCCGGCCCAATCGCGGTTGGATATTACGGCGATCTCTCCGGTCGCACGTCCAGTTTTGGTCAATCGACCAAGAACGGCGTCGAGATGGCGGCCGACGAAATAAACAAAGCCGGCGGAATCGACGGCAGAACAATTCAAATCATTACTGAAGACGACCAGGGCGAGCCGAACAAAGCAGCCACCGTCGTCACTAAGCTCATCAACCAGGACAAGGTTATTGCATTGCTCGGTGAAGTAGCGTCGTCGAATAGCCTCGCTGCCGCGCCCAAAGCGCAAGGCGCGAAGGTGCCGATGATTTCGCCTTCGTCGACAAATCCCGCCGTCACGCAGGTCGGCGATTACATCTTCCGCGTGTGCTTTATCGATCCGTTTCAGGGCGAGGTGATGGCGAAGTTCTCCGCGAACAACCTGAAAGCGAAACGTGCAGCCATCCTCTACGACTTCAACTCGGATTACAGCCGCGGCCTGTATCAGTTCTTCAAACGCAGCTTCACTCAACTCGGCGGTCAGATCGTCTCCGAACAGTCCTACACCCAGGGCGATCGCGATTTCAGTGGTCAGTTAACGGCGATTCGTTCATCAAATCCGGAAGTGATTTACGTGCCGGGTTATTACGGCGAAGTCGGCGTGATCGCGAACCAGACAAAGCAGCTCGGAATTAAAGCGCCATTGCTAGGCGGCGACGGCTGGGACGCGCCGCAACTCTGGCAACTCGGCGGCGCTTCTCTGAATGGCGATTACATTTCAAATCACTACTCAGTCGACGATCCATCACCCGCGATTCAAAAGTTCGTCGCGGACTACAAAGGTCGCTACAACGTTCTGCCCGACGCACTTGCAGCGCTCGGATACGATTCGATGAAAGTGCTCGCGGATGCGATCAAGCGCGCCGGAACTACCGAGAACGCAAAGCTGCGCGATGCGATTGCGCAAACCAAGAACTTCCCCGGTGTTACTGGACAAATCACTATCGATGGGGATCGCAATGCAGTTAAACCCGCTGTCGTTTTGAAGCTCCAGGACGGAAAATTCGTCTACGAAACGACCATCGCTCCGGAAGGCTCAGCGGCCACGCGTCTTTCAACACCAGTGAAAGGCGCGACACTCGGAAGTGTGGTTCCGCAATAGGCCGAATACACCGTTATGGACACCTTTGTTCAGCAACTGATTAATGGACTAAATATCGGCGCGATCTACGCGCTCATTGCGCTTGGTTACACGATGGTCTACGGAATTCTCCGTTTGATCAATTTCGCCCACGGCGACGTGTACATGGTGGGCGCGTTTGCAGGCTTTTACATCGCCCTGAGCTTCGGCCTGGCTGGTCCATCGTTTCTGTCACTGACTCTCGTGCTCGTCGGAGCGATGTTGATTGCAGCGGCGGTGGGAATGGTCATTGAGAGGTTCGCGTACCGGCCGGTCAGGAAGTATTCGCGCATGACGACGCTGATCATGGCCATCGGCGTTTCGCTGCTGATCGAGAACCTGTTCGTAGCGCGCATCGGTGCTGCGCCGCGCGCGTTTCCCGATTTCCTGGGTTCGCAAAGTCAACCGCCGTATCACCTGTTCGGTAATGCCGCCATCTCGAAAGCACAGATCGTAATTTTTCTCCTTTCGATCGCGCTGATGTTGCTGTTGCAGTGGATAGTGTTCAAGACCAAAGTCGGCATTGCAATGCGCGCGGTTTCGTTCAATCTAAACTCCGCGAAACTGATGGGCATCAATACCGACGCGATCATCAGTTTGACGTTTGCGATCGGCTCGTCGCTCGCGGCGGCCGGCGGCGTGCTGACTGCACAGTACAATCCAAACATCGATCCGTTGATGGGAATTCTGACTGGCTTGAAAGCTTTCGTAGCGGCGGTCCTTGGCGGAATCGGAAACATTCCAGGAGCCGTTCTCGGAGGACTGCTCATCGGCATAGCAGAAACATTCGTCGTCGGCTATGGACAGCACATCGGCATCGCGTCGACTTATCGCGATGCGGTTGCGTTTGCGATTCTGATTCTGGTTCTCTTGCTTCGCCCGTCAGGTTTGCTCGGTGCTACTGTACAGGAGAAAGTCTGATTAGATTTCTCTGAATGCCAACCTTCATTAAACGCATCCTCGGTTTAGTTATTGCTGTTGTGGCTCTCGTCGGCGCGAACGCGATGATGAGCACGAAGGGTCTTTTTGGCTTTGGCATTCCTTATTACTACGCTGAAATCCTTGCCCTCACCGGCATCGCCGTCATCCTCGCAGTCTCGCTGAATTTGATTACTGGATTTACGGGCCAGTTTTCGATCGGACACGCGGGGTTCATGGCTGTCGGCGCATACGCGTCGGTGTTCATGACTGTCTATTTTTCGCAAGCCGCGGAGACGTGGCTCACGTCGCTGGTGGGCGCAACGGTCGCTCAGTCGCTGGTCTTTCTCGGCGTGATTATTTTCGGCGCACTGGTCGCGGCGCTGGCGGGTTTAGTGGTCGGAATCCCGAGCCTGCGACTGAGAGGTGATTACCTCGCGATCGTCACACTCGGGTTTGCAGAGATCATCCGCATCATCATCCTCAATATCGATCGGGTTGGCGGAGCGACGGGGTTTCGAGGTGCAGTCGCACCGTGGGAAGGTCGCGCGATTATTCCGCAGTACGCGAACTTCACCTGGATTGGCGCATTTGCAATCATCACGATCGTGGTTGTCTACAACATCGTCAACTCCGACGTCGGGCGTGCGCTCATTTCCATTCGCGAAGACGAGCTGGCCGCCGAAGCGATGGGTGTAAACACCACCCGTTACAAGGTGATCTCGTTTGTGATCAGCTCAGCGTTCGCAGGCGTCGCCGGCGCACTCTTCGGGCACTTCCGGCAGTTCCTGCACACGAACGATTTTCAGTTCATCCGTTCAATCGAAATCATCATCATGATCGTGCTCGGTGGCATGGGATCCATCACCGGCGCGGTGCTGGGCGCGATCGTGATCACAATTCTGCCCGAGCTCCTGCGCAAACTTCCCGGCGATCTCTACAGCTATCGCCTGGTGATCTATTCAGCGCTGCTGATTCTGATCATGCTGACGCGGCCACAGGGCGTCATGGGCGCGAAGGAGTTTGGACTCTCGTGGTTGAAACGGCCGCAACGCCGTCCCGAGGGCGATAAACCAGCCGGCGAGAAGGGCGTGCCCATCGCGCAGCAAAGTTCATCTGAAGAAGTCGAACAAGGGAAAGAACATGCCTGAAGAAAAAGTCAACGGCGATCATCCTCTACGAACGTGCAAATGCACGATCCGTTTTGGCGGTCTCGTCGCCGTTAACGAACTCGACATGAATGTGCGCCAGGGAGAAATCTATGGATTGATCGGTCCGAACGGCGCCGGCAAAACTACCATCTTCAATTTGTTGACCGGTGTTTATGAACCGACTTCTGGCGAGCTCTACTTTCAAGGCGAAAGAATCGATGGGTTAAAGCCGTACGAGATTTCACGACGCGGCATATCGCGAACATTTCAAAACATCCGGCTGTTTCCGAGTATGTCGGTGCTCGAAAACGTGATGACGGCGTGTCACAGGCATGCGAAGCAGACGATCTTTGACGCCGTCCTGCGACTGCCGCGATTTGAGCGAGATGAGCGCGAACACAAAGAGTTTGCGATGGAGCTGCTCGAGATTTTCGATCTCGCAAGGTTCTGGAGTGAAGGTGGAACGAGCTTGCCTTACGGGAGTCAGCGAAGACTCGAGATCGTGCGCGCGCTCGCAACTCGGCCACAGGTGCTCCTGCTCGACGAACCGGCTGCGGGCATGAACCCTTCGGAACAAGAAGACCTGATGCAGTTGATCAAGCAGATACGCGATCGTTTCGGACTCACCATCCTGCTCGTCGAGCACAACATGAAAGTGGTGATGGGCGTCTGCGACAGAATCCAGGTCGTGGACTATGGAAAATCGATCGCGCTCGGCGTGCCGGAAGAGATCAAAAACGATCCGAAGGTGATCGAGGCTTATCTCGGCGATTAAACTTTATCCACAGATTACACAGATTATCTGTGTAATCTGTGGATGGCTCTCTTACGATGCTCACTCTCGAAAACGTCTCAGTAAACTACGGCGCCATCGAAGCGCTGACAGGCATCTCCATGCACGTTGAGCAGGGCGAAGTCGTCACGCTCATCGGCGCGAATGGTGCAGGCAAAACCACCACGCTTCGCACCATCACCGGCCTGCTCCAGCCGCGACAGGGGCGAATCATTTTCGAAAAGGAAGACATCAGCGGCAAACCCACGCACAAACTGGTGGCGCGCGGGATCTCGATGTCGCCCGAAGGCCGGGGCGTGTTTGCGAATCTCTCCGTGCGAGAGAACCTCCAGATGGGCGCGTACCTCAAGAAAAACAAGACTGAGATTGCGAACGACATGGAACACGCGTTCAAGATGTTTCCGCGTCTGAAAGAACGTGAAGCTCAAAAGGCGGGAACGTTATCAGGCGGCGAACAACAGATGCTGGCCATGGGCCGCGCGCTCATGTCCAATCCACGACTGCTGCTGCTCGACGAGCCTTCGCTCGGCCTGGCGCCGCTCGTGGTCCATACAATTTTTGAAGCTATCGATGAGATCAAGAGCAAGGGTACTACGATTCTCCTGGTCGAACAGAACGCGCACGCGGCGTTGGGCCATTCCGATCGCGCCTACGTTCTCGAGACTGGGAGAATAGTTATGGAAGGTCCATCAAAAGACCTCGCCAATGATCCGCGGATTAAAGAAGCCTATCTCGGTGAGTAGACCCCGCGGTCTTCACCTCCGAAAAGTTTTTCTACCAGCAGCCATCGTCCTGATGGCACTTGCGTTCTCCTGTACGCGAAGGTCAGAAGTCAACGACGCAGTCGATCGCAGCACCATCAAGATCGGTTATTTCGGCGATCTGACGGGTCCAACATTCAACTTCGGACAGTCGGCCATCAACGGCGTGCTCATGGCAGCTTCCGAAATCAACGACTCTGGCGGAATCAACAGTCGCAAGATCGACGTCGTCATCGAAGACGATCGCGGCAGTCCGGAAGAGGCGGCGCGACTCACTGCGAAACTGATCGACGAGGACAAAGTCATTGCGATCATTGCCGGCGGCACATCTGGCAACAGCCGCGCGGCTGCTCCAAAAGCACAGTCGTCACATGTGCCCTTCATCTCGACCTCGGCGACTGACCCGGCGGTCACGCAAGTGGGCGATCACATCTTTCGCGCATGCTTCGTCGATTCATTTCAGGGTGAAGTGATGGCGAGCTTTGCGGCCAACACGCTCAAGGCACAGAAGGCCGCCGTGCTCTTTGATTTCAATTCACCGTATGGACGAGGCTTGACGAATTTCTTCGCGCTCAGCTTTACGAAGTTCGGCGGCAAGGTTGTGAGCGAGCAGTCGTACACGCAGGGAGACGCGGATTTCAAAGGTCAGTTGAGTACGATTCGATCGGCGGAACCGGATGTGATCTACATCCCGGGTTACTACGGTGATGTTGCGCTGATCGCGAAACAGGCGCGCATGATTGGATTGACGCAACCGTTGCTCGGTGGCGATGGTTGGGACGCGCCGGAGCTCTGGCAGTTGGGTGGCGACGCGTTGAATGGTTCGTACATTTCAACGCACTATTCGATTGACGATCCGTCACCTGCGATTCAGAAGTTTGTCGAAGGGTACAAACAGCGCTACGGTAACCTGTTGCCCGACGCTCATGCGGCGCTGGCGTACGATGCCGCGCGTCTGCTCTTTGACGCGATCGCGCGCGCGGGAACGACTGAGAATGGCAAGCTGCGCGACGCACTCGCGCAAACGAAGAACTTCGGAGGGGTGACGGGGATTATCAACATGGACGCCGAGCGCAACGCGATAAAACCCGCAGTCGTGCTCAAGTTGCAGGACGTGAGATTCATCTACCAGGAAACAATCCAACCCCAAACGAAGCCACAAAAAGCACAATGAAGCCACAAAAAGGCACAAAATTATTTTTCATCTTTTGTGCCTTTTTGTGGCTCTAATTGGCGGGCAGCGGCTAATGCGCTTTGGACGCTTTGGCGGGCGGTGCCGCCGATTTGAGATTTTGAGTTCAATGTGCTTTCGAGTGACAGGTGGTCGTAAACATCACGATCGATGAGCGACGAGAATTTCTGAAACTCATCGACACTCAACTCCTGCAACTCCACTTTCAGATCAATCGCGCGCATCACGATCTTTCCGACGATCTCGTGCGCCTCTCTAAATGCCACTCCCTTTCGCACGAGATAGTCCGCAAGCTCCGTCGCATTCATATACCCGCCGGCCGCCGCCGCTTGCGCTCGATCTTCATTGATGCCGATATTCCTCATCACCGTCGTCGTCACTTCTAACGACGACTTCACCGTATCAAACGCATCGAACACGGCTTCCTTGTCTTCCTGCATGTCCTTGTTGTACGCGAGCGGCAGCCCCTTTAACGTCGTTAGCAACCCAAGCAGATCTCCAAACACCCGGCCCGCTTTCCCGCGTACAAGCTCCATCGAGTCAGGGTTCTTCTTCTGCGGCATCAGGCTCGATCCAGTCGCGATTGCATCGCCGAGTACAAAGAAGCCAAACTCACTCGTCGCGTAAAGAATAATGTCTTCCGCAAGTCGCGACAGGTGGACCATCACTAGCGAGCACGCGCTCAGGAACTCGACACAGAAATCTCGATCGCTCACGGCGTCGAGACTGTTGCGAGCAACCGCTTCAAAACCCAACGTACGCGCCAACGCTTCGCGATCGATCGGAAACGACGTGCCCGCCAGCGCCGCAGAGCCGAGCGGCAGAATGTTCACGCGCCGTCGCACTTCCGCGAGGCGCTCGCGATCGCGCGCAAGCATTTCGAAGTAAGCCAGGCTCCAGTGAGCCAGCAGCACTGGTTGCGCACGTTGCAGGTGCGTGTACCCGGGAATCACGACGTCGCGATGTGCGTCCGCAAAGTCGAGTAGCGACGTTTGCAAACTCCGCGCAACTTGATCGAGTTCGTCGATCGAATTGCGCATCCACAGTCGAAAATCCGTTGCGACCTGATCGTTGCGGCTGCGTCCTGTGTGCAGCTTGCGACCGACGTCACCTGCCAGGGCAATCAGTCGCGCTTCGACGAACGAATGCACGTCTTCCGCGGCGGAGTCGTTGAAATAAGCATCATCTTGGCGACCTGTTTTGATGATCGTGTCGAGCGCTGTGCGAATCTGCATTCCCTCTTCCGGGCGCAAGACTCCCGCGCTCTCCAGTGCCGCGCAGTACGCGATGCTGGCGATAACGTCCACTTCGAAGAGTCTGCGGTCGAAGCGAAACGAGTTATTGAACTCTGCGAAACTTGGGTCCGTCTTACCTTCGAACCGCCCACCCCAAAGATTTTTCGACTCAGCCATGCAAGTTTTTGCTCCTGAAAGTTCAGAGTTCAAGCTTTAGCTTGTCCGCAACCTAAAGGTTGAACTCTCAACATATTTGACGCCCACACAACCGGCATGATAGTTTATGCATCTATGCATCGTTTATGCAAGTGGAGCGCATAATAGTTTTTATGAATAAGCGAGACCGGCAACGGAAGATTTTGAGTTTGATACAGGCCAGGCCCGTCGGCACGCAGGAAGACCTGCGGGCGCTGCTCGAAAGCGTAGGCGTGCCGGCCACGCAGTCGAGCGTCTCTCGTGATTTGGAAGAGCTGGGCGTCGTCAAGCATCACGGGCATTACACGTTGCCGCGAACAAACGGCGCGGCGGTGCGCGGCCTTTTGAGTTTAGACCAGGCGGGCGACAGTTTGGTAATCGCTCGCACGGTTCCCGGACTCGCTTCGGCCGTCGCCGTCGAAATCGACGCCGCCGCGATTGCAGAGATCGTGGGAACCATCGCCGGCGAAGACACGATCTTCATCGCCGTGCGCAGCGCGAAGGAAAAGCGACCAGCGATCAAACAGATCTGGGATTTATTTGGAAATCATGGGTAAAGAAATCAAAAAAATCGTACTCGCTTACTCCGGCGGTCTCGACACTTCCGTCATGCTTCGCTGGCTGAAAGAAAACTACCACTGCGAAGTTATCTGTTACTGCGCCGACGTGGGCCAGGGCGAAGAACTCTCGGGCCTCGAAGAGAAGGCGCACGCGACCGGCGCTGCAAAACTCTACGTCGAAGATCTGCGTGAAGAGTTTGTGCGCGACTACGTGTGGACCGCTGTCAAAGCGAACGCGGTTTACGAAGGCGTCTACCTCATGGGGACCTCGCTGGCCCGTCCGGTGATCGCGAAACGCCAGATAGAGATCGCGCAGAAAGAAGGCGCTGATGCCGTCGCACATGGCGCGACCGGCAAGGGCAACGACCAGGTGCGTTTCGAGTTGACCTACTATGCGCTTCAACCTGACATCAAAGTCATCGCTCCGTGGCGCGAGTGGGACTTCAAAGGCCGCATGGATCTGATCTCCTACGCAAAGGATCACCAGATCCCAGTCACAGCGACCGCGGAGAAGCCTTATTCAACTGACGCTAACCTGATGCACATCTCTTACGAAGGCGGCATCCTCGAAGACCCTTGGGCCGCGCCACCTGAAAATATTTTTCAACTGACGCGTTCGCCGGAAAATGCGCGAGCCGAGTCGCAGGTCATCGAGATCTCTTTCGTGAAAGGCGAGCCGGTCGCGATCGATGGAAAACAACTCGATCCTGTCACGCTGCTCGACACGCTGAACAAGATCGGAGGAGAACACGGCATCGGTCGTGTCGATCTCGTCGAGAATCGATTCGTCGGCATGAAGTCGCGCGGCGTGTACGAGACGCCGGGCGTCACGATCCTGCACGCAGCGCATCGCGCGCTCGAGTCGATCACGCTCGATCGCGAAGTGATGCACCTGCGTGACTCGCTCGGCGTGAAGTTTGCCGAAAGCATCTACTACGGTTTCTGGTTTGCGCCCGAGTTCAAGTTGATGCGGAAAATGATCGACGAGACTCAGGCAACTGTCACCGGCGATGTACGTCTAAAGCTCTTTCGCGGAAACGCGATCGTTGTTGGACGCCGCTCGCCGAACTCGCTCTACGACGAGAAGGTGGCGACGTTCGAGGCCGACACTGTTTACAACCAGCGCGATGCGGAAGGTTTCATTAAGCTGAACGCGCTGCGGTTGCGGTTAGGAGGTGGCAGATGAATAAAGCAATCAACGTCATCGACGTCGACAAGATCGGATCGGCTACGTCACCGTTGGCCCTCGCGAAGACTGTAGCGTTCGTCTCTGCTTCTGACGCCACCACGGCGGGCGATGTCGTCGTCGTCCGCGCGCTCACTGACAGCGCGACGTACAACATGCTCGAGCTGCCGACCGGTAGGCTCGCGAAGATCAATCCCGGCGACTTGTTGATTGGTGTTCTCGGCCGGCGTCGAGCTTTGAAAGGTTTTGTCGGCGACGTTCCACCGGCACTCCAGAGCGGCGACCAGCTTCACCTGCTGAACATGGGTGGTGTGATCGGTCATTGCACCGGGCACCATTCGAGTCTCGGCGATGCGATCAGGTTGGAAGTGATCGGGTTGGTCTGTGATGAAGCGGGTCGTGTGCTCAACATTGCCGATGCGGCATTGGCGCCGCGAACGAGTCTCGGCGAGACCGCGCCGATCGTGATGATCGCAGGCACGAGTATGAACAGTGGGAAGACGTACGCGGCAACTGAATTGATCAAGCAAGCAACACGCGCAGGCCTGCGTGTGGCAGCCGGAAAACTTTCGGGAGTCGCGTGCCTGCGCGACACGTTGAACATGTCGGACCACGGTGCGGTTGCGACGGCGAGTTTTCTCGATTGTGGTTTGCCGTCGACGGTTGATATCGACGATCTCGCGCCCTCCGCGAAGGCAATCATTGCGCGGTTGAACGAGGTGAGCCCGGATCTGATCGTGATCGAGCTGGGCGATGGAATTCTCGGTGGCTATTCAGTCGATACGGTGTTTGCTGACTTTGAATTACTCGACGCAACGTCGGCAGTAGTGTTTTGTGCGTCTGATTATGTTGGGGCGTGGGGTGGGATCGAGCTGCTGCGGCGTAAAGGCGTTGAAGTCGACGTGATCTCTGGTTCGGTGACTGACTCGCGCATGGGCGAGGATTACATCAAGACGCAGTTCGACGTGCCTGCGGCAAACGCACGACGCGACGGCGCCGCGCTTTTCGAGTTAGTGATGAAGAAAGTGGGGGTTCGAGAGGCGAGCCCGGTATTTAGCCGCGGATGAACGCAGATGAAGACGGATCGAAACAAAATTCGGGTGGGGATCTTTGGTGGCTCCGGGTACGGCGGCTCGGAGTTGCTGCGCATTCTGCTGTTTCATCCGGACGTAGAGCTGGTGTTTGTGACGGCTAATGAGCAGGCGGGTAAATCGATCGGTGAAGTGCATCGGAACCTGAATGGGCTGACGCAACTCGCTTTCGTCAAGGCGCCGGAGGAGCTCGATGGCATCGACTGTGTTTTTCTCGCGCTCCCGCACGGGCAGGCGATGGAGGTTGTACCGCGCCTGCCCGGAGATCTGAAAGCGATCGATCTGTCGGGAGATTTTCGACTTCGCGATCAGAGTGTTTTCGAGAAGCACTACAAACAACCGCACACTGCGATGAGCGCGCAGGCGGAATTCGTTTACGGACTCACCGAAACGAATCGTGAAGCGATCAGGCAGGCGCGCCTGATCGCCAATCCTGGTTGTTTTGCGACAGCCACCCTGCTCGGCCTGGCGCCGCTCGTTGCGAATGGACTAATCAGCGGCCGCGTTGTTGTTGACGCAAAGACAGGTTCGTCAGGCTCGGGCGCAAAAGCCGCGGCGAACACGCACCATCCGCAGAGGATGAATTCGTTCTACGCGTACAAACCTTTCGCGCATCAGCATGTGCCTGAGATCGAACAGGAACTCGGGCATGTTGGCGATTGGACCAGCGAACTCGTTTTCATGACTCACTCGCTGCCGGTCGCACGCGGGATCTTCGCGTCGATCTACGCTGAAGCGAAAAACGAGATCAGCGAAGCTGACTTGCGCAAACTCTTCGCGGATTACTATCGCGAATCTTTCTTCGTGCGGTTGGTCGATGGATCGCCCGACATCAATTGGGTGAAGACGACGAACTTTTGCGACCTCGGATTCGCGGCGCGCGGAAAGCAGATCGTGATCTTTTCGGCGCTCGACAACCTGGTCAAAGGCGCGGCAGGACAGGCCGTGCAGAACATGAATTTGATGTTTGGGTTGGATGAGAAGACGGGGCTACTGTTTCCCGGAACAAATCCATAAACGATCCACAGATTACACCGATTACACAGATAATCTGCGTAATCGGTGTAATCTGTGGATAACTTTTCTGATGAAAACAGCATTCGACGAAGATCAGCACCAGCTCGCTACGTACAAGAAAATGCCCATCGCCGCAGAACGCGGCGCAGGAGTATGGATCTACACGAACGAAGGCGAGAAGTATCTCGATCTGTACGGTGGACACGCCGTCGCGGGCACGGGTCACTGTCACCCACACGTCGTCGAAGCGCTCCACAAACAAGCTGCCACGCTGATCTTCTATTCAAATCTCGTCTACTCTGAAGCGCGTGCACGCGCCGCAGAAAAGCTCGTCTCAATTGCTCCCACTGCGTTGACGAAAGTCTTCTTCTGCAACTCCGGCACCGAGGCCAACGAGAACGCGATGCGCATGGCGAGAATGTCGACGCGCCGCGAGAAAATCATCACGTTCTCCGGCGGGTTTCACGGTCGCACCGCCGATGCCATCAGCGCCACTTTCCTCGGCAAGTATCGTGAGATCGGAAAGCCAAATGTTCCCGGCCATGTCGAAGCCGAGTTTGGCAACATCGACTCCGTGCGAGCGCTTGCAGACGACACCGTTGCAGCGATCATGCTCGAGCCGATTCAGTCTATGGCCGGCGTTCGCATGGCCCAACCGAATTTTTATCGCTCGCTGCGCGAGTTGTGCGACGAGCGCGGGATCGTGTTGATCTACGATGAAGTGCAGACCGGCGTCGGACGCACCGGCGAGTGGTTCTTCGCAGGCAGCGACGCCGGCGCCAACGTGGTGCCTGACATCGTGACGCTTGCGAAAGCGCTGGGCAGCGGTGTTCCTGTCGGCGCGTGTCTCGTCGCTGAAGCGATTGCCTCGCAGATCAAAGAGAACGATCTCGGAACGACATTCGGCGGCGGCATGTTAGCGATGGCCGCAGTGACGGCGACGCTCGAAGCGATCGAAAACGATCGCATGCTCGCGAATGTGAATGCCGTCGAAGCATATTTGCGAAGTCGACTCCGAGAAGTCGAACAGGTGAAAGCAGTGCATGGCCTGGGCTTCCTGCTCGGAATTGAGTTCAACGACAAAGCAGCACCTGTTCATCAAAAACTGCTCGATCGCAAGATCATTACCGGCACGTCGAGCAATCCGAACGTTTTGCGGTTGTTACCACCATTGTGCTTGACAGAGGAACACGTGGATCTGTTTGTAAAGGCGCTTGCGTGATGCATTTTCTTAACACCATCGATTTGTCTCGCGAGCAGCTCGATCAACTGATCGAGTCGGCGTTGCGCTTCAAGCGCGGTGAGGATCGATCTACACCGCTGGCGGGTAAGTCTGTGGCGCTGGTGTTTTTCAATCCCAGCTTGCGTACGCGCGCGTCGATGCAGGTTGGCATTTACGAGCTCGGCGGCAATCCGGTCGTGCTCGAGCCAGGGGGAACGAGCTGGACGCTCGAACATCGCGAAGGCGTCGTAATGAACGCCGACAAGACCGAGCACGTCGCCGAATTCGTGCGGGTGCTCGAGCGCTATTGTGTTGCCATCGGCGTCAGAACATTTGCGACGTTAAAAAACTGGCCGGAAGAGCGCATCGATCCGGTGCTCAACGCGTTCGCGCGATATGCCTCCGTGCCGATCATCAACCTCGAGTCGGCGATGCATCATCCCTGCCAGTCACTCGCCGATATGATGACGATTCGTGAAAAGCTCGGCGCCGGACGCAAGCGCGTCGTGCTGACGTGGGCCTGGCATCCGAAGCCGCTTCCGATGGCGGTGCCAAACAGTTTCGCACTCGCGGCCGCGCAGATGGGCCACGATCTCGTGATTGCACATCCACCCGGATTCGAGCTCGACGAAGAGCTCATCGATACGTCGCGAGACGTGGCGAACGCGTCGGGTGGAAGTTTGAAAATTACAAACGACATCGAAGCCGCTTTCACGGACGCCGAAGTTGTTTACGCGAAGAGCTGGGGCGGAAAACAGTTTTACGGAAACAGCGAACAGGACACGATCACGAGAGCGCAATATCGACGCAAATGGATTGTCGACGAGGAGAAGATGGCACGCACTGACAGCGCGATCTTCATGCACTGCCTGCCTGTGCGCCGCAACGTGATCGTGACCGACGCCGTTATCGATTCGCCGTCCTCGGTCGTGATCGATGAAGCCGAGAATCGTCTGCATGTGCAGAAAGCAGTATTGAACCTGGTACTTGGTAAATGACTCCTCAAACCATCGACGATCAACTCCGTCTCGACCTCCTGCGTGAGGCGCTACCGTACATTCAGCGCTTCAAGGGTCAGACGTTTGTCGTCAAGCTCTCGGGCAAGGTGACGGAGAACCGGGAGAACTTGATCTCGCTCGCAGAGGAAATGGCGTTGCTGCACCAGGTTGGTATTCGCATCTGCGTGGTCCACGGGGGCGGCAAACAGCTAAGCGAGCTCGCCAGGCAGTTGGGAGTCGAGCAGACCATCATCGAGGGCCGTCGCGTTACTGACGACGCAACGCTCGACATGGCAAAGATGATCTTCGCCGGAAAGATCAACACAGACATTCTCGCGGCACTGCGCAATCGAGGAATCGAAGCAGTCGGTCTGTCCGGGGTGGACGGCAACATCGTCCACGCAGAACGACGCCCGCCAAAAGAGATCCTGAACCGCGAAACCGGCGTGCGAGATAAGGTTGACTTCGGTCACGTCGGCGACGTGGTCCAGATCAACGCGAGACTTCTCACGGTTTTGCTGGACCATGGTTACCTGCCGGTCATCTCATCGCTCGGCGCTGACGCCGAAGGCATGGTTTTCAACATCAACGCCGATACGATTGCCGCGGAGATCGCGGTCCAACTGCGCGCAGAAAAGCTGATCCTGCTGAGCGATGTCGACGGTATCTATCTGACCGCCGGCAATCCCTCGAGCAAGCTTTCGCGACTCACGGCAACCGAGGCAGGCGAACTGATAAGCAGTGGCGCTGCCTCTGGCGGTATGATTCCGAAACTTCAAAGCATCGTGGTGCTGTTGGAGCGCGGTGTTCACAGCGCGCACATCATCAGCGGCACGAAACGCAATGCCCTTCTCTCCGAGATCTTCACCGACAAAGGCACCGGCACGATGATCGTCGCGTAAAGCCGTCCACAAATTACACAAGTTGATTTGTGTAATCTGTGGACGGCGTTTAATTACGCTATCGGCGACTGCGGCAGGAAACGATCGCGATCGAACGGCGGATCTTCGTGTTCCGGAATCACATCGTCGGGCCAGTCGTGGGCCCATTGCCGCCGATACTCTTCATCAGCGTAGTATTTCAAATACGTCTGATTATCTTCCTCGCTGCCGCTTCCGGTGAGATCGATCATGTAAGCGTAGCTCGGATTCTCAGGAAAGAGCACCGCCTCTTCACGCAAAGCATCGTGGTAAAGATAGTCGTAGAGTTCGCGATCGGAGAAGTGATTTGTGTGAAACACGTAAGCTCCAAGGGTCGACATTCGCTCGATGAGTTCCTTCAGCTTGATCCGCAACGTGTCTTTGTCGAGCGTGTCCGGAGCCGGAACTTCCAGTCCGGAATTCTCGAGCAGGCGCATGAGGCTGATCGGCTCGGCGGTTTCGTATTCGAGTACATGTCGTAGAAATTCCTCTTCCATGTCGGCAGGCATCGACTCGAGCGTCGTGGTGCTGCCGCCAAGTTTTTCCAACTCAGCGCGGAGTTTCGCGATGCGTTCTTCCTGACTTGGTTCGTCTGCGAATTGAATAAATGACATTTCTGGCTCCTTAAGGTTAGAGGTTAAGGTTTGAGGTGCCCTGGTGGAGTTTGTGAGGCCCTCCGTCCGTGGCGCGCATTGTCGTGCTTGTGAGGTGAAAAGTAAAGTCTCTGCGTACCTCTGCGCCTCGGCGGTAAAGAGAAGCCGAAAAAATATAAACCGCAGAGGCGCAGAGGATCGCAGAGGTACGCAGAGAAAAATCAGGACTTCGGTGGTGCGGGCGCCGTGAACATCTCCAGATTCGACATTCCGAGACTTGTCTCGATCTCTTCCATCCTCTGCAATGCCGCGTCGAATCCGTCGCCGCCGAACTGTTCCGTTTCGATCTCTTCGAACTTCGCTGCGAGTGCGTCGAGTTCCGCTTCTCCTACTGCGGCCTTCCACGCCGGAAAGATGACTGTATCTTCGATCGCGGCATGATGTGCGTACATCCGCACAAACGACTCCATTGCTCTTGCTAAAGACTCGATGGTGTGTGATGGGATTCGATCCTCTTTAGTGATGGACAACACGTAATCCGTGATCTCGCGGCCGCGCGCGTGTTGGGCCAGCAACACGTCGACGTACGACGCGGGCGTGCCCGGTGACTTCTTCACAGTCGGGAAAATGTAAACCTCTTCGAGTTTCTTCTCGTGGTAGTCTTCGCCGAAGACGCGAAACAGGGTAGCGGCCTTCTCGAGTGTATCGGGTGGAACGGAGGCCGGATCCTGGCGTAACCTGGTTACCGACTCCTGATAGACCAGCAAGGCGCGGCGAATAATTCCGTGTTCGCGCATCAAGTCTTCGGTGGCAGTGACTTCCACAGGTTCGTGTTCACCCGGCGCTGGTTCACTTTTCTCGTTCGTTGCGCTGCCGGATGAATTCGATGTGTTGCGGCAGGCGTTGAGCAGAACACCTGCGCTTGCCAGTGAAATGCCGGTCAATAGCTGTCGTCGTTTTTCGTCCACCTTCAAATCTCCTCGGCGTTTCAAATCTTCAAAGCCTTTGATATTACTCTGCTCGCGACGTTAGACTAAACAGGAATCCAATGGATAACGAAGCTATCGCTCGACGATTCTATCGTCTCGCCGGGTTAATGGAGATTCGCGGCGACGATCCGTTCCGCCTGCGCTCATATCGCAACGCGGCGGAAGCGATCGAGGTCTGGCCCACGCCTCTGAAAGAGATCGCGGCGAGGGAAGGCGTTGCGGGTTTACAGGAGATTCCCGGTGTCGGGAAGGCGATTGCGGGCAAGGTCATCGAACTACTGGAAAAAGGGACTTTCGACGCATGGGAGCGACTCGTTGCTGAAACACCCGAAAGCGTGCTGGATTTAACCGACGTTCCCGGAATTGGTCCAAAAACCGCGGCGCTCCTGCACCAGCGTTTCAAAGTCTCTTCCCTGGCCGACCTGAAAACCTTCGTCACCTCCGGCGGCCTCGACATGGTCGACGGCATCGGCCCCAAGACCGCCGAGAAAATAAAAGAGGCGCTGGAGTAGCCACGAAAAGGCACAAATGTGGTAAGCTGCGGTCCCACATCACATTTAACGAGGACACCATGAGCAAAAGAATGAAACGCCGTGATTTCATGCGTAACAGTGCGGTTGCGGGGCTGGCTGTGGCAGCGACGAGTGAGGCCAAAGGGTTTCCGATGATCCTCCAACAGAGCGTCGTGAAGCCGCTGGTTATTGCCTCCGCGAATGGGAACAGGTTCAAGAATGGTGGCAACGTGACGGCGGTGCAGAAGGCGTTCACGATGATGACCGGTGGTTCGGATGTGCTCGACGCAGTGATCGCGGGTGTGAATATCGTCGAGCTGGATCCACTCGACGACAGCGTGGGTTATGGTGGTTTGCCGAATGCCGATGGCGTGGTCCAACTCGACTCATCGGCGATGCATGGTCCAAAGAAACGTGCCGGCGCCGTGGGTGCGCTCGAAGGTGTGCGCACGCCGTCGCTGGTGGCAAAAGCGGTGATGGAAACCACCGATCACCATCTCATCGTCGGCAAAGGCGCGCAGGACTTTGCACGCAACATGGGGTTCAAGATCGAAGACGATCTCAACACTGAGAACTCGCGCAAGCAGTGGCTCGAGTGGAAACGCCGGACAGATCCCGGCCATTATTTAGATCCGAAGAAGCGCGCCGAGGCTGGACATAAAGCAGCGCTCGACATGCTTGCCGAGGGTCTCTTACGTGAAGAGAACCTGCACGGAACGATCAACTGCGACGGCATCAACTCGAAAGGCGAAATCTGCGGTGTCACCACGACCAGCGGTCTCGCATGGAAGATTCCCGGCCGCCTGGGCGACTCGCCGATCCTCGGCGCGGGACTCTATGTCGATGGCGCTGTTGGCGCTGCCGGTTCGACGGGACGCGGTGAAGCGAATCTTTTCAATCTGTGTTCGTTTGTGATCGTGGAGGAGATGCGTCGCGGTGCTCACCCGAAAGACGCGGGCATGGAAGTGTTGAACCGGATCAAGAACAACACGATCGAGAAGAGACTTCTGAACAGCCGTGGCTTGCCAAACTTTGGTATTAATTTCTACATCCTCAACGCAAAAGGCGAATTCGCCGGAGTGACAATGTATGAAGGCTCCTCATTCGCATTGTGCAATGAGAATGGACCACAGACGCTGAAATCGGAGCCGTTGCTGCAAGGCAAGCCGAGTGATTAGCCACGGATTACACAGATTTACCCCTGTAGATCCTGGCAGTTTTTACTATGCCGTGGCGGGCGTGTTTCCGTACTTCTGCGTTGCGAAGCCCACAATTAAGCCGACCAGCGTGCCGGGCAGGATGATCTCGAAGTAGTAACCGCCCTGCATGAACGCCACCAGCCAGGCCAGAAACGCACCCACCAGCAGGCCAAACACGATGCCGATCGGCAGCGAATGAAACTTCTTCGCAAAAAAGCCGATCGCGATGCCGGCGATTATGCCTTTGAGCGTGGAGCCGATCACGATCCCACCGAGTTGATCTCTCACGGCCGGGGTGAACCACGCGGTCAGGCCGTCAATGACGCCGAGCACGGCGCCAAGTATCACGCCAATCAGGGGTTTGGACATTTTCGTTTCTCCTATCTGTAGATCGTCTTGTTGTTCTATTAAACGTCTGCCGAGAAACTTTTAAGGCCGAGAGGTAAAAACGAAAAAAATTCTCATCAGGAGGTAAGCCAGCACCAGCAACACGAGAAAGCGGTTCTTACTGACCCAACGGCTTGCCTTCTCGAACGCGTTTTCCCGATACGCCGAAACGGGTTCAGCATCAAGCAGACGACCGATGTCCGCAGACAACTCTGACGCACTGGAGTACCTGTCGTCCTTTGCATCCGACCGCGCTTTCAAACAGATCGCTGCAGCGGCTTTGCCGGGTTTCGGTTGGTCTTTCAGCAGAAAATGCAGAACTGCGCCGAGCGAATAGACATCTGCGCGCTCGTCGAGCTGGTCGATCTCACCGCGGGCCTGTTCGGGAGACATGTAATCGCGGGTGCCGATGATTGTTCCGGCCGAAGTATCAAACCCGTTCACAGATTGCACAGATTGGTTTGTGTGATTTGTGTACGGCTTCTTCAAAATCTTCGCGACGCCCCAATCCAATACGAGCACTTCGCCGAACGATCCGATCATGATGTTTTGCGGTTTCAGATCGCGGTGAATCACGCCGTGCGCATGCGCGAATGCAACCGCATCACAAACAGCCTGAAACTTTCGCAGCCGATCTCTTATGGAATCGTTCACTGCCGCATACTCGTCGAGCCGGCTGCCGCGCACAAACTTCATCGCATAGAACACACGGCCATCAGGCAACGTGCCGACGTCGTGAACCGGAACGATTCCGGGATGCTCTAACCCCGCGATGATCTGTGCTTCGCGAACCATGCGATTGCGCATGTCTTCACTGATCTCAGGAGTGTTGAGCACTTTGATCGCGACGAGCCGGTTGAGCTCGCGGTCTTCGGCGAGATAGACGGCCCCCATGCCGCCGCGTCCGAGTTCTTTAATGAAGGTGTACTTGGTCGAACTAAAATCCGGGTTCGTCACGACAGCGCGGAGATGGTCCAACTTGTCGTCCGAGAGCCACTTCATTTCACTTCGACTCCGAGCAACGAGCGAGCTTCAGTACGAAACTCTTCGTCTGTTGCAGTTATCTCGCGCAGTTTCTCCAACACGACGCGGCGGAAGTCACGACGCACAGCGGCGAGGTAGTTGTTGACTGTCGCTGGTTCCAGGCCGAATTCATTCGCCAGCGAAGCGTACGACAAGTTCGCGTCGTCGCGCAGATCGTAGCGCTCGAACAGTTGAAAGTGGATAGCGCGGCCTGACTCTTCGCAACGCTCACGCAACGCATCGACGGCGATGGTGAACATCCAACGCACCCACTCGCGATGAAAATAGTCTTCCGGACTCAGATCCGAGGCGATCAGCTCGGTTTCCGCTGTCGCGAAATCCAATTGATAGTGGTCCATGTCGCCGCCGCGTTTGAGCCGCCGTCCGGCTTTGCGTTCGTTGGCGACAAAACCGTCGAGACACGTGCGCAAGAACGTTTGAAAGCTGGCCTTGCTCGCGTCGTAAGCGGCGAAGTGATTCTTCTCGAACGCGTTGGCAAAAAATCCCTGCGTGAGATCCTTCGCGTCTTCGTTGTCAGCGTGCCATTTAAGACGAATGTATTTGTAAGCAGGTTTCCAGTAGCTGGTCAGGATAGTGTCGAACGCGCGGCGCCGTGTGAGTTGATCGTCGCTGCGAGCGCCGAGGATGGCAGAGTGATTAGTGGCGGGGAACTTGTGAAGTGGGCCACCAATATCGGTGTCTGGATCCATGATGTTGAAGATTTAAGCCGCAGATTTTCGCAGATGA
>JBIOUJ010000183.1:0-10654 GCA_044867025.1 Pyrinomonadaceae bacterium | reverse complement strand
GACTTGTGAGTGCGAAGATACACCTCGGAAACCTGGGCGCTCCGGAATGCCGCGAACACTATACATCAAGGCCGTTCTATCTGCACTCCACAATGGGTGGTTTTACCAAACCCAGACGGGAAAAAGGGTGAGTTATCGAACCAAAATTTGTAAAGATTTTTGTCGGATTAGTCACAAAAAGTCGTTGACGGATTCGTGACGGGGTGTATAATCCAATGCGTTGCGGGTGGCGCTGATGCCCAAACGTCAGCTAGGTTGAAAAGACGGCCATCCAAGCAAAATTGATAGTGCCCGCCAGTGCCAGCTCGGCCGCCGATCGCGCCCCCCGCAGTCGCTACCTTCGAGCTGGCACAGCCATTTTAAACGCCGGCTCGCGTCAATAGCTTCTGCGCTTCAGAATTCGCTGTCGCGATTGTCTCGGGCTCGTCGATCGTCAGGAGCTTTCGCTCTCGCATCACCAATCTTCCGTCAATAATTACCGTCTCGATGTCCTCGACCTCCGAGGAATAGACCAGGGCTGAAACAACGTCAGTCGCAGGAGTTGTGTGTAACCGGCCCAGTCTCACGACCGCGAGATCCGCTTTTTTTCCGCGCTCGAGACTGCCGACATCAGCATCGAGACCGAGTGCTCTCGCGCCGTCGATCGTGGCCATGCGCAAGACGCGTCTGGCAGGCAACACCTCCGGACCATGCAGGACCTTTTGAAGCAACGCCGCAGTTCGCATCTCGGTGAACATGTCCAGCCGGTTGTTACAAGCGGCGCCATCAGCTCCCAGCGATACTGAGATTCCCTCCTCTAACAGCTTCGCAACCGGCGCGATTCCCGAACCGAGTTTTAGATTCGAAGAAGGACAATGAACGACGTTCGTGCCGGTCGACTTCAGTGTCTCGATCTCGTCGACGCTTAGATGAACACAGTGGGCCAGTGCGACGTGACGTCCGGTTAATCCAACACTATCGAGATAGGCGATATTTCGCAGGCCGCTCTCTTCCTGCACCAGCTCGCATTCAGTTCGATTCTCGGAGGCGTGAGTATGGACCATCACGCCACGCGCTCGAGCAAGTCCGGCTACTTTCTGCAATAACTCGCGCGTGCAACTGATCGCAAAGCGCGGTGCAAAACAATATCGGATACGACCGTCCGCCTTGCCATGCCATGCTTCGAGCAGCGCGATGGATTCGTCAATTGAATTTTCAGTCTGTTCCTGCAAGGCTGCGGGGACTTGGTCGCCTTTGTCCATCATGCACTTGCCGACAGTGGCGCGAAATCCTGTGCCTTCGACAACTTTGAACACCTCGGCGGTGTGGTTCACCGTCTCCATCGTCAGCGCGCAGGTCGTTCCTCCTTTGATGAGCTCGGCGATACCCAACCGCGCAGAGGCTGCGATTGACTCGACTGAGTGCGCGGCTTCCATGGGCCATACGCGTTGTTTCAACCAATCGATTAATGCGAGATCGTCGGCAGCGCCGCGAAACAGCGTCTGGCAGAGATGAATGTGTGTTTGTATGAAACCGGGAATTACGGCGCAGTCAGTGGCGTCGATGATGGTGTCGGCAGTGTGACCTGTGCCACCGATTTCCGCGATCCGTCCGTCAGCGACGAGGATGTCGCCCTGCACCATGGAGTCGCGAGCATCCATCGTGACAAGCGTGCCGTTTTTGATGAGGATCGATGACATAAAAGCATTGGCCACAAAGAAGCACAAAAAGCACAATGAATCTTACCCTAAATCATCGTGCTTTTTGTGCCTCTTTGTGGCCTAAATTACTTCTTGTCTCCGGCTGAGGCAGCCTTCGCAGGTGCAGGTTCTTCCCAAACCGGAAGGCCCAACTTCAACTTCACGTCCCGTTCGATCTTGCGGAGAATCTCGGGATTATCTTTCAGCGCCTGCTTGGCGTTCTCGCGTCCCTGGCCCAGCCGCTCGCCTTTGTAAGAGAACCAGGCGCCACTCTTCTCCACCGCTCGCTGCGTCGTAGCGAGATCGAGCAGGTCGCCTTCACGGGAGATGCCTTCGCCATACATGATGTCGAATTCACACTCGCGGAACGGTGGTGCGACTTTGTTCTTCGCGACTTTTACTTTGGTGCGATTCCCGACGACTCGATCGCCGTCTTTGATCGCACCGATGCGCCGGATATCGAGTCGCAGAGACGAATAAAACTTGAGCGCGCGGCCGCCCGTAGTCGTCTCCGGATTGCCGAACATGACGCCAATCTTCTCGCGAATCTGGTTGATGAAGATAAAGCAGGTGTTTGACTGTGCAACGATCGCGGTGAGCTTCCGCAGTGCCTGCGACATCAGGCGCGCCTGCAATCCGGGTAACGAGTCACCCATCTCTCCATCGAGTTCTGCGCGCGGAACCAATGCAGCCACGGAATCGACGACGATCACGTCAACTCCATTTGAGCGCACGAGTGCTTCGGCGATCTCGAGCGCCTGCTCACCGGAATCCGGTTGTGAAATCAGCAACTGGTCAATATCGACTCCGAGCTTTCCGGCGTAGTCGGCATCCATCGCGTGCTCGGCGTCGATATACGCCGCGACGCCGCCCGCCTTCTGGGCTTCGGCAACGATGTGAAGCGCCAGCGTGGTCTTGCCGGAGCTTTCTGGTCCATAAATCTCGACGATGCGTCCCCGCGGGACTCCGCCGACGCCAACCGCAGCGTCGAGGCTGAGCGAGGTGGTGGAAATTGCCGGTATGTCTGACACTTCGCGCTCACCCAGTCGCATAATCGATCCCTTACCAAACTTCTTTTCAATATTTGCTAATGCGGCTTCGACTGCCTTGCCGCGATCTGCACTTAGTCGGTCATCTGCCATGGCATACATTCTTTCTTCCGCTCCTCTTCTCAGGAATCCCCTGGAGTGAGCAGATCATAGCACAGTGTTTCACACTTGCAACAGTTAAATTTTCGCTAGAGGGTGAGGCTTGGACCCTCGTGAGTACAAACGTTTCAGCCGTGCACTTTAACACAGTTTCACGGTTTCCCAAGATCAATCTTCTCGCGTTCCTCTGCGTTCCTCTGCGCCTCTGCGGTAAAGAAAACCTTTCACCGCAGAGACGCAGAGGAACGCAGAGATACGCAGAGTTCACCGATGCGCTGCACGATCTCCGGTGAATCAGAAAACTTTTCCATCTCCGCGACAATCGCCGATCCGACAACCACCGCATCCGCGTACCGCTGCACATCCTTTACCTGTTCCGCATTCGAAATACCAAATCCAACTGCAATCGGAAGCTCCGAGAAACGCCGCATGCGAGTCACCAGTTTTTCTGCTTCCGCACTGACGCTGGATCGCGCGCCGGTCACTCCCGCACGCGACACGGCGTAAATAAACCCGCTTGCATGTTGGGCCACCAGATGCAGACGTTCGTCTGTGGAAGTCGGCGCCACGAGGAAGATCATATCCAGGCCTTGAGCGCGCAACTCGACTTCAAATTCGCCCGACTCCTCGGGCGTAAGATCGGTGACCAGTACGCCGTCGAGTCCGGCGTCTTTCGCGGCCCCAGCTATGTGCTTCAGGCCAAACTGGAGCAAAGGATTGTAATAACTGAAAAGAATGATGGGAGTGTCGATCTGTTTGCGCACGCGCGCGGTGGTGTCGAGTATCTCCTGCAAACCGAATTTGTTTTTGAGTGCCCTTTCGGAGGCGCGTTGAATCACTGGTCCATCCGCCATCGGATCGCTGAACGGCACGCCCAGCTCGATCAGCGTCGCACCCGAATTCGCCAGTGTGATGAGGAGTTGTTCGGTCGTTGCGAGGTCAGGATCGCCCGCGGTGATGAAGGGAATGAACCCCTTCTTCCCTTCCTGCTTCAGCTTTGTGAAAGCGTCTTCGATACGTCCCAAGCGTCACGACCCCAGCGCTTCGCGCACGGAATTTACGTCCTTGTCTCCACGTCCGGAAAGATTCACCACGATGAGCTGATCGCGTTTCATGTCTCGCGCGACTTTTATCGCGTGTGCGACGGCGTGAGACGACTCGAGCGCCGGAATGATGCCTTCGAGCTTCGAGAGAAGTTGAAACGCGTCCAACGCTTCGCTGTCTGAAACGGAAACATACTCGACGCGACCTGCATCGTGAAGGTAAGCATGCTCAGGACCAATCGAGGGATAATCCAGGCCCGCCGAGATCGAGTGAGTCGCCGCTACCTGGCCGTGGTCATCCTGCAAGACGTAGCTCTTCGTTCCCTGGAGCACGCCAGGCCGGCCACCACCTAACGCGTTAAAGCGTGCCGCATGTTGGCCCAATTCATCGCCTAAGCCACCCGCTTCGACACCCAACATCCTGATCGCGGAATCCGCGAGAAATGGATGAAACAATCCGATCGAGTTCGAGCCGCCGCCCACGCACGCGATGAGAACATCCGGCAGCCGTCCTTCATGTTCCAGAATCTGAGCGCGCGCTTCGCGTCCGATGACGCTTTGAAAATCGCGCACCATCAACGGATAAGGATGTGGACCAAGAGCGCTGCCGAGCAGGTAATAAGTGTCGCCGACGTTCGTCACCCAATCGCGCAGTGCTTCGTTAATCGCGTCCTTCAGCGTGCGCGATCCGGCGTTTACTTCGCGCACCTCGGCGCCGAGCAGTTCCATTCGGAAGACATTCAACGCTTGCCGGCGCATGTCTTCGGCGCCCATGTAGACCACGCAATCCAGTCCGAAGAGCGCGCAGACGGTTGCGGTTGCAACGCCGTGTTGGCCCGCACCGGTTTCGGCGATGATGCGTTGCTTGTTCATGCGGCGCGCGAGGAGCACCTGGCCGATGGTGTTGTTGATCTTGTGCGCGCCGGTGTGAAGGAGGTCTTCGCGTTTCAGATAGATTTTCGCGCCACCGCAATGCTCCGTCAGGCGGGCGGCGTAAGAGAGAGGCGTGGCCCTGCCTACGTAGTTGTGCAGGAGAGTTTGAAGTTCTGACTGAAACGATTGATCGTCGCGGCTCGAGAGATAGGCGGTCGTCAATTCTTCGAGCGGGGCCATGAGCGTTTCGGGGACAAAGCGTCCGCCGTACTGTCCCCAGTGACCGAGCGAGTCAGGTTGTGTGATTGAGGAGGGCATCTTGTGTAATTTGTGTACTAAACTCCCGGGAGCTTCTCTTGCAGCGGAGGCGCAACCGAAACGCGATCGCGCCCGGCGTTCTTCGACACGTAAAGCGCGCCGTCGCTTGCCGAGTAAAGCATCCGCTCCGAAGTCGCGTTCTCTGGACATCCCGCCACGCCGACACTCACAGTAACGGAGCCCACGCCTTCAACACGTTTCTCGCGGAGCACGGTTCGCAAACGCTCGGCAGCCGAGACTGCGTGTTGAAGATCCACGCCCGCGAGTAACAGCGCAAACTCCTCACCGCCAAGCCGCGCTGCCGTATCGTTGTCGCGTGAGACCTCTTTCAGCGTCTGCGCGATCTGTCGAATCACCATGTCGCCCACGGGATGTCCAAACTTATCATTCACTGATTTCAAGTGATCGATATCAAGCATCAGCAACGCGCAAGGTGAGCGGTAACGACGCCAGCGTTCCACCTCGCGCGTCAGTGCAACACGGAAACGTCGTCGATTAGCGAGACCCGTGAGCGAATCGAGATCCGCATCGGCTCGCAACCGATCGATCTTCTGTCGCAACAGCACCAACTGCTCCGTTCGCTCGATCAAAAGATCGAGCTCATCCGGCACTGTAAAGTAATCAACAGCACCTTCGAGCATCGCGGCGCGTCGCAAGCTAATCGTCGAAGGGTCTGTTCCGGTCAGGACGAGCGGGATTCCGTCATCCGACTGTGCCAGCAGTTTCGCTAATTCCCTGATTCTCAACCCGCGTGTCGGCGAGTGAGCAATGACAAGATGTGGACGCGTTCGGGTTAAGGACACCATGGCGGCGGTACCGTTGGAAACACCGAAAACATCGATGGCTCTGGCGGAGGCGGCCTCCGTGAATTGCGGGAGTTTGTCGCCGGCGATGAACAGGACGCGGCCACGCGTCCGCTCGGAAGGCCGGGTAGTAGGTTCTTTTTCGGGTCGCGGAGTCATAAACAGACCTTGAGAGGTCGAATTAAATACAGTTGTTCGCGGAGGACCTTCTGAAATTTTTAGATTGAGGGGCATGCCTAGAATACTCCGCGAACGTAGGGAACCGTCAAGGTTTAACACTCCTCGCTAACTCCACGAAAGCGCGCATGCGATCGTGGTTTTTAATTCCGGGCCTGTCTTCCAGCGCGCTACAGGCATCGACGGCATACGGCCGCACCAGCTCGATCGCCTCACTGATGTTTTCAGGCGACAGCCCTCCGGCCAGGAAAAGCTTCGGCGCCACCTTGTTGACTTCTATTGCAACCGACCAGTCAAACACTCGACCTGTTCCACCTCGCAGGTTGTTGTCTCTCGTGTCGAGCATGATGGCGTTGACGTCATAATGCTGGACCATCTCGATGTCAAAATCGCCGGAAACCGTTAACGTTTTGATCACGTAGCGATCTGAAAGTTCAAGACAGTACGCGGGTGACTCGTCCCCGTGTAGTTGAAATGCCGTGACTCCCGCTTCGCTCGCGATCTTCTTAACGGATTCTGAAGTCTCCTCGTTCACAAAAACACCGACCGTGAGAATCGAGCTTGGAAGCTGTTCGATGATCTCGCGCGCGGCCGGCGGCGCGATGTAACGCGGGCTGCGGTTGTAGAAATTGAATCCGAGGGCATCCGCGCCCGCAGCAACAGCCGCGCGCGCGTCGTCGATGTTGGTGATGCCGCAGATCTTGATGAATGTCATGATAACAGTTGCCGAAGCGCCTCGTCCGGCTTGGGTGCTCGCATTAAAGTTTCACCGATTAAGAAACCGCGGTAACCGGCGTCGCGCAAACGTTGCAGATCGTTCGAGCTGTTCAGCCCGCTTTCACTGATTAACACCGATTCGCGGGGCGCTTGCGTCGCGAGGGCGATCGACGTTTCAAGTGACACTTCAAACGTACGAAGATCACGGTTGTTGACACCGATGATCGTAGCGCCGCAAGCGATGGCTCGTTTCATCTCGCCGGCGGTATGGACTTCGACAAGCGCATCGATGCTCAACTCCTCTTCCGCGAGGCGCCTGAGACGCGACACTGTTTCATCATTAATCGCCGCAACTATCAACAAGATCGCATCAGCGCCCGCCGCGGCTGCCTCGTAAATCTGATACTCCTCGAACATAAAATCTTTCCGAAGCACCGGGAGATCGACTGTGGCTTTTACCGTGCGCAGATCGTCGAGCGATCCCGCGAAGTAATCTTCCTCAGTCAGCACCGACATCGCGACAGCGCCGCCCGCCGCATAGCTTCGCGCAATCCCGGTAACATCCGCATCGCCGCGAATCATTCCTTTCGACGGTGAGCGACGTTTGAACTCGGCGATAATATTGACGCCGTCACGTCGCACGGCATCCAGCAGCGCATGAGGCTTTGCTGAACTGCGCGCTTCACAAGCAAGGCGACGCATCTCGTCAAGCGGAACCACTTCCTTCGCTGCCGTCACGCGCTCTTGCTTCTTCGCCATGATCTCCGAAAGCACGTTCATGACGTCGCCTCAACCAAAAGGTGTAGCTTCGCCTGGGCTGCGCCGCTGTCGATCGCCTCCGCCGCGAGTTTAGCGCCCTGACTCAGATCACCTGCGGACCCGCCTACAACGAGCGCCGCCGCCGCATTCAAGATCACCAACGACCGCGCTTCATCCGTGCGCGACCCGTCCAGCACCGCGCTTACGATCCGTGCATTTGCTTCAACGTCACCGCCGCGCAAGTGATCGAGCGCTCGAACATCCAGCCCAAAGTCGCCCGGTTCGATCTCAAACGTCTTTACTGATCCATCTTGCGCCTCGGCCACGTAAGTCTTTCCCGCGAGCGTGATCTCATCCAGACCATCTTCACCATGAACCACCCACGCGCGTTCCGTCCCAAGCGCAGCCAGCACTTCCGCCAGCTTCTCCGCGAGCTCCTTGCGCCACACGCCGATAATCTGCCGAGGCGCGCCCGCGGGATTACTCAACGGCCCCAACAGATTGAACGTCGTGTGAATACCGAGCTGCCGCCGAATACCCGCAACACGCGCAGTCGCACCGTGATACAGCGGCGCAAACATGAAGCAGATATTGATCTCGTTGAGCGCGTTCTCCGACACGAGCGGTATCGCCGAAACATTCACACCAAGCGCCGTCAACAGATCAGCACTCCCCGATTTACTGCTCGCCGCGCGGTTTCCATGTTTCGCCACCGGCAACCCCGCACCCGCGATCACAAACGCTGCGGCAGTCGAGATATTGAACGTCTTCGCGCGACTCGATCCCGTTCCCGCAGTGTCGATAAAACAATCGTGCTTCGAGATAACCCGAGTTGCTTTCGAACGCAGGCCTTCCGTCAACCCCGTCAACTCTTCGACCGTCTCACCCTTCGCCGCCAGTGCGACCAGCGTGCCTGCGATCTGCGCTTCAGTCGCTTCTGCATGCAATAACGCGTCGAGCAGATGGAAAGCCTCTTCGCGACTCAGGTCCTCACCACGAACCAGCCGTGCGAGAAAGTCAGTCAGTCGATTGGTAGTCATGATGAGGTAATGGCGGGCTAAAGTTTCAGGAAGTTTGCCAGTAGTTGTTTGCCGTCGGACGTCAGGATCGATTCGGGATGAAACTGAACACCCTCAACTCTCAATTCGCGATGACGCAGGCCCATGATGATGCCGTCAGCCGTACTGGCCGAGATTTCCAGGCAGCTCGGCAACGAATCCTTCTCGACGATGAGTGAATGATACCGTCCGGCGAGGAACTGGTTTTTTACTCCCGCAAAAATCGTCTTGCCGTCATGACTGACCTCCGAAGCTTTGCCGTGCATCAACTCCGGCGCGCGGATCACGCGGCCGCCAAATGCCTGCCCGATCGACTGGTGGCCCAGACACACACCCAGCAAAGGTATCTTTCCAGAGAACCGGTCGATTACGTCGAGAGTGATTCCAGCGTCGTCCGGCGTCCCGGGTCCCGGAGAGATGACGATGCGTTCCGGACGCAACTCATTCTCGATCTGGTCGAGCGTGACTTGATTGTTCCGGCGCACCTCGACCGTCTCACCAAGCTCGCCGAGATATTGAACGAGGTTGTAAGTAAACGAGTCGTAGTTGTCGATGACTAAAAGCATTAGCGTTTACGTTTTAAGAGTTGGACCACGCTGTCGCGTTTATTGCGCACGGCCCATTCAGCCGCTGTAATGCCATCGCTGTCTTTCAGCGACGCATCCGCGCCGCGACTCAGCAACAATCGCGCTGCATCGTCGTGTCCGTACACCGCCGACCACATCAACGGCGTGCCACCAGAATTGTTTTGCGCGTTTACGTTTGCGCCTTTGTCCAAAAGTACCTGCATGATTTCAACATTGCCAGTCTGCGCAGCGCCGTGCAAGGCCGTATCGCCGTCGAGATCTTCGGCATTCACGTCCGCGCCGCGCGCCAGCAGTTTTTCAACTCGCGCTTTGTTATCGCGCCAAACGTAGGCGAGCAAAACCGGCCGACTGTTCAAACCGCGAGAATCCGGATCGACGTCAGGACGGCTCAGCAAAGCATCAACCACCTGTTCGTACATTGCTTCCGACGCATGACTCAGCGCGGTGTAGCCGCGTTTGTCTTTTACGTTCGGATCAACGCCGCGAGACAGCAGCTTATTCACCACTTCGAGATCCCCGCGCGCGGCAGCGGCGATCAGAACAGTCCGGCCATCGGCGTCCTGTGCATTCGGATTTATGCCGGCGTCCAGGAAAGCATTGATCGCCATCATGTCTCGAGCCTGTGCGGCAGCGAAGAAACTCTGCTCGTTGAAGTCGTATCCACGCAACTTGAGTACGCGCAGCGTTGCTTCGCGCCCTGCCGTCGGCGAGTTGGATCTCTCGCATCCGTTCAGAACGAGCAGCATTAGCAAGCAGAGAGTTACTTTTTGCATGGCACTACGACCGCGCGATTGATCTTCACCGGTTTCTCCGGTTTCTCACCTTCAACAGGCGCCTGGTTGATCGCGTCTGCGACTTCCATTCCTTTTGTCACGGTTCCGAATGCAGAGAACTTACTGTCGAGGTGCGGGCCTGGTCCAACGAGAATAAAGAAGTGCGTGGTGGCGCTGTTTGGTTCCTCGGTGCGTGCCATCGACACGATGCCGCGAACATGTTTAACCAAACCCGGTTCGTCCGGAAGCCTGCGACCCATTCGTTTTGCCAGTTCCGCGCTCCACTTTTCGCTCGTCGAAAGATTACCGCCCTGGATAACAAAACCTTTCACGACTCGACTGAACGTGGTTGTGTCGAGCGCTCCGGTTGCGGTGAGGTTGAGAAAATTCCTCACAGATTCAGGCGCGACTTCCGGCATGAACGCGATCTCGATCGCGCCAAGTTCCGTCTCGAGTGTCACACACTGGCTCGCCAACTTCTCAACCGTCGCACCATCAAATGGTTCTGCGGTCACTGCCGACTCGGTCGTAGTCCTGGCATTGGCCTTCTTCGGCGGCTCAGTCGCGTTAGACTGCGCGCTCGCTGTCGCCACTATTGATACAACCACGAATATTGCTGCCACTACCTTCTTCATCATGTACACCCAGCTTGGATCGGAGTCAGTACCACCTGCGGTAGCGGGTGGGTCAACGATGACAATCACGCGTGGTCGTTGCGG
>JBIOUJ010000182.1:0-15007 GCA_044867025.1 Pyrinomonadaceae bacterium | reverse complement strand
AGCTTGGGCTTCCTGTCTGCCCTGCGTCCGTCGTAGGAATTCAACGCTCGACGAGGCCTTTCTCATTCTCCCCAAGCTTTAGCTTGGGGTCCCCTCGTTGCCTCCCACTCTTGATAACCATTTAAATGGTTTTCCTAATTCTGGAGCAGTGTTCCCCCCAAGCTAAAGCTTGGGGAGAATGAAAAAGGCGATCTATTTTGAACCACGCAGCGCCATCTGGCCTTTGCGTGAGAAGTTGATCGACTCGCCGAGAATGCGCGCGGCCTCTTGCGACGCATGAAAACCGTTTGAGTTTTCAGACTCAATGAAATCCAAATAAAACTGTGCGCGACGTTGGAAGTCTTGCGCACTTGAAACCGCGCTTCCTGTCTGCCCTGCGTCCCGCGCCGCCTTGATGTCATTAATCAGATCGACGAGTGCATCCATCGCCAGATTGCGAAGGCTGTACGTCCGCGACTGAATCGTCTCCACCCTGGCCTTCAACTCTTCCTCAGACCACTTGTGACACGTTTGGCAGGCGCGATTGATGTTGAGCAGCGGCGAACGCACGTGATGATCGCTGATCTTTAATGCGCCCTCGCGTTTGTAAGGCATGTGGCAGTCGGCACAAACCACACCTGAACGAGCGTGAATTCCCTGGTTCCACATCTCAAACTCCGGATGCTGCGCTTTCAACACGGGCGCGCCCGTCGTCGCGTGTTCCCAGTCTTTAAACTTCTGCTCGTCATAAAACGCGAGGATGTTTTCAATTAGAAGCCCTTTGGCCCAGGGATAGACCAGACGCTTTTCCGGACCGCTGAAGTGATACTCGTCGTGACACTGCCCGCAAACATACGCACGCATCTCCTGCCGCGTCGCTTGTTTGTTCACATCGTAATTCTGAATCCCCTGCGAAGCCTTCAGAGCGCGCATGCCCTCGATGAACGCCGGACGCGTTACGCGCAACTGCATCGTTTGCGAATCATGACAATCGATACACGCGACTGGATGCGTCACGAGCTTCCGCGCTTCGAAATATGGCATCTTGTTTAGTTCTTCGAAGCCTTTGAAGATGTCACCGCCACCGAGTTGCTTGTAAGCGACATAGGCCGAGGCATGACAGTTGATGCATGTGCCGGGTTGCTTCGCAACTTGCTGGCGTTCGGTGAACGTCTGATCCTCCAGCATATACGCGTGACCGCGTTCTTCCCTGAAGTCTTTCGAAAACGCATAACCGGCCCACATGATTTTCAGCCGCGGATCTTCTTCGAGTCTCGATTGGGCGACGACCGAGCGCGGATCGGCCTGCGTGGGCGTGCGTGGTTCCGCTTCGCTACCGCCGTAGTGTGTGCGGACCTGATCCACTGTCTTTAAATAACCGTCATACTGGAGTGGAAAATTCTTGCCCCAAACACCGGGATCGATCGTGTCGTCAGTCAGCTCGACAACTCTGAAAAACGGATTTCGCGCTTCCTGTTTCCGTTGGAATATGTTTACCAGTAGTGCCAGCCCAAGAACGGTGGCGCCGACAGCCAACGCAATGAGGCCGAAAAATATCAGCGGACGACGTTTACGACTCGTGTGCTTCTCTTCACTCATCCAGGTTCTCCATCAATGAAGGTGACCAACCGAGTCGTGACAACGAATACAACTCGTGCGGGCGTCAGCGACTTCCGGGTGGGCGCCTTCAATAGCATCGACAATGTCCTGATGACACTTCCGGCAGGCCTGTTCTGTTACCTCACGACCGCGCGGCGTGATGTGAATGTTGTCCTCATACCAGCCAGTCGTGAAGTAGTAAGAATGCCAGAAACCATTTCGTGCCTTGGTGGCATACTTGCCGACGAGTCCGGGCGGCGTGTGGCAATCATTGCAAACAGCCACCGCACGATGGCTCGACTTCAACCAACCGCTAAACTGGTCCTGCATGACGTGACAATTCACGCACGCTTCAGCGTTGTCAGTCATGTATGAATAGCCGCGCGCGTAGACGAACGTGTATGCGCCCACACCGATAGCCATGCCGATGGCGATACCCAGGATTACACCGGGCACCATATAAGACTTTGAAAACACAGAAATAAGTCTACCTTACTTCATTCGTGTTTTTTGTGATTTTTGTGGCTAACTACTCGATCAGAACTGCCAGCGATTTCCGGTGTGACAACGTTTACACACGGAGAAATCATCGCCGCCGAACGCACGCTTACCATCGTGACAGCTCATACAACTCTCTGTTCCGGCCTTTGCGTGATGATTCAGCGCCACAGGCGCGGTAACCTGCCTTCCCTGTGGCATTCCCGCCCGGACTTGATGGCATTCGTTGCATGTTACTTTCTGATGTTTGGCGTGATTGAAGCCCACACGAAAGGCTCGTGCGTTTTCGGAAGTGCGCCGGTAGCCGCCTAATTGATGACAGGTCCGGCAGGAGGAAATGTCACGCCCCTGTGCCTGCGCGCGCGGAGTATGACACCGATAGCAAGTTACGTGAGCGTTGAAGCCGGCAGGGATCGACAATGCCACTCCGGCGCGCGTGGGACGATGACAAGTAGCGCAGTTAACACCGTCCATCTTCACATGCAACCCGTGATCGAATTTCATTCTGAAGCTCTTCAAACGCGGGAACGATTTCACGGCGCCTGATTTCGCATCCGTATGGCAGATCGTGCAAATCGGACTGTCGGAATTTGAAAGCTGTTGCGCGTGACATCCGGCACAAGGCGCGTGGGCCGACTGCCCCGGAAGTTGTGGTCGTGGTGAATTACTCTCGCGGCGGTGACAAAGAAGACACGGCAAGCGCGCATGATTCCTGCTGTCGTGCAGAAACTTCGAATAATCCAAGCCCTCGGGTGCCTGGCTCTGCGTCTGCGGCTCGGTGCCCGAGGACGTTAGACCGGTTGATGCGCCGGATTGAATGACATATCCCAGCACTGCTACGAATAGCACGGACATCAGCGCGAGTTGGAGTTTTTTCATTCTTTGTATCGGCAACTTGCTATTTCGCTATTGGTTGGCGGCTTTCTATCTGCCTAACCTTCAGATACACGAGCAGCGCGAGAAAGACAATGAAGACCAGAGAGATCGCGAGTCCCTTGCGTCTGAAACTCAGTTCTGAGAGAGCATCCAATCCGGCTTGATATCCTTTGGTCGCCACAGCGAGACCAGGCTCGACAACTTTATCGACTTCAGCGGTTGATGACGAATGAATCAGCACGCGCGCGTGTGTTAAAGCATCCTTTGCGCCTTTCAACTCAAATTTCGGTTTGCTGACTTCCATCCCCTTACGTGCAGCAACATTGAGGATCTCGTTTGATTTGTCGATACCTGCGATAAGTTGATCGATGCGTGATCGCATGTGACCTGCTGCTGCAAACCCTTTGTCTCCGCTTTGATGACAATTGACGCAGAGCGCACCTTGCTGTGTTCCAATCATCTGATCGGTGGGCGTCGCGATGTCGTGATTACTGTGACAGGTAACGCATTCCGCAAGCCCCTGCTGATCGAAAGCCGCTTTGTGCGGGCTGGTCTGAAACAGATCCGCCTGTCGTGCATGACATTGCCCGCAGACGTTTGCCACTGAAGCAATCCCCGGAGGCGCCGCACCATGATTGCCATGACAATCATTGCAGGTCGGGGCTGATAGATCTTGTTTCTCGTACAAAGCTTTGGCGTGAACACTCGTTTTGAACTTCACGACTTGATCGCTCGGAATCTTGAAGGCCTGCATGTAATCGGACTTGCCATGACACTTTGCACACGTGTCGGCGACGTTTAGTGGATGGACGGACGAAAGCGGATCACTAACGGCCCTGATGCCGTGAACCGTGTGGCAACTGATACAAGTCGCAACTTTCTGTTCGCCGGCTTTTAGCAGCTTGCCGTGAACGCTCGTGTAGTACTCACTCTCCTGGTCCACGCGCAACGAAGGGTTGAAGCGCTTCATGAGGTTGGCGTCACTATGGCATTTGCCACAGTATGCGGGAATGTCGAGTGCTCTTGGCTTTCCCAGATAGCCTTTCCTCGGATCCTTCGCTGCTTCACTGGTAGGGGCATTCGGATCGCCGCCATGACAATCGTTGCAGGAGAGGCCGCGACCACGATGCACGTCGTTTTCAAAAAGCTTGGCGGGCGCACTAAGTCGAGGATCTTCCAACCGCGAATGACAGTCGATGCAGGAACTCTTCTTCTGCGCGGACGACAGAGTAAAGAGCGTTAGTACGGCGACGACTGGAAGAACCGGTCTCAAAAAGTCGAGAAATCTGTGCGAATTGTGCTCGCCTAGATCCATTCTCGTAGCCTCGTTAAGTCACATATCCGACGATTGTCATCACAACGATGTAAAGAAGCGCCGCGACACCAATCACATTGAAGATCAATCTGCGCTTCCGATTGCCAGGCTCGCGGTCCACAAAAGGAACGATAAACAACAGCAGCGCCACTAGATTGAACGCCATGATGCCGAGCACTTCGCCATCCATGCCCAGAATCTTCGCTGGTAGAAACTTCAGCGTCTGAAACATAAAGAGGAAATACCACTCAGGCTTGATACCGGCAGGAGCGGGGGCGAATGGATCTGCTTTTTCGCCGAGCTCCCAGGGAAAGATAGCGGCGAGCGCGGCCAGTACGCCGATGGCCAGAATCCAGCCAATAAGATCGCGCAACAGGAAGTTTGGTACAAACTTCATTTTCCTGACGTTTTGTTTCTCGAGCGACGGCGGCACACTCATGCCGTGTAACTGGACCAGCAAAACGTGAATAGCGAGGAAGACCGTCGCGGTTGCCGGGAGCACTGCCACATGAAATCCAAAGAAGCGGGTAAGCGTTGCGCCCGTGACCTCATCACCGCCGCGTAAAAACCTAAGCACGGGCCGGCCGATGACCGGAACAACACCGGCGATCTCCGTTCCCACTTTGGTGGCGAAGAAAGCGAGCTGGTTCCACGGCAAGAGATAACCGCTGAACCCGAAACAGATCACGATAAATAAAAGGACGACTCCGCTCACCCACGTCATCTCGCGCGGCCGGTAATAGGCGCGCAGAAAAAACACGCTGAACAGGTGAATAAACAGAGTCGCGATCATCAAGTTTGCGGACCAACTGTGAATCGAACGGATCAACCAGCCAAACTGCACTTCAGTAACAATGAACTGAACACTCTCAAAAGCATTTTCTGAACTGGGCCGGTAATAGAGAAGCAGCAGGATTCCGGTGACTACCTGTACGACGAAGAGAAAGAGAGTCATTCCGCCGAAGTAGTACCAGATCGAGTGACGGTGAAGTGGGACCTCTTTCTTGCGCGCTAAGTCATTCAGCGCGCTGATCGACAGACGCTCATCGAGCCAGTCTTTCGTTGTCACTCGCATGTTCTTCATGCTTTGCTAACGACGATCTCGTCGCCCCGGGTGTTCACTTTGAATTCTTCCAGCGGACGCGGTGGCGGGCCGCCGACATTCTTGCCGTTGAGGTTGTACTGGCCATTGTGACAGGCGCACCAGATCTGTTTTTTATCAGGCTGATATTGAACAATGCAGTCGAGGTGTGTACACACGGCAGAAAAGGCTTTCAGTTCGCCCGATTCGGTGCGCACGATGAGTCCGGGCTTGCTCCCAAACTTGAAAATCTTGCCCGAATTGACCGGCACTTCGTTTAGCTTTGCCGCTATCACCGAGCTCTCGGTGGATTCGATCACCTGTGGCGGCGACATGAAACGTATGATTGGATAGACAATCGCGCCCAGGGTGGCAACGGCGCTCGTGCCCAGTAGATAGTCGAGGAACCGGCGCCTGGTGGGTTCGGAGTCAACTGGTCCAATGCTCCGCGCAGTGCTGTCATGCAGCATCTTACTCATCACTCATGCTCCGTCTGTTTCTGTCAGTTAACTTCGCGTGTTCCTCCGTGCTCCCTCTGCGTCTCTGTGGTGGTTGGATTCCTAAGCAAGATCACCACAGAGACACAGAGAACACGCAGGGAGCACAGAGAAGAAGCCTCTGCCTAAGGGCTCTTTGGATGGCATTCGACACATTGAAACATTGAAATATCGCCGAGATTCACCGGATGCTTGAAAGGCTCGTTCGCTTTGTGACACGTTTCGCACTTGCGTTCACTGAGACCACCAAGATCCACCGGGTGCTGGAACGACGCGAGCTTTATCGAAGCCGCAGGGTTCGCCGAATCGTAGATAACGGTATGACAGATGTTGCAGTCGTTTCGAATGACTTTGCCGCTATCACTAACATGTTCGCCGTCATGACAGCGAAAACAACCCGATGAATAAAAGTGCCCGATGTTGTTCGGGTGAGTTTCCCAATTCGTTTTCATCTCGGGGAAAAAGTAGGTGCGAAAGATGCGCTGCGTTTCCGTGACTGCCTGCTTAACTGACTCACTCTTTTGCGCGTACACCTGACTATAGTTTGACTTGTAAAAACCATCGAGACTTGCAGCTATTACTCGAACCGCTTCGTCTTCGGTGGAATAGGATCTGCTCAAGGTCTCGACCGCCATTTTTTTGAGAAACGGAAGTGAAGGATCAAGCCTGCCCGATGCAAACGACTGGTCCAACGCTGCATCCGGTGGGAGATAGACGTGAGCGGGACGGTTGTGACAATCCACGCAGTCCATACGCCGTTTACTGCTTGTCTCAATCTGCTGCGGCGTTAGGCGCCTGGTCCGATCGTGGTATTCGACGACATTTCCCTGCCGGTCGCGTATTCGCACCCACGGGATTACCTGGCGCTGTTCGTCCGTAGAGACGTAATCAATCGTATTCGCTATATTCATGTGCCAGTGAATTCCCGCAACCTGGCCCGTCGAAGGGGTACCACCGCCGACGTTAAGGAGCATGCGCGTCTGTCTCAGTGTGTTCTTTTCGTCATACGCATAGTGATTGAATACTTTTAACTGGGCGCCGAAGAATTTTTCGGGCCAATGGCACTGCTCGCAAGTTTCCGGTGCTGGACGGAGGTTGTGAACGGGCGTCGTTATCGGGCGAGGATACTTGTTGAAAGTTACGGAATAGAGTTGGTATGCACCCGAGAGCTTCGACCGCACATACCATCCGGCGCCTGGACCAACATGACAATGGACACAGCCCACGCGTGCATGTGCTCCGGCCTTGTACGCCGTGTATTCGGGTTTCATAACCGAGTGGCACGACTCACCACAGAACGCGTCTGACTCGCTATATTCGAAAGCCTTGTAACTACCGAACGCGCTCGCACAGATAAATAAAAACGTAGCGGTCAAAAACACGAAGAAAGCCCGGCGAGCTCTTTGATCGTTGAGGTCAAGCTTTGGATAAGCGGGGACTTCGGTGGGCGACGCTTTGTGCCGGCGCCTTCGTTCGAGCATTCTGCCGAGAATGATGACAACGAATCCAAAGATCAGAATTGATGGAAAGATTATGTAAGTGAGGATCCCAAGATATGGGTTCTGATGTGTTGATGTTATCTCAACGAGAAACAACAGCGCCACACTTACCAGCGCCGCACTGGAGATCGCGGCGCCGACAAAACTGATGTAGTTGCGGAAAAGGCTAGGTTGTTTTGGGATCGTTTGTTCAGGTTCGCTCATTGTGCTTGTTCCGCTTCTCCTGCTGGTTCTTCCTTTGTCCGGCTTTCTTCGTAAGCCAACTCATGTTCTTCGCGGTAAAGTTCTTCCGATACACGGCCATCGAGAAATGCGAAGTTCACGGGATAGACATGCGGGTCAAAAATCACGTGATAAAAATGCCACACTATGATCGCGAGCGTTGCCAAAACCGCCTCGTAAAAGTGAATTGCCAAAGCGATTTCGATGGCCCAACGCGGCAGAAACCCAAAAATGCCCAGCTTGAACCAAATCATCAAACCTGTCAGGCCCATGATTATAGTTCCCCACACGACCGCCCAATACTCAGCTTTCTCTGCGTAACCAAATCGCGCGATTTTCGGCTTGACTCCTGACCGGCCGAGATAGTACGCGAAGTTGCCCATCACATCTTTGAAGTCCTTGCCTTTGACGGCCATGTCTTTCAACCACAGCCGCCCTTCTTTTGAAACCGCAAGATAGGCAAGATGATAAACTCCGACCACGAGCATGATCACTGCGGCGATCCGGTGAATGATTCGTCGCAAGTATTCACTTCCGCCCAGCAGCGAAGCGAGCCAGGAATCCGGATACTGAAGTGCAAAGCCACTTAGTACCAGTGCGATAAAGCTCGTCAATAACAACCAGTGCTGCACCCGCTGATTGAGAGTCAACCGCACGATCTCGCGTGTCTGACGTTTCTTTGCCGCTGCCTTGCGAAACCAGATAATCCCGTTGTGAACCGCCATGCCGCCCACCACCAGAATGATCAACGGAACATAGATCCAGCGGACTATTCGAGTACCGATCACTCCGGCATCGCGCGCGCCAGTCGCAGAAGTCAACCCGGAAGTTAGATGAATCTTACCGGTGGTGAAGTTGACGCCCGCGCCGACGTGGCACTGTCCACACGTTTGCGGCAGGTTGGCGGCGCTGATCATCGATCTGGGATCGGTGGATGGCAGGATCTTGTGAACACCGTGACAGCTTGCACAGTTCGCGACAACTCTCGAACCCATTTGTGAGGCGAGGCCGTGGTAACTGTCTTTGTAACTGCTGACACGCTCGGCGGCAACTCCGAATTCCTTCGTTAAAGTGACTCCTTCGTGGCACCCCGCGCAGGTATCAGTAGCCACGGCTGTGGAAGCGTTTGCGCTCGCATGATCGATCGGCGACGTGATGCCGTGGATTCCGTGACAATCAGTGCAAACCGGAGATCGCGAGACTCCACGCATCACTGCCTGTCCATGAACGCTCTGCATGAACTCCGCGGTCTCGGCTTTGTGACACTTGCTACAAGTGGCGGGGACATTCATCTTCGCGATCGGAGAGCGCGGATCAGAGGCTGGAAGGATGTCGTGACTTTTATGACAGTCAGTACATACGGCGGCTGACGCATTGCCTTGTGCAAGAGCCTTTGCGTGCACGCTTTCTCGATATGAAAGGAAGGGACGATCGCTTATCCCACTCCCGCGCATGATTGACTTGTCGCCATGACAACGGCCACAGGTCTCGGCGATGTTGCTTCGATTGATTGTTGAATTCGGATCGCTCGCTTGAAGGATCGTGGTCATGTCGCCATTTCTGGCGTGACAATCGACGCACGTGGCGGCCTTCAATCCTCCCTGTATTCCGCGAGCGTGAAACCCGCCATCGTAGGCGGCATGCGCGTCGGCGTGAAATTTTGCGCCGCCAAGGTAAGGCAAACTCTTACCGGGCGCGTGACAACCCTGACATTCGAGGATCGGCGAAGCAGTTGGCGATGGTGATGACTGCTGAGGGAGAGCAGGACTCGCCAGGAAGACCAGCGACGCGAGCAGCACGAAAAGAAATGTTCCACCAGGCTTCATCAGATCATACGTAGACACCTCCTGTGCTTTTACTTTTCACACAAGAGGCGTCTCAGTTGTAAATTCTGACTGTCTTCTCTGTGCAACAGAGATTTCAGAAGCTGGCGCGTGTTACTTCTTCAGCGATTTCATGTAAGCGACCAATGCCTTGGCCTGCTCTTCGTTAATGCCCTTCTCTTCATAGGCCGGCATGAAAGGAGGCTTCTCGCCCTTCTTGCCCTTGAGCACGATCTGCACGAGATCGGCGTCAGCTAACGTCGCGTCAAACTTCTTTTCGGCTGTTGCCCCGTGACATGCCACGCACTTCGCTTTAAAAGTGGCAGCGGCATCAAAGTCCTGTTCATTGCCTGCTCGAGCTGTCGCCGAAATTATTGCAAACCCCGTAACGAGCATTGCGGCCAGGGTGGTCAGCGTCATCATCTTCAACGTTTTCATTGGTCCCAACCTTTCTCAAACGGACGCCATCGAAGGGCATCGCTCTTTTCGAGAAAGACGGGAGCAACGTACGTGCCGGGTCAATTTCAGGCACATAACCCCTGAAAAACCGGAACTTTGCGAACTTTCGCGCAGCAAAATGGGAAAGTTCCCACAAGTCAGGCTGCGGCGGTCTTCTTATGACACGCCACGCACTTCTTCGAAGTTGGCCCGGTGCTGGCCCTGCCGGTTTTGGCGACTTCGTCATGGCAGCCGCCGCAATTCCGATGAAATGCCTGCTGGTTGTCTAAGGTAACCGGTTCAGCGCTCCCTTCGATTTGGATCTTCGGAAGCTCCGGCAGCAGCTTCGGTTTCATCCCCGCTCGCGCATGACAATCCGTGCAAACATTGACTGGCGGCGCACTCGGATCTTTTTCGAGAAGCTCCGCTGTCAGGGTTGTGGTCCGATCCGCGGGCCAGGCAGTTTTGTGTGGCGGATGCTTCGCTGCTTCCGACGCCGGTTGTGCCGTGTGGTGACACTCGACACATGCGATCGGTTTGGTCCCATCGACACTCCGATTCTTGGTGATATGATCGATGTGGCTAAACTTCACGGCACCCAGCTTTGCATACGGCCCGAGCATAACCTCGTCTTTTGGCTTACGTCCCTCCTGTGCGGGCGCATGTAACGAAGCAGTCGTGCCACCGAGCAGAAATATCCCTGCTACGATAAGCAGGAAAAAAATAGATAAGACTTTCATAGCAGCTCACTTTGTTGACTTTGGAATCGCACTAAGGTGACTTGCGGGCACGTTTTGTTTGCCAAAAACTATGTGGCACTTGGTGCAGGCAAAATTTGCGTTCTTCTTCTTTTGATCGATCTCGTAATTCAGTATTCCACCCTCGTCCAACGTCGCCGTCGCATGACAGCCTTCCGCGCCACCGCACGAACTCACAGGCACCTTGAGTGTCTGCACATCAACCGTGTTCATTCGCGCAGGCGCATGACAATCCGCGCAGGCGAGATCCGGATGCGAACCACCCTCATGGCGAAAGGCGCCCGCAGAAATTCGCTCGCGCCATGCACTTAGCATTACACGATCAGTGATTCCCATGGTTGTTGCGAGCGCGGGATCGAAGTCAGTTTTAGTGCCGGCGGCCGGAGTCGCGAGTTTGTGACATACATGACAATCCGACGAGACCGGTGCGATCCCCGATTCGGCGTTGTGACACGTGAAGCATCCCGTATGGCTGTTTGGAATCGTTTTAAACGTGCCCTTTTTCAACCAGAATGCATCGCCTAAATCCTTCGGCGGCTTCGTTACGTATTCTTCGCTCGACTGGCCTTGAGGCCGATACGTTTGATGACAAACCCCACAGTTAGCCGGGGGTTGCTTCTGCTGCTGATTGCGCCACGCGACCGTGACAAAAGCGGGCCTCGTAAACGGCACATTGCGACCGACTACTTCAAGATGAGTTTCATGCGGGAAATGTACCGCGAACTCACTGGCAGAATCTCGTCGTTGCTTTGACGCGTCAGCAATATCTCCCAGACTCGGAAACAAAAATCGCACAGTGTTGCGGGGCGTTACTGCAACGTGGCAATTCGAGCAAATTTGCGGCGCGGGTCTTTCCCGCGCGAAGAACTGCTGCCGGTGGCAGTTCAGACACGCTGCGTGGTTGGGAAACTCGGCCACGTCGGCAAAAGCGTCATCGCCTTTACGAACTTCCTTCCAATTCGCAGTAGGAAACTTGTGGCACGAATCACATGCGAGCTTCTCTTTCGTGACATGAGTGGTATGAGAAAACTGTGAATAAGAGGTGCGCGACGATGGCTGCGGCTTACTCGGCGGACGACGGCGCTTTTGCGAGCGTGTTTGAGTCTCCATTGCAGCGAGGGACACGGCCGTAAATAGAATCACGCCAATCACCAGAGATGCTGTTAGTCTGATCACGCGCGAATGACGAACCTGGACTCTGCGGTCTCTGCGTACCTCCGCGAACCTCTGCGATCTCTGCGTTTAAGAGTTGCGCGATTGACGCAGAGATCGCAGAGGTACGCAGAGAGCGCACAGTGCGAACCAACTTCTTAAAAAGTAAACCGAACCCGCATTCTACTCCCGGCGACCGAAATACAGGCGCAATGACGTGTAAGGCAAATGCGCGTGATAGTTCTGCGGCCGTGGACCTACTAACGTGCTTTCGTTGTAATTGTAATACTGATATCCAACATTCCAGTCCAGCCGGTGATGCAGCTTAATAGCGAGTCGCGCCTCGGGCGATTGATAACTCATGGGATACGACGCGATCAACGTTCCCGGGTTTCCGGTCGGATCAGCAACTCGACTCCCCTGGCCCTTATCTTTATTGATTCGGTACGCCGTAAACAGCGTCGCCCGCGGAGCGAGGCGGGCCACCGATTCCACGAAGAAATAGTTGTTCCTCACATAGTACAAGCTGTTACCAAAAGGATGCTGGATGCTGTTGAAGAAATAGTCGACGATCGACTTACTGTTTATCCAATGGTAGTTGTAGCCGGTGCTAATTGAGAACCTTGGGGTGGTAGCCCAGTCGAGTGATGAACTAAAGATTCGCGACTTTATACTTACACCAAAATCGGCCAGCGACACACCTGCGATCTCAGAAGGGTTCGCATTATTCTTCGCGATCACGGCCACGTTTAACGTGAGCCGTGATGTTGGTTTATACCTGCTCTTTGCTCGAATGTTCGTGAAGTCGTAATTGCCGATACGGGTGAACACGTTATCAGCAGTTCCGTGCTCAGCGTCAAAGTAGAGGGTCCATTCGCTGGCCGGCCGGGCCTTAAAACCTCCAATGAAAACGTGGGTGTGATTCTCCTCGGTTTCGCTCACAGGAGTGATGGCGGTCGGCTGGTTCGCACCGAGATTGAAACCGCTGATGCCCTCAGTGACGCGCCGGGTCCCGTAGCGGTAGCCGAGATGAATTGAGTAGCGGGGATTAAACTGGTAATCGCCTTCGATCGTGTTTTGGATCTTCCGGTAGTCTACCGACGTGATTACGTTTCGATTACTGAAGCCTATCGTGTCGGTCCTCGTGCCGCGGGTGAGAGAGAAGAAATCGCTGAAGAGCGCTGCACCGTTGATCTCAAACGTTTCAACTTTGGTTGTGTTTGAGATCCGCAACTTATCTGTCGCCAGCAGAGTCAAGCCCAAATCCCCAAGCCAACTCGGTCGTTCGGTGTTGCCGTCGAGGATGTATTGACCGAGGTTCAGGATATTCGGAGTCGCACCGGGCGGACTCGGCGGGAAGCCGGTGATTCGCGGATTCCAGTTTCGACCGGTAAGATTCTCAGCAAACGAGTAATCCTGGTCCGCCTTGCTGTAGATAATGCGGCCCGTAACATCGAGCCTTTCCGCAATGAGTGTTTGCACGCTAAAACGAGTGTAGTTGATAGTGCCGCGCGCAGGTTCGTTACGATGGAAGGAGGTCAAACTGGCGGCGGCAGGGTTCACGTTTATGCCGGGAGTAACTCCAAGATCGATATTGGTGTCGTCGCGGAAGCGCCGAAATCCCTGAAGGAACGAATAGTTTAGCGGGCCAAGCCGCCCATCGGCTCCCACGCGGAAATCGTTAGCCTGGGAGTCGACCTCCGTAAGCGTCATGAATTCATTGCCACCAGCGTGATAATTGATGAATGCTGGTCCACTGTAACGCTCGGGGGAGTAACCGACGTTAAACCTGATGAGTTCGTTTTTCGGGAGCAGCGTAAGATCAAAATCACCGAGATGTATTCTCGTGTCGACCCCATGTTCTCCGGTCCCTGGTTTCGGCGGCACGTTGAATGTCGTAGGGCTGAACACCCAATTCGGATTGGCAAAAGAGTTAAGAAATCTGAAATACTTGAAGCGCCGGTACGTGGCGTCAAAGCGATACCATTCCGGTTGTTCGACACTCGCACGAACATTACCGTGCGGGTCAGCCCCCCAGCCTGTTGAAGTGATCAGAAATGTTTCGAAGAGCGTGCCTTTGCCCTCTTTTGATCGCAGCAGGAACGAACTATCGAAAAGTCGCGGACCCGCTTTGTAGTTCAAATCGCTTTGGTACTTATTGTGATCGCCATCGACACTGAGACCCCGATATCCAAATTCCAGACTCGAGATAACCGTATAGTCTCCGGCGTTCTCACCCGTTTCGATCGGCTTGTCGCTGGAATCAGGTTTAGCGGGCGAAGGTGATGGCGATTGTGCCACCACCAAACCCATCGTAAATATCAGTACCAATGCCAAACCGCTTGTGCGCGCGAAAATCTTCTGTTTCGTACTCATGACCCAATCCTCACTCGCCAGCATTCACTAACGGAAAAAGACCGGACTCGTTCGTGAACCATGGATCTTGATATGACAATTCGTACAGTTCGCGTATTGCGCGTTCTGGTTATGTTGCGGACCGGCAGGCTCCTCTGCGCCCACACCGTGCGCAACGCTGTGGCACGTCAAACAAAGCTGGCCCACACGACTGGTGATCAGCAAACGCGGATTGGATGAGCCATGCGGTGTGTGACACGCAACGCAGCCCTCGGTCTTAACCGGAGCATGCTCGTAAACAAAGGGACCTTGCTTGTCAACGTGACACTTTATGCAAGTCGCATCTACTCCTGTTGCCAGTCGCGTTTGTTTGAGTTCGAAACCGCCATGTGGATTGTGGCAATCGCTACACTTCAACGCACCTTCCAGGACCTTGTGATGGAACGGCAACTGGAACTGGTGTTTGACCTCGCTATGACAGCTCAGGCAGAGTTGCGGCTCGCTGTTCTTGAGCAACTTGACACTAGAAATGCCAGGCTTCTGCGCGTTCGTCGATGAGATAAAGACATTCGAAGTGGCTAATTGGCGCCCCGTTTCCAGAGCGTGACTCGCGTGGCAATCCACACAACCGATGTCGTTGCGCCAGTGCTCACCGCGACGGAAGTTGTTGTGTTCTTCCTTGCCCGCGTGACAGCGCAGACACGTCTCTGAAATTTCTTTTGACGGTTTGTTTTTGAAAGAAATGATCTTCTTCGGATCGCCTTCTTCGATGTGGGCGCGGCCTGGACCATGACACGATTCACAACCCGTAACCTTCTCTTTCCAACTTCCAATCTTTGCAAGCTGAGCATGGGAAGTATGTGAGAAAGCTTTGAACTGGTCTTCGTGACAGTCCTTGCAAGCCTCGCTACCTAC
>JBIOUJ010000181.1:0-8431 GCA_044867025.1 Pyrinomonadaceae bacterium | reverse complement strand
TGGGGAGAATGAGAAAGGCCTCGTCGAGCGTTGAATTCCTACGACGGGCACAGGGCAGACAGGAAGCCCAAGCTAAAGCTTGGGGAGAATGAGAAAGGCCTCGTCGAGCGTTGAATTCCTACGACGGGCGGCCACGGAGGGCTGACCCGATCCAACTCCGCGCCTCATTTTTCCGGCCACGGCCTTCGGCGTGAGTTTAAGAAACTTCCGGCAGAGCGTGAGGATCGCGACGCCGCGTGCTTCCTGTGGCGTTATGTCATTAAGGACGTATAGAACTTGTTCGAATTGATCCGGCGCGAACACGGCAACTGCTGACTGCAAGCTGAATCCCGTCGTGCGAATGGTGAAGTCACTGACGGGTGTGATACCGCTGATTCGTTTAAAGGATGGCGCTTTATCTTCGGTGAGAGAAGTTGGTGGCGTCTTCCGCATCAGCTTCACCGCGTATAACAACCAATCGAGCGCTGCCTGAGTGTCGAAACGACCGTAGGTCGACACGATACCGAGTGCGATGCGCGCCAGACTCTCATTCGCATCGCTTCGCCTCACTATTGCTCCAGCCTCGCGCAGCCATTCACCGGCGCGATCCGTGTCTTTATTCTCAATCAGCTTTTGAGCGCCGACGACGAAGCAAACGGCGCGTTGGCCCGCGTCTTCATTCTTGAAGTTGAGTCGATGAGCTTCGTCGAGATTACCGGCAGCAATGAAGTGCAACACGGCACGGTAGAGGAGCCAGCTTCGCACTCCCTCGCGTAACATTTTGTCATCGATCTTTCCCGTGAGGTCTAAACCGCGTTGATAACGCTCGACCGTCGTGCCTACTGCGGCGGTTGCATAGCCGATGTCACGTGTCAAAACGTCGCGGCCTTTTGCGGCTGCTTCTTCGAGGAGATCCACTCTGCGTTCAGCAAAGCTTTCCTGACTTTCTCCACGTCGTATGTCCGGCATATCCGGACGCGGTGGCGGCGGGGTAGTCGCGAAGCGAGCTTCAGAATCAAGTTGCTGTGCGCGTGCCTTTAGCAAAGCTGCCTTTTCCGGCAAGTGTTCGTTGACCTCTTGAAACAACATTTCAATCGCGCTTACCAGCGAGCGAGCAGCGACCTGGACATTACCGCCGGTGGGCAACGGCGCCGCGAGCAACAAGTCACTCGCGATTGCGAGGAACTCACGCGCCAGGGCGGGGTTTTGCCGGCCCAACGGGACGTCCGGGTGCGCTCCGCCGAGGGCCATTTGCACTGAATTGCGGTTGTCCGCGGTGTTGGCTCCGAAAACGCGGCCTGGTGAAAAGAGGTAAGAATCAAGAGTGAGCAGTTCATTTGGATCGCTCATGCCCGCCGTTCTCAAGCGCGCGAGTGCGGCGCGAAACACTTTTTCTGCCAGTGCGAGGTCTTTCTGTTGAATGCGAATGAGCGTGTTTTGGAAATTAAAAGATATGCCGTCGCGCAGGCTTTCGATGAGAAGGTCCGCTGCTGCCTTTGGATTCTCTGCAACGAGTTCGTTGGCCATCTGGAGAAGCACGGCACTTCGGGCGGTTCTGTCGTCAAAGGTTCCGCGTTCCTTCTTCTCCGACGATTTGCTCTCTTCGACCATTTCCTCGAGCCATGTGGCAGCCAGCTCAGGAGCTCGTCTTCTTGCGACCAGTAAGACCTCGCGTCGCACCGCATTGCGCAGGGATGGATTTATAAAGGTTGAGCGCTCGCGGTTTGGTTCTTCGACTTTTGCGGTGGCGCTCCAGGCGGCTTTCAAATAGTTCTTTGCGTTGTCGGGGTTGGTGTCCCAAATGAGATCTGCAATCTGCGCCTGAGTCCGAGCTGCGACTACCTTGTCGTCCCATTTCGTGGCCTCGTCTGCGGTGGAGTTGAGCAGATCGTTTACTCTCTTCAGTAACTGCTGCTGACTGGATGGCGTTTCTTGTGCCTGGACGTGAAAAGAGAAGTGACCTGCGCAAACAAGCGCGATTGCGACTTTGAAAGTATTAGCGACCAGTCTCACTGACTCTACTTACCACTTTGTACTGTCAGGATCACGAGCTAATTGGGAGAGATTAAGATAGCCTTCCGGCGTAACCCTAAAACTCAAATAAATTGTCTTGCGCGCGATCGCCTGATTTGGATCTTGTGGATGATCCTGATATGGCTCGGTGAAAAGTAAACCCGTTCGATAAAGAGTCGTCTTCAACTCTGCGTCAAAGACCTTCACCGAAAAGTGTGTCATCAAATGGGCGAATTTTGTTCGCTGCGGATCCGGCACCTGTTGCTTGAAGCGCACTCCGGTTAAGTGAAGGGTCCGTTCCTTCAGCGTGTCTAACCGCCTTATTTTTTTATGACCTTCTAAAAGCAACATTCGCCCCGGAAACTGTTCCAGCGTAGGATTGGAAGGGCCCTTGGGCAAACGTTTAATAGCTTCGTAATACTTATCCTCCGGAACGAAGTAAAGTTGATATGAAAGCTCCCAATAACTCTGTTTGTTTCTTGCCCCGGGTAAATCGACGAGGGTGGCTATGAATTCGAGATTGTCGGCATAAACATTTGGAGCATATAAATTTGGCTCACGCACTTTGAAGCCGGTAAATCCACGCTGCGCCGTATGAAGGGCGAACGAAGGAGTGCTTAGCGATTGCGGTGAAAAGGAACCCAGCAGGACACACCACTGCAAAAGGCCGATCGTGAGAAAGCCTGTCATAATTTCCTCGATCCTTAATTGATCACAAAACCAGACGTTACTTACGTCTAACACTGCGGGCTTTCAACGATCTCGAATCCCGCTTCCACTAGTACGTTTTTACACGAATACCCAGGAAACAGATCACTACATGAGCAACTGTAGTAGCACCACCCCCCGCATTCATGCGTATTTGTACACTCGTAGTTTCCGTATGCGTTACCGCCTGCTATCTTGTAATAACAAGACCCCTGTGCGACTGCGTGAGAAAGACCGAGTGTTAACCCTGTCCCGATGAGCACCGCGAGCAACCGAAGCTTCAGACTCTTCATAACACAACCTCCTCTGAGATTGAAGCGTCTGGGCACACTTGTCCTCCATCGTTTGCGGGAGGGAACGGTGCGGGAACCCAATTATGACGTGATGAGGTAACGGCGAACGGACTATACTCTACAGCGCATACAATGTCAAAGAAAATCGTATAACTCGGCCAAAAGAAATTCGAATTGGGTATCTTTGCCACATTCAAAGCCACAGTAACCGACTCTCACGATGCCGGGTTAACATTGGGGCATGTTGACCAGGTCGCGAAAACTGCTTCTCGTCGGTATCGTTCTCGCTCTCTTTATAACTGTCTGGCTGGTGCTCGCGCAGAATTGCCCGAGTGCGGGAATTGCTCTCACCAACAAACAACGAACCCTCCACCGCTTAAAGAATCGAACTGCATTTCCTCAACCTGCTGACTTCGACACGCGCATTACACTCGATCAGTTACTTCAGCCCGGTAACGATCGCGATCGCTGGTCGATCGATCGTGCCGCCAGGATTCAGGGATACGTGATCGACGTCGCGTATGCTCGTCCCGAGGCAACGAACTGTTATAACCCGTGTGGTCGCGACATCCACATCGTGATTTCAAACCGGAAAGAGGCGGCGAAGAACGAGCAGGTCGTGGTCGAAGTCACGCCCAAACTAAGAAACTGGGCCGAAAAACAAGGGATGGATTGGTCTGAACAAACTCTGCAAGCGCAGCTAGTGGGTCACTGGTGTGAATTCGAAGGCTGGTTATACCTGGACGCAGGTCATACCGAAGAAGCCGAGAACACTGCTCCTAACAATCCCGAGAACTGGCGCGCAACCGCATGGGAGATTCACCCGATCACGAAGATCACTGTGATCAAATAACCGCTACGGCAAAACACCTTCCGGCACCATCCACGGATGGATCTCCATCGCGAGTCGACCCGCCTGGACTGCCGGGTCGCTTGCTGTCAAAGCTCTCGCTTCTTCCAGCGATCCAACGCGAAATACGAAGATTCCGCGCAAGCGTCCGTTACCGCCGAACGGTCCTGCGGCCACGAGTTTTTTCATTTCAGCCAACTTCTCGATGTTGGCCATGTGGCCCTTCTGAATTGCTTCGGTCGCGGGTGTCTTTTCCGGAGTCCATTTATCACCGCGCGTGAGGAATGCCAGATACGTTTGCGTCAGTTTCAACGGCTGCGCCGGTTTACCAAAGATGTCTTCCGACCACCACTGCTGCATTTCAGCTACACGAAATCCCGACGCGACTGACGGATCCGCTTCGGCCCACGCCTTCGCTTCCGCTGCGGATGCCCCGCGGAATATGACGACACCATCGATTTCGCCGCCGTCGTTGAACGGGCCGGCTAGAACGGCCTTACCGGAGTCGAGCAGCGAAACAACGTAGTTCACGTGTTCCTGGTGCAGACGTTTTGTTTCGTCGTTCTCGGTGGCTGTCCATTTTGGCCCGTGCTTCAGTAGCGCCATGTGAAACTCGACCAGCTTGTGCTGTGGTTCAGTTTTGGCTTGCGGTTTCTCTTGCGCTGAAACCCATGACGAAGTGACAACCGCAAGCATGACGGCCATTAATACACGATAAGAAGTTTTCATTCTGCGCTCCTGAAGATACTTTTGCTCCCGTATGTGGAGCGACATGTTACTGCGAGATTCGCACATTCGAAAAGTGCGCAAGCGCGGTTATTCGTTATCTAACAACTTGGTGGTGTTTTCGGTAACGCTCGGCGGTTGGTACAGCTCGTTTGTTCTTACGTGCTGGCGCCCGGCCGGGATGGGGATGTTAGCTGCCGGAGGAGGTAACGAGCCGCGTGCTGACGCTGAGCCTAAGGTCGATGTCTGGGCGGCTTGATTTATCGCTGGTGCGGTCTTGTCGCTGAAGAGGCGTGCATACAGCATCAGCACAAGGGACACAAAAAAGAGAATTATCGGAATAGCCATTGGTCCTCCCTCGTCGGCTGCAAGACAGAAGACCAGGAAAACAGGGAAGAGCACGCCACTGATGAACATCAGTTTCGCTGCGCGACGGATCCCTTTGCGCCGCGGCGACAAAGCGGCGGGTGGTAGCGCTTCATCTCGAGGTTGCACCGCCTGGTGACCACCTGCGAGCCACTCGGCCAACCTGCTCAGCGCGAGCCCGCAACGTGAACAGAATCTCATCTCATCAGAGATCTGCTGCTGACCACAATTAGGACAATACATAAGCTCTCAAGTTGAGGATGATTTTAGCCGAACCGAAGGAAGTACGGTAACAAAAGCCCCGAAGTTCGGCTGTTGGGTGCGTTATTGTTTCCATCACGACTAAAAATGATCCAGAAGCTCCGCCAGTCGTTCGAGATACAGATCCGGGTTCGCACTCCGTACACGTGCGCTGCTCGGGTAGTCACTCCGCACGCCGATCGTCATCACTTGTCCTCGACGGCCCATCTCGATGTCCTCGGGTGCGTCGCCCACGTACGCGCATTGTGTTGGAGCAACATTCATCTCGCGCATCGCCAGCTCCAAACCTTCCGGATGCGGCTTCTTGTTGACGATGTCTTCGTTGCAAATGATTACGGCAAACGCGTCTCGCAAGACGCACTGCTCAACCTCGCGCGACACTCGACTTCGACTACCGCTCGTCACGACCGCGAGCTGATAACCTTTCTCACGCAACTTAAGCAGCGTTTCACCGACAGCTTCAATCAGCGGCGCAGACTGCTCGCCGTAGTGCCGAATCCATAATTCATCGGCGGTCTGCCAATGCTCTTTTGGTAATCCCAGAGCCTCGTAAGTGGAATACCAGTTTGGCGAATACTTCGCTTCATACACCGCATGTACAAACGGAACTCCAAGCTCATCGAACGTCCTTTCGAAAGCAACCAGCCCCAGATGCGCTGAATCCACCAGGGTGCCATCCCAGTCGAAGAGCAAAGTTTTGATCTCGCAGCTCATGTGAGTACAGCAGCTTAACATGGAACCCACGTCAAGCTCTTGATAGACCTTCGGCGCGACGGTTTACTTCTTCCCAGTTTACGTTCTGTAAGAATGCTTCGACATACTTCGCTGCAGCGGCGCCGTAATCCATGTGGTAGGCGTGTTCATACATGTCGAGCACCAGCAACGGATGGCCCATCGGAACGTTGTGCATGTGGTCCCAGGACCAGTAATTATGGAACTCGCCTGTGTGAGCATTGTGCGCAAAGATCACCCAGCCTGATCCACCGCCGAGTGCATTCGCCGTTTTCTTGAACTCGTCTTCCCACTGTTCGTAACTGCCGAACCACTGTTTGATTGTATCGAGTACCTTGCCGCCGGGTTTCGGATCGCCTCCGAGATTTGCGAAGTACAACTCGTGCAACACGACAGATCCGCTGCGCACTAACTCTTCTCGCTTGAGATCTCCGTACATGAACGCAGGAAGATCCTTTTCAGTGAGCATCGCGGCGAGTCGCTGTTCGACGGCGTTGAGTGCCTTAACGGCGCCACCGTAGTTGTTCTCCCAGTGCGAGCGAATGAGTTTTTCAGATAGTCCCTTCAGCTTCGCCGGATCGAATGGCAGTGGACGAGGTTGGTGCTGCCCTCGAAACGCGCGCGCGGGCACTGTCTCAGCGGACTTGGCGACGTCGTCAGCAGTAAACATGAGTGCCACTCCCGCACCGCCCGCCGCCATTTGTGCAATAGCTTCTCTCCTTGATACGTCTTTCATAATGCTCCCTTCTTCACGAATGCGAGAATGATAAATGCAAAAGTCGACAAAAACTATTTGTGCTTCTTGTGTAAGAAGTGAATACTGCAACTTGCGAAGACGCTAGCAAAGGAGTTGTAAGGATGAGTGAAGTTGCAGGTAGTGAGACGTTGCAGCAGTGGCGAGAGACGGCAAGTCATTGGACCAAGCACCACGACACGATCCGCACGATGTTTCTGCCATTGACGCGTGCGCTCATCGAGCAGGCGCGTATTGCTCCTGGACAATCCGTACTCGACGTCGCGGGTGGTTCAGGTGAACCGTCACTCACTATCGCAGAAGCCGTTGGACCTTCGGGGTTCGTGATGTGTACCGACGCGATCGCAGAAATGGTCGCAGTGGCCGAACGTGAGGCGCTCGAGCGTGGGTTGAAGAACATGCAGTTTCGGCAATGCACCGCGGATTCGTTGCCGTTTGCTGATGAATCATTCGATGTGGCCGTCAGCCGGCTTGGCGTAATGTTCTTTCCTGATCCCGTCGCGGCAGTGAGGGAGATGTTGCGTGTGATAAAACCGGGAGGCCGAGTCGCGCTTGCTGTATGGGGAAAAAGCGAGCTCAATCCATATTCTTACGTGGTGACGAACGTTGTCTCTCGCTATGTTCCGGCAGCTCCTGTAGCTCCAGATGCTCCGGACGCGTTTCGTTTTGCAGAACCGGGCAAGCTCGCCGGCGTTCTCAAAGATGCGGGCGCCATCGACGTGACGGAGCGCGTCGTTAAATTTGATATGGCTGCGCCGCTCTCACCCGAAGAGTTTTGGGATATGCGTTCCGAGATCTCGGAATCACTGCGCGAGAAGTTAAAGACGCTCTCCAGTGAAGACAGGGGACGTCTTGCAGATGAGATACAGGAAGCAGTGAGAGAATTCTTTCCCGACGGTCAGATGCGATTTCCCGCACAGATGCTTATCGTGAGCGGCGCGAAACCAAGCGGCGCTGCGTAATCCATGATCATACACGTATAATCACGCGAATATGTTAGAGAACGTTGGGTCGCTCAGCATTTTGGCTGTTTTGAGCGTTGGCTTGGTGTTTGGCCTGAAACACGCCACGGAAGTCGATCACGTCGTGGCGATATCGACGATTGTGAGCCGCCACAGGAATGTGTTTCATTCGGCGTTGGTTGGTGCGCTCTGGGGTGCCGGGCACACCGCGTCACTTCTGGTTATCGCTGCGATCGTTTTGACGTTGCGAGTAACAATTCCGGAAACTGTAAGCGGGTGGTTGGAGTTCGGTGTCGCGCTGATGATTATCGGCCTCGGTCTCAGTGCTCTGTGGCGCGCACTGCGAAAGAGCGGTGAAGTTCACGTCCACCAGCATAGTCACGACGATCTGTCACACACGCACGTACATTTTCACGAACACGAAACCAAACATCAGCCGGCCACACATGCGCATCACTCACACGCAGTGTCGCGCATCGGATGGAAGCCTGTTTTGATCGGCATGATGCATGGCTTAGCAGGTTCCGGGGCTTTGACTCTGCTGGTGCTGACGCAGATTGGTTCCTCGTTTATCGGCTTCATGTATGTGGCAACATTCGGTCTCGGCTCCATTGCCGGCATGCTACTGATGTCAGCAATGATCGGTCTCCCCTTCGCACTCGCCTCAAAAAAATTGACACACCTTCACCAGGGAATCCAAACTCTCGCTGCCATTCTCAGCATTTGCTTTGGCCTTTGGTACGCGTACATCAGTTTCGTTTGAAGGGCCACAAAAAGGCACAAAAGT
>JBIOUJ010000180.1:0-14807 GCA_044867025.1 Pyrinomonadaceae bacterium | reverse complement strand
GGTGGTACTGACCCGATCCAACCAGGGAGTCCTGCCAACGAGATGCGCAATAGGAAAAACCCATGTGGGACATGATTGTCCGCGGATTTGTGAACCTGGTTAACAGGATCGGCGGGCCAATGACATTTCGGATTATCCTTCAGCCGCTGATGGCCACACTCCTGGCCGTGCGGGCTGGAATGAAGGATGCCCGCGAGAATCAGCCGCCTTATCTGTGGACTCTCCTCACCGATCCTTCTCAACGTGTCGATTTGATCAGTCACGGATGGAAAGCCGTCGGAAGAGTTTTCATTTTGGCCATCGTAATGGACGTGATTTATCAATTGATTGTGGTGAAGTGGATCTACCCGCTCGAGACGCTAATCGTCGCTATTATGCTTGCGGTCGTTCCATATCTAATTATTCGTGGTCCAGTGAATCGCGTGGCGCGCTGGTGGTATCGCAGGAGAAAACCTTCAGTAGCAGGTGATTGAACTCAACGATGATCGACGTGCTTGTAATTGGTGGTGGTCCCGCGGGCGTGGTTGCTGCCCTTCGCGCTGCTGATTCAGGCGCGAACACGGCGCTCGTCACGCGCGATGAGTTCGGTGGGATGGCTGCCAATGACGGGCCTGTTCCCGTTCGCACGTTGGCCCATGCTGCGCGGTTGATTCGAGAGGCTCGTCAACTCGGGCGTTACGGCATCGTCGTTGGCGAGCCCGTGCTGGACTATCAGCGCCTGCTTGAAAGAGTGCGGGAAGTTGTTACCGACGTGCGTGCACACTCAACCTTTCGCAGTCAGATCGACTCCGTCAATGTCGCTGTTCATGAAAACGTTGGTGATGCGCGCTTCATTGATCCTCATACGATCGAAACCGCCACTGGTCTACGCCTGCGCGCTGACAAAATAATAATTTGTACTGGCGGTGCAAGTCGTCGCCTCTCGGTTCCGGGAGCGGAATTTACCGCCACGCACAGCGATGCATGGGGGTTAACTTCAGTGCCGCCGTCGATGATTGTGATCGGCGCGGGAGCAACCGGCGCGCAAGTAGCCTCAATCTTCAACGCCTTCGGTTCGCAGGTTCAACTGTTTCATACAGGGTCGCGCATTCTGCCGACAGAAGATGAAGAAGTGTCTGCCGCCGTCGCGGCAGCCTTTCGTGAATCAGGGATTGTGGTGAGAGAGAACTTTGGCTGCGTTGAATCATTTGAGAAAACTCCGAATGGAGTGCGGATGAATTTCTCGAAGGAAGGGAACCGGGAGAGTGCGGAAGCGAGTGTGGTGGTGGCGGCGATCGGTTGGGTAGCAGAAACTGCAACCTTGAATCTCGCTAACGCAAACGTCGAAACCGACAAAAGGGGCTTCATTCGTGTTGATGAGTTTCTCAGAACTTCGGCCGAGCATGTTTTCGCCGCAGGTGACGTTACGGGCCGGCTGATGCTTGTTCCGCAGGCAATCCAGGACGGCTTCGTTGCAGCGACGAATGCGGTTCGAGGTCTCACGATGAAGGTTCCCGATCAGGCGGCGCCAATCGGCAGCTTCACTGACCCTGAGTATGCACAAGTGGGCCTTACAGAATCGAAGGCCCGCGCAACTCACGATGTCGTGACGGCGATCATTGGCTTTGACTCTACAACACGCACGATCATCGATGGCCGCACCACTGGTTTTTGTAAACTGATCGTGGATCGCCAGACGCGCCAAATCCTGGGCTGCCACGTTGTTGGTGAGCGTGCAGTTGAGATCACGCAAGTTGCGGCTGTCGCGATTGCAGGTAACATGCGAGTTGATGCGCTGGCGCAGGTGCCTCTATCTTTCCCAACCTACGCCGGAGTGCTGGGGCGTGTGGCGGCGCGTGCCTCCCGGCAGCTCAACTTAAACGTAACCTGGCAGGCGAATCAGATTTCCGGTACTGGGTAGTTACGCGGTTTTCTCTGCGTACCTCTGCGTTCCTCTGCGCCTCTGCGGTGAAGAAAGCGGTTTACCGCAGAGGCGCAGAGGAACGCAGAGGTGCGCAGAGGAAAGTTAAGCAGCGCACAGCCTGTAAGAAGTGACAGTTATCACCGCCTGCTCGCTGGGCTATGTTCCTGGAATGAAACTCAAACAAGTCATAGCCGCCGCTTCAATACTAGCTCTGTCGATCTTTACTACACCCGGCGCACAGGACGCACAATATCGATTAGCACACGCCAACGGTGAGGGAAGCATTAAGGTTGGTCAGGAGCAATTCAAAGTCACCGGTATCGTGGTGAAACTGCTCAACGATCGAACCGCGGAGCTCACACTCAATTCTGAAATAACCTTCTTTCTAAGTGGAACCTGGTCTCAGAACGGTGAGTCGCAGGAAGAATTTAATCTTCAGATTACGGGAGGCGCGACTCCCGGTGGTCTTGACGGCACTGGAAAACTAACGCTCGGTAAAGATGTCAATTCAAAAGTGCAGTTAATCCTAAAAGGCAAGAGCCGCACGACAAAGAAAGCCGTCGAGGTTTACTTCCACAGCAAGTAGTGCTTCACTGCGCCGCCGCATATCTCGGTAGAGAAGTCGCCTGATTGAGAATCACGCCGAACTCCGTACCGGACGAAACTTTCACTTCTGAACCTTTCTTCACCCGCCCTGTTATTGCTCCGGCCAGAGCGCCGACACCGGCACCAATCGCGAGTCCCTTACCACCGCCTGCAATCGCGCCAATCACAGCTCCTCCTGCTGCGCCGCCTCCGATGAATTTTACTTTGCGATGGCTGGTCTTCTTTGCCGTGATCGTGCCTTCATTATCACTGCTGCTGCCCGATGAGCTGGTAAGCTCGGCCAGCGAACCGTTGATCGGACGAACATAACCGTTAGGGAGCTTGAGCGAAACGAATGCGACGTCCATCGTTGCCGGCTTTCCGTTTTTCTGCGCTCGCTGAACGTTTGTGACCCTGCCCGTGACGATGCTGCCTTGTGGCGCCAGAACAACACCGTTGCTCGAGTAAACGGGATCAACCAGCGTCGACGTGAACACGTCGCCGACTTGGGCCTTTTCAGATTTGAGTTCCTGATTCAGCCGTACATGCATCGTGCTATTCGCGGGAACAGAATAGAAAGTGCGTTTCGGTTTAGACTTTTTTTGGCCCAGTGAAGTTACTGTCGTTACGGACGGAAATGCGGAGACCAGGATCAATGTTATGAGCAGTCGCGCTCTTTGATTCATAACTTCTCCTTTTTATTCACGGATGGATGCTGGCAGCCTGCATTTGCATCCTGAGATTCTGAATCAGCATGTCAGTCACCGAGATTGATGAATGGATCCTGGTTCGGCTTTGCTCCAATAACTGGAGCTGCGTTTGAATTCGGCTTTGTTTGTTAGTCAACCTACGGCGTGTTGATTCTCTGACCGCTTCCGGTCGCAGCGAGCCGGAGATCGGAAGTTGGTCGATATTTTCCGGACGCAACTGTTCATTTACCTCATCCATTTGTGCCTGGAGGTTTGCCTCTTCTTTCGCGATCGAGAAGAGTTGTTCCTCAAGACCCTCCGCTCGTTGTTCTTCCTGCATCATCCGATCGCGTATCGAGTGATTTTTTAAACGCCGCTCGAGTTCAGCCACCTTGGTCCGCAAAGCTTCGTTTTCAGTCGTGAGTTGCGATAGCGATTTACGCATTTGTTCCAGATCGCCCCCAGCCGCTGGTTCCTGAGCCCTGCAGAGACCTGAAGCACCGATGACCAGCACGGCCGCGAAAATGAGTATCCGCATAAAAAGTCTTCCTCACTTTGTTTGAAACTCCGGAATGATGAACTGAGGGCGGTGCTGCGCCTACTGTAAGAATTACCAGTACTTGTTCGTTCAATTCGGAGATAAATTCTCTGCGGCGCTCTGCGGCCCTCTGCGTATCTCTGCGTTCTCTGCGTTAAAACGGATCTCAACGCAGAGTACGCAGAGATACGCAGAGGGCCGCAGAGAAGAAAGAGGCTTGATTATGAAGTTGCCAAAACAGTTGATCTTCTCAATCTTAATGATGTTCGCGGGTGCGCTCACGGTGTGTGCACAAAAAGTGAGCGTGGGAGCAGATCCGGGTGTCGACGTGACGCGGTATAAGACCTACGCCTGGTCCAAAGACATGCCGAGCACAAATCCCCTCGTTGTCGAAATGGTCCGTTCCGCGGTTGATGGCGAACTCGCCGCGAAGGGACTAAGAAAGGTTGACGCTGATCCGGAATTGACGGTGGTTATCTTCGGTTCCCAGGAGAGTGATATCCACGTCTCGCATCCCAGTTGGGCCCCGTCGTTGAATTCGATCGCGACCGGCGTGGCGGTTGGATCGCAAAGCTCGCTGGTAACAAAAGGCACGCTCGTCGTAGATATGTTAGACACGAAGACAAGGAACAGCGTCTGGCGTGGACAGGCAACACAGACGCTTGATCGTGGTCCAACCGGCGACCGGGTGAAAGATGCGAAGACAGTTGAAAAACCGATCAAAAACGCAGTAAAGAAGATGTTCAAACAGTTTCCTCACCCCTCGCGAAAATAGTTGGTCCAATTATTCCCTTCAATCCTGTTAAAAGTGACAGTTTCTCCGCATGTCACTCGACAATAAAGTGTCTGCATGCAGCTACGAATCTTTCTTCTGAGCGCGCCTCTACTGGCTGCGTTCATGACTGTTAACGCACAGAACACTCAGCCCAGAAACGAGATAGAAGTTCGCGGCGCCTTTGCGATACCGTCCGGCGAAGCAAGTTTTTCGTCAAACGGCGATGAAGGTACCGTCATTGACTTTTCACGCGACTTCGATTTGAAAACGGAGTTTGGCTTCCTCGTGCGATTCACCCACCGGACAGAAAACGGCAAACACAAATTGCTGGGCGAGTACGGGCAGACCAAGTGGAATCGAACGACCTCGCTGAGTCGATCATTTACCTTCCTGGGCCAAACCTACGTCGCAAATCTTGACGCGTCCGCCGATCTGAGGTTGCGCGACTTTCGCGTGATGTATGCGTATCGCTGGGGCGACGACAAGATCAGAATTGGACCAATGGTTGACATGGGAATCGTCAGCACAAAGCTCGACCTGACCGGCACAACGAATAATGGAACGCGCTCAGATAGCGGCAAGATCACGAAGTTCGCAGCAACGATTGGTTACGATCTGGATTACGACCCGACACCACAGGTAAACATCTTCCACAACCTCGGCGCCATAGCTTTCCAGGGCGAGCGCTTGTTTCACACCGAGGGAGGAGTGAAGTTTTTTGTAACGAGGCAGTTCGGCGTTAGCGCTGGTTATAAAGCCCTGCGATATCGAGTGGAGAAGAACGACAATTTCATCCTGGTGCGAGCGCACGGACCGTTTTTTGGCGGAGTATTTCGATTTTGAGAAGTCATTCTCTGCGTATCTCTGCGATCCTCTGCGCCTCTGCGGTGGAGATCGTTCACCGCAGAGGCGCAGAGGATCGCAGAGATACGCAGAGAAAAACCAGAGATAATCGATGCCTACATGGCTTTATGAAGTTTCACCACCGATAGCGGCGCTAATCATGGTGGCTTTCATTGAGACCGTTTCGTTGATCGGCCTCGTGTTCGTAAGGCGTAGTTTGATTCCACGGCTTCATTATCACGATGGCGCCAACGACGCCGTCAGCGGCACCGTGCAGGCAATCGGTGTGTTTTATGGAATCACGGTTGGTTTGATTGCCGTCGGCGTGTGGAACACCAACTCGAACGCGTCCGACCTCGTCTCAAGGGAAGCTGCGTCCATCAGCGCGCTCTTCCGGGACGTCAGTGGGTACCCTTCACCTTACCGGGAGGAGCTTCGGGCGCAACTGCGTAAGTATACGGTTTTCCTCGTCGAAGAGGCCTGGCCGGCGCAAAGGAGAGGACAGGGCCAGCAGATCGACACTGGGACTGCAATCCTGGACGACTTTCAGGAAAAGCTATATTCATTCCAGCCCGCAAATGCTGGTCAAACAGCACTGGTCGGTGAAACGCTGAGAGGCTACAACAGTTTGCTCGAGTATCGCCGGCTGCGTATCGATGCGGTCGGGGGTGGACTCTCCAATGTAATGTGGGCCGTAATTTGGGTCGGGGCAGCTATCAGTATTGGCATCGCTTACTTTTTCAACATTCCGGATATCAAGCTCCACGCAATATTAGTGGCGCTCATGGGAGGCTTTCTCGCGATGGTGCTCTTCATGATCGTCATTAACGACAAACCGTTTTATGGTGCTGTCGGCATCTCTTCTGATCCCTACAAATTAATCCTCGAGCGCGTGATCGACGTGGCAAGGTAAGGCCATAGCCAATTCGCCAATTGAGATTTGGATTAAACGCCGAAGGCGTTCGCTAATTCCAGCCCAGGGTTGGAGCGCCAGCGACAACCCTGGTAAACGATTGACATATGTTTTCAACCCTGAAAGGGTTACGCGGTTGGCGAACCCTTTCAGGGTTAAATGATCATTTAATGTTCCGATCCCAGGGTTGTCGCTGACGGCTCCAACTCTGGGCTGAAATTAGCGAACGCCTTCGGCGTTAGTGCCTGGTCAATTCCGCGCTACTGCAATTGGCAATGTACCGGCCTGTAAAAAGTGACAGTTAACCACGATCTTTCCCACGCCTACAATTCCTCATCATGAAGTCAACTACCATTGCCGTCCTGCTCGTCGTTCTCTCACTTGGTGTTCAGGGCTCGGGCCAGCAAACAGGGCTCAGTCGTGCACAGTCAGCGCAGGTCGCGGCTGATCGCGGCTGGCCTCGCGGTTATAGTCTGCCCAGCGAAGCCCAGATCGTGGTCTACCAGCCACAGATCGCAAGCTGGGAGAATCAGAAACAGCTCCTGGCCTATGCTGCCGTTTCGCATGTCGCGAAAGGCGAGCAGAAGCCCGCGCTGGGCACCATCAAATTCGAGACCGACACCGAAGTCTCTCTCGAACAGCGACTGGTGAAGTTCTCCAAAATCAAGATCATCGAGACAAACTTTCAAACTCTCTCGAAAGAACAAACCCAGGAGATCGTCACCGAGCTCGAGAAAAACATACCCGACGAGGATCGAATCATCGCCCTCGATCGAGTGCTCGCCTACGTCGATAAGAGCACCATCAATCCAAAGAACGTCGATGGGTTGAGCAGCAATCCACCCAGAATAATTCTCACGCAAACGCCGTCTATCCTGATCAGTTTCGATGGCAATCCGATCTGGAGTCCCATTAAAGACAATGAACTCAAGTTTGCAGTGAATACCAACTGGGACATCTTCCAGCACCAACCCACAGGTTTGTACTACCTGCGTTACGACACCGGCTGGTTGAGAGCAACTGACCTGCAAGGATATTGGTCCAACGCAGGCAAACTGCCGGATAGTTTCAATAAGTTGCCGGAGGATGACAACTGGAAAGACGTCCGCGCTAACTTACCCGGAGTAGCTCTTAAAAAACTGCCGAAGGTTTACGTCACTACCGATCCGACGGAGCTGGTAGTTATCAATGGCGAACCGGAGTACGTTCCGGTTCCGAATACGGGGCTGCTGTGGATTAGCAACTCGGAAAGCGATCTGTTCCGTCTTGGCAAAGATGGTCCATTGTTTTACCTCGTAGCAGGTCGGTGGTTTCAAGCGCCGGGTTTAGGTGGACATTGGACCTTCGCAACGCCGAGCTTACCGGAAGACTTCAAACGAATCTCTGTCGAGCATCCACGCTCACGCGTCCTGGCGTCGGTACCGGGGACACAGCAAGCGGCAGAAGCAGTCCTGCTTGCGCAGATCCCGCAATTTGCGCGTGTGAATAAGAAAGAGATCAAGGCGCCTGACGTCGCCTACCAGGGCGACCCGGATTACCAGGCGATCCAGGGAACGCAATTGCAGCGCGCTGTCAACACAGACAAGGAGATCATCAAGGTTGGCGACACGTATTACATGTGCTACCAGGGCGTTTGGTTCATGGCCAACACTGCGAAAGGTCCATGGACGTTGGCCACGTCTGTACCGCCAGAGGTTTACCAGATTCCCCCAAGCTCTCCGGCGCACAGCGTCACCTATGTGACGGTCCAACAGGACGAAGACGACGATGACGACTGGGTGACCTACGCAGCATATGCAGGTTACACCGGCTTGATGATCGGTTGGGGCTGCACAATGTGGGGCACGGGTTGGTATTACCCGCCCTATTACTGGTACGGCGGTTACTATCCGATCTATTACCCCTACTGGCGCACTTATGGATATGGCGCCTGGTACAACCCGTACACAGGTATTTATGGGACCGCCGGAAGAATTTATGGACCATACGGTGGCGTAGGCTTTGGTGCTCGCTACAACCCGAGCACGGGAACATATGCGCGGGGTGCTTTTGCGTATGGACCATACGGCGCGCGCGGCGCTGCTCAAGCTTACAACCCGCGGACGGGAACTTATGCGGCCACGCGTCAGGGCTCGAACGTCTATGGCAGTTGGGGCTCGACACACGTACAGCGTGGTGACGACTGGGTAAACACAAAACGCTTCACTAACAGCGAAGGCAATACGACGCGTGTTACTCGTGGAGATCAGGGAGGCATGATTTCTCGCCGTGGGCCGGACGGTGGCGGGTTCGTGGGAGCGAAGGGAGATAACGTTTACGCGGGTAGAGACGGCAACGTCTACCGGCGCGATCAGAATGGCAACTGGCAGAAGTGGGATAACGGCAGTTGGAATTCGGCGCCGAGAGCGGAACAGAGAAATTCATCAGGGCGAGACAGTATGTTGAATGACCGTGCAAGGCAGTCGGAGCGGGGAGCGAGAGGTGAGCGAATAGGGGATTCTTCCTCCAGGCCAACGCAGGCAGATCGCGGCACGATCAACACGCTCGAACGCGATCGAGCAGCACGCAGTAGCGGCTCGCAGCGCAGCCGCGACTATGGTTCGTATAGCCGGAGTCGCAGTAGTGGCAGCGTTGGAGGCTATGGCGGCAGCCGAGGAGGCGGAGGTTTTAGAGGCGGCGGTGGTGGTGGTTTTCGAGGAGGCGGTCGCCGGCGCTGACGGAATAATTGGGGCGATTCCGTAGCGGAGGTGGCTTCCCCGGCGCGCGGAGCCGCGTACTCGATATCGGGAGGTGTCAGCACCGAGCTTGGCTTCCCGAGACGCGGCCCGCGCCCCAAAAAAATAAATGAAAATCGTTGTTGGACCGGGTTAGTACGACCTGCGGTACTGACCCGGTCCAAGTGCAACTCCTTACTTTTGAAAGGGTAGTCTTCTCTGCGATCTCTGCGTATCTCTGTGATCTCTGCGTAACTATAATCGCGAGAAATTTTTAACGCAGAGATCACAGAGATACGCAGAGATCGCAGAGAAGAATCAAATAGTTGTAAAAGGCATTTTGATGATGCGTCCCCCAATGCCACAAAAAGCGCAAAAATGTTCTGTACGATGTCGAACGTTGAGGTGAGTAGTTTTAGGAACCCTCTCCCCGATAAGGTGTTCGAACCAGCACTCTGAGGACGTGGAGAGGAGTGTAGTTAACAGCGTCAAAGAGTGTAGCGATGGTACCCCTTATCTCCCCACGGGTGCTATTGGCTATAGGCCAATGGCAGATAGTCTTCATTGTCGCGGCGTTCCTTGTTCCCGCCTGCCTGCTGATCAGTTTATTCATTACACTGTCAAAAAAACGACAAGGTGAGATCGAGTGCGAACGTCTGAAACGTCTTGCCGAAGCCGAACACAAGCGTCTGAATGATCTGATCGCGAATGTTCCGGGGATCGTTTGGGAAACCCGGATCGATCCGGTGTCGCGTCACCACACGACGACTTTTGTGAGCGAGCAGGCTGAAGAGATGCTCGGTTACACGATTGAGGAGTGGTTATCAACTCCTAACTTCTGTATCCAGCATGTAACTGGCGAAGATCGCGAAAGAGTCGTGCGCGAGACCCAACGGATTCTCTCAGGGGTGGACCATGGTGTCCTTAGTTTCCGCTGGATGGCAAAGGATGGCAGCACCGTCTGGGTAAAAGCACAACTGGCAGCCATCGTCGACGAGAGTGGAAAGATGATCGGCAGTCGTGGCGTGACGATCGACATGACGGAACAGCAGTTGGCCGAAAACGCGCGTCTGCAAACCATCGAAAATAATCGCACGATTTTGGAAGCCATGAATGGAAATATGGACGAGTTGCGTGCAAGCGAAGAGCGCTTTGCGAAGGCGTTCAGATCCAACCCCCAACCGATGTCGTTGACAACACTCGCAACCGGTCTTTACATCGACGTCAACGAAAGCTTCCTCGCCATGAGCGGCTACACGCGTGAAGAAGTGATCGGTCATACATCTTTGGAACTCCGCATCTGGGAAACGCCGGAGGCCCGCGCTGAATTCATTCGACAGCTTGATGAACAGGGGTCTTTAGTCAACTACGAAACCAAATTCCGGATAAAAGATGGTTCCTTTAGAGTTCTCCTTTCCTCCGCGGAAAAATTAGACATCGGTAGCGAGGTGTGCTTGCTTGTGACTTCAAGCGACGTCACAGAGCGAGTAGCCGCACAAACGGCTTTGAAGGAAAGTGAAGAACGGTTTCGAAATGTGGCTGATACCGCGCCCGTCATGATTTGGATTGTTGATCCGGACAAGCAATGTACGTACGTCAATAAACGCGGGGTCGATTTTAGCGGCCGGAGCATGAACCAACTTTTAGGTGACGGGTGGACCCAGGGCATTCATCCGGAGGATTACGATGCGGTCGTCGAGACGTATATGACTACATTGGAACACCGGGAGCCTCTCGAGCTGGAATACCGGTTACGGCGAAGTGATGGAGAGTATCGCTGGGTGTATTCTTCAGGCGTACCACGCTTTTCTGCTGACGGGACATTCCTCGGCTACATCGGTTCTGCGATCGATATCACGGAGCGCAAAGAGTCGGAAGTCGCACTACAGAGGGCTCACGAAGAGCTTCACCAGTTAAAAAATCAGTTGGAAGCCGAAAACATTTACTTACAGCAAGAGCTGCAACTGGACGAAAAGTTTGGAGAGATCGTGGGGCAGAGTGATGCGATCAAATACGTGCTCTTCAAGATCAATCAGGTTGCACCGACCGATTCAACGGTGCTCATTACTGGTGAAACGGGAACAGGAAAGGAACTGGCGGCGCGCGCGATTCACGGCGCGAGCCCTCGCCAAGACAAACCTCTAATAAAGGTAAACTGTGGCGCCCTGTCTCCAACCCTCATCGAAAGTGAATTGTTTGGTCATGAAAAGGGAGCGTTTACCGGCGCCTATGGACGGAAGCAAGGTCGTTTCGAGCTGGCAAACGGCGGCACGATCTTTCTCGACGAGATCGGAGAGCTGCCGCCCGAATTACAAGTGAAGTTGTTGCGTGTAATACAGGAGAACGAGTTCGAGAGGCTGGGCGGCGGTAAAACAATGAAAGTCGATGTACGCATTATCGCCGCCACGAATCGTAATCTGAAACTCGAAGTGGAGCAGGGCACGTTCCGGGAGGACCTCTGGTATCGCTTGAACGTTTATCCGATAACCATGCCGCCACTCAGACAGCGCAAAGAAGACATCCCGCTACTCGTCGAGCATTTCGTCAGCACTTATTCAAAGAAGACCGGCAAAACGATTTCGTCAGTTTCGCCACGAGTGATGCAGAGTTTGCAATCTCATTCATGGCCGGGAAACGTCAGAGAGTTAGCAAACGTGATTGAGCGGGCAGTCATACATACACAGGGAAGTGTTCTCCAGATTGTCGATCAGTTTGAAGAGGTTGCCGATCAGGTTCCTACGCAAACTCTGGAAGAGGTGGAGCGTGAATACATCATTCGCACTCTCGAAAATACCGGTTGGCGAATCGAAGGTAAGTATGGAGCCGCGGGAATACTTGGCCTAAATCCGAGCACGCTTCGGACCAGGATGCTAAAGCTCGGAATACAGCGGCGCACCGCGAGTCTCGTAGCAAACAACACGCATACATCCGCGCAATAACGTGATCCCCAGCGAACATTATTCAGCCGCCGTGTAGTATCACAGTTCCCGCGAAATACAACGGCCCACTTTCACGGCGTGGAAGAATGCCGCAGTACCTGCTGCGACTGTAAACCATTAAAACAAAATAGTTAACGGAGTTATCACATGCCGTGTCCTTTGTGCACGCGCTTTGCAGTAGAAAGAGCACAAGGTCAATAATCGCCCCTCTCTTTATCGAGAGAAAACCTGGAAAGACCTAGCGAAGTTTGATAGTCGGAGTGTGCGGCCCGGTATCTTAAACGTTTGCGTGGAAGTGTGCCCGCGATGATTGTGAATACGACCAGAATTACCCTGCAACCAGGGAAGCGAACGGAGTTCTTGCAAACCGTTGGTCCTTTACTCGATCCAATGAAAGAGGCCAAAGGCTGCCGCACGCTCGATTGCTACCTTGACGTGACCGACGAGAACTCGACCTTGCTCGTTAGTGAATGGGAAACGGAAAGAGATCTCAACAATTATCTCGAGTCCAATCACTTCGCTGTACTCCGAGGGGCGATAACCGTCTTGAGTGTTCGCAGCATCGAGTCGAAAGCAAATGTGACTTCGCACTTATGCAAACCTTGAAGCGACCGCAATCGAAGGTTGATAGCAAACTCCCCGGCGCCCAGTGGAAGTATCAGACTCGAGAGTGGACAAGCACCATGTTTTTGAGCCCGGTAAAAGAAACAGTCAATTCGCTTCTTAAGGACAACACTTCGCCCGATGATTCATTGCGGGCGATCGTGGATGCCTGCGTTTCAAATGTCGCCGTCCTCGATGAGTCAGGGTCAATTATCTATGCGAGCAAGGCCTGGGGCCTGCTTGGGCGGAACCCTGAACCTACGGAACCTTCCTATTTTGAAAGTTGTAGAAGACTCACGCAGTCAGAGTCGGATGAGGACGCAAACACCACCCTCGCCGACGATATTCAAAACATACTCTTCGGAAACGAGAAGGAATTTCATCGCAAATATTATTACCGGTCATTGACCGAGTCGCGGCCTTTCGTCATACATGCCGCGCGTCTGAATTTGCCCGGGTCGACTTTCAGGGTTTTGATAACTCATGAAGAGCTGCCGCTTCTTCGTGACGCTTTCAGAGACGGCAAGGAACGTCTGATTGAGGCCCTGGGGACGCAGATCCTGGCTTGGGAAGGTGAGGTTGAAGGCCAACGTGTCACTTATGTGAGTGAGCACGCGGTAAAGATGCTTGGCTATTCAACAGCAGAGTGGTATGAGCCCAATTTCCTGGCTTCACATATCCACGCGGATGATCTGCATTCCGTGATCGCGGGTTATGAGAAACAAACGCGGATCGCGGAGCACTTCGATCTTACGTTTCGCATTTGGGCGAATGATGGACGGCTGGTTTGGATTCAGAACCTCATCAGTGTCGATCCCCAAAGCGAAAGGGCGACTAAACTTCATGGCTTCATGATTGACGTCTCGGAACGAAAGCGTGCGGAAGAGGCTTTGAAAGACCTGGGTGGTCGTCTGATTACAGCGCAGGAGGAGGAGCGGCGCAGAGTTGCGCGCGAATTGCACGACGACTTCAATCAGAGGCTGGCGGTGCTGTCTATTGAGTTGGAGCAGCTCGGACTACAAATACAGAAACCGCTCGGTCTGCGCCAGAATGTTCAGCGTCTACAGGCTCAGGCGCAGGAAATAGCCGCGGAGATTCACCGGCTTTCATACAGGCTCCATCCCTCGAAATTGGACCACTTGGGACTGGCAGCCGCCGTCAAGAGTCTATGCGCTGAATTGACGGAGAGTGGAAAGCTCACAGTGGAATTTCATCAAAACGGATTTCCGTCCATCCTGCCTAAAGATATTACTTTGTGTGTTTTTCGAATCGCGCAGGAAGGTTTGCGTAACTGCGTGAAGCATAGCGGCGCAAAATCCGCACGGGTAGTGCTAACCAGAACTCGAAATGTCGTTCGTCTTGCTGTCTCTGACAATGGCTGTGGGTTCAACACAAAGACAGCCTTGATGGAAAAGGGGCTGGGCTTCATCAGCATGAAAGAGCGACTACACATTCTCGGCGGTCAGATAAACGTTTACTCGAAACCTCTGCGCGGTACTCGCATTGAGGTGTCGGTGCCTTTGAAGTTGGAAACTGACTCCCCAAACAAATTCCGATTTGCCCGAGTCTAGAAAGGGAAGGAAAAATTATGAAACGCCCCCGCGTCATCCTTGCTGACGACCACACGCTAATCCTGGACGCCTTGAAGAATTTACTGGAACCAGAATTCGAAGTGGTTGGCATGTTTGCCGATGGCCGTTCGCTTATGGAAGGAGCCCCCGACCTTCATCCCAACGTCATCGTGCTCGATATTGGAATGCCGGCGATGAACGGCTTGAATGCAGGGCAACGGCTCAAACAGGCAATGCCGCTCGTGAAGCTGGTCTATCTGACGATGAACCACGATCCTGACATGGCCGGAGAAGCCTTTCGCCTCGGCGCCTCAGCCTATCTGCTGAAGAATTCCGCGGCTGCTGAATTACAGAACGCAATCCGTGAGGTGGCCCGGGGCGGTTTTTATGTGACGCCGCTGATGACCAAGGGAATGGATGGTTCGTTCGTTCAGAATTTCAAACTCAGAAAGAGCACCAGTCCTCTGACACTCCGGCAGAAGGAAGTTCTGCAACTCCTGGCGGAAGGACGGTCGATGAAAGAGGTTGCGTTTGTGCTCAACGTTTCTCCTCGCACCGTTGCTTTTCACAAGTACACGATGATGGAACACCTTCGCATCAGGAGTAACGCAGAGTTGATTGAATATGCAATGCGAAGCTCGATAGTCGCTGCATAGGCGCGCAGCGCCAACGGCGCGGAATATGAAAGCCAGGGGCAAGCGCAGCGCCAACGGCGCGGAATATGAAAGCCAGGG
>JBIOUJ010000179.1:0-83076 GCA_044867025.1 Pyrinomonadaceae bacterium | reverse complement strand
GCGGTAGCGGGTGGGTCAACGATCCAGATCATGCGTGATGGTTACGATTGACCCACCCGCTACCGCAGGTGGTACTGACCCGATCCAAGTTCAACGCCTGATGATGCGGGATCTCTGTTAATGCATCTGCAAACTGCTCCTTCCCAATGGCGCGGGTGCGCTGTACAGCGCTTCCAACCTACGCCATGTTTTGATCGTCGTTAACGAATGTGCCGGGGCGAACCCGAGTCGTTCAGCCTTAATCGCGAGCCCTGCGTAACTGAGCGTCGTTCCCGTCGTGCGTTTCAGACGGATGAGCGTTTTGGGCAGACACTGATCTCTGCGGATGCCCATCGCATTCATGTGTGCGATAAAATCGCGGTCGGGGAAGAGCAACTCGGCAGCGAAAATCTCCGCTCCCACTTCCAGGCTCTTATTCAAATTCGATTGATCGCAATAAGAGATGCCCAGGTCGCGATCGCGAAAGAAGTGTTTCAGTTCGTGGGCCATCGTAAAAACCATCGGATCCTGCGGCAGACCTCTGGCAATCATGATCGTCGTGCCGAGATGATCGTCGATGAACGCCCCGCGCAAATGCCTGAAGCGATAGGGCCATTCATCGAGAACAATTCCGTATTGTGCGTAGATCCGCATGAGGTCACTCGGGAGAACACGTGGTGATGTCAATCCATGTTCCGCGCGCACTTGCCTTGCGAGCGCTCTAAGATCTTCGTAGTAATGTTGTACGTTCACTTGTGTTTACCCGCTTTCCGACCCGGTTGAGGACGAGTCTTTCCCTGATAGATCCCGCGCGCCCTGCGAAATTCCGCATATTTTCTCAGCTCTTCGAGATCTGCGGGATGTAACTGCCGCGCAGTACGTAAGAGCGCTTTGAGGTTTTCATCTTCATCTTCGTTCACCAGCTCAGATGGAAAAAACGAAATCATCGAGACACCGAAGAAGCGTGAGATTTTTTCCAGGTCCTTAACACTGGGCCGATATGTCCCGGTCTCCCAACGGGAGATCGTATTCGAAGCGACTTTCAGATGATTCGCGAGTGATTCCTGCGACAGTCCTTCGCCACTGTTGTAGCTGACGCGCAGATCTCTAAGCCTCGCCGCGATGTGGTCGAGTAGATCCATTACTATTCCTCTTTTCTCATCCTATATGAGGACGACATTTAACTAATATCGTTGACAAGAGAGGTGAGCCCGCGTATTATACGTGAGCGGCAAATTAATTCAATGACAAAGAGCATTACCTCACATGAATAATCCTTTTTTCCGAAAACGCGTTTTTCTCGCATCAGTTTCTAGTGGGACCACTTCCTATATTTTGGCGGAAGTTGAGTCGAGTCGCGGTGGTGAATACAAGTGGGGCCACTACATGTTGACCATTGCTGACTGTCGTCGACGTATTCAGCTCGAGTTCTTTCTCGGGACGGTGCGCGCGCGACGTGAGAGCCTGCGGAAACTCGATCTGCTGCTGAAGGTGCTTGGGTCGTTCCGGAACGCGCTGCTCAAGGAAGCTCAGGCGATCACTGAGTACGAACGGGCCGGCAACCGAAGAAAAACGAAGCAGCCACAAAAAGGCACAAAAGACACATAAAACAAAAGACATAAAGAAAGGGGCGGCAAGTGAGGTTCATGCCGCCCCGCCCCCTCGACGCCCCACGAAACTACACAGTGGCAGGAACTGGTTCGGCCGGTCGCAGACGCCCTGTCACCCCATCACCCCGTCGCCCCCGTCAAAAATGTATCTTTCGGGCCATTACATTTCCCTGAGGAAACCCGTATTTTGTGGGTGACATTTAATAGGGAGCTATTGACTTATGGCCACAATCAATACGGACGTAATCATTATTGGCGGAGGCCCCACCGGACTTTCGCTGGCCTGCCAGTTCATCCGCTACGGCATCGACTTCGTCATCGTCGAGAAAAACGAGAGTTTCACGCGCTTTTCGAAGGCCATCGGCGTCCAGGCACGCACGCTCGAGATTTACGAGCAGCTTGGACTGGCCCAACCCGCGATCGAAGAAGGCGAAATCGCGAGCAAGATCCGCTTAATAGAAGGCGGTGAAGTGCGCGGCGAGATGCACCTCGGTAATTTCGGTAAAGACCTCAGCGCGTACCCTTACATGCTGATGTTGGAGCAAAGCAAAAACGAGGAACTGCTTTACAGGTACCTGCAAATACAGGGGCGAGAGGTTTGGTGGAACACTGAGCTCGAGAGCTTTTCGCAGGATGAAAACGGAGTTACTGCTCGTGTCAAAAGAGACTCGGGCGAGTTGCAAACGATCACCGGCAAGTATCTCGTCGGTTGTGACGGAGCGAGCAGTCCTGTCAGACACGGCCTCGGACTCACGTTCGAAGGCAGCACGTTCGAGCGTCTGTTTTACGTTGCCGATGCGCGCGTTGACTGGAAGTTGCCGCACGACTCGCTGCACGTTTGTCTGGCGCGCGAGGTGTTCACTGCGTTCTTTCCGATGAAAGGTGAGAATCGCTATCGGATCGTCGGCACGTTTCCGGAAAGCAAAAACCAGGAGCAGGGCGAGGTTCTCTACGAAGAGATCGAGCAACAGATCAAAGACGAAGCCAAACTCGCGCTCGAGATCTCGGACGTCAGGTGGTTTTCACTTTACAGGGTCCACTCGCGGCGCGTTAACAGGTTTTCAAAAGGAAGGTGCTTTCTGGCGGGAGATGCGGCGCACATTCATAGCCCCACCGGCGCGCAGGGTATGAACACAGGCATTCAGGACGCCTACAACCTCGCGTGGAAACTCGCGCTCGTCATCAAGGGTGTGGCGAGGCCGAGTATTCTCGAGACGTACAACGACGAGCGGCTCGCCAACGCCAAGAGGCTTCTGGAAACTACCGATCGCATTTTCGAGTTTGCAGCAGGCCCAAACTGGCTGTTGGGCTTGATTCGCACGACTATCTTTCCACCGCTGGCGGGATTCGCCACGACTCTCGAGCCAATCAGAAAAATATTTTTCCCGCTGATCTCGCAGATCGGGATCTCTTATCGCGACAGCACGCTGAGCCAGCATCAGGACGATGAACCCGATCACGCGAAAGCCGGAGACCGCATGCCGTATTTCCTTGTGAATGGCGAGAACATTTTCCACAAACTAAACGCACCGAAGTTTCACCTGCTCGTTTTTTCAGACGGCGAGAGTAATCACAGTGGCATTTGCGAGGAGGTACAGCGTCAGTTCGATGAAGTGGCTGACTGTCACCTTGTTCCAATCGATTCGCGTGTGCGGGAGATATTCGAAAAGGAGAACGACTTCGTCGTCTTCTTACGACCCGATAACCATATTGCGTTCATTTCGTCAGAGGTCTCGCTCGACAGTGCGCGAGAGTATTTGAATCGAATTGCTGAAAGGTAGAAGCCATGATTACGGATAAAGAATTAGACAAAACGTTTTGCGAGATCCAGGTGAAAGGTTACCTGGACGCGAGATGGAATGAGTTGTTTGAAGGCATGTGGTGAAAACAAATTCCACCGCAGAGGCGCAGAGGACGCAGAGATACGCAGAGGCAAATCCTGCTATCCTATGACCATGTGGACGCGCACCCTTTGCCTTGGATTGCTGGTGTTGACTGTCGCTGCCTGCTCGAGGAAAGACGCTGGTCCGGTCGCTGGTCTAACCGCTCACTACGTCGAGTCGGTAAACACAGTGTCGGGCAGTTTCGCCGTCGACGGAAAATTCAGCTACGACAAGAAGCCGTTCAACATCAATCCGGCGCAGGCCTACGCGCGTATCGTAAAAAACCAGCAGGATCCGAATAAGAAAGATGCCTTAATCGTGCTCGTTGAAAAACCACTGCCACGATTCGCGCTCGCCGTCGCGGAAAACGACGACGTTGAAGCGGCGACGGCGGAGCTGAGCGACGTATTGCAAAATCGCGATACGCGCGGCGTTGTTTTCCGCGTCGCGATGGACCAAAGCGGCAACTCCGGCGTTAGACCATACTTCAATGGCAACGATTATGAGTTTGGCAATCTCGTGGTCGAGATCAAGTCGCTTTCGAATGACAAGGTTGAAGGACAAATCAAGTCAAACGCTCCCTCGCAACAGGCTGACATCAACTTCAGTGTGAGCCTACGGCCGGACATCTGGACCGGAGGCGCGTTCTACGAGCAGCCACCGACGAAACTCTCGGCCGGGCAGGCAAGCGGTCAACTCGTGATCAACGATAAAGCCGTAACACTCACGAACGCCTACGCGCGCCTGGTTGAATTGGACCTGTTTGACGAAAACAAGAACGTTTATAAGGTCTGGCTGACGGAAAAACCGGTCGATGAGAAAGCGTTGTTCGACGACAGGGCAAACAACCTGCTCGCGATGAAAAACAGCGGCAACACTTACGTCTTGACGTACAACACGACTGGACCAATCGATCGCAGCGAAGCGAATCTCTGGTGGGTGAGCCAGCTCGCGAGCGATGCGAAGGATGAGAGCCTGCAAGCGTCGAGCGATGTGTTCGATCAGATTCCCGGAATCGAGCGCGATTACGTCAGATACGACAAAGATGCGATCGAGGGACGGTTGTTTTCAGCGTTTCCCATTCATCAGGACGACCGCATCTACAGAGTCGACCTGCTCTTCAACGCCGCGATGCTCGCGCCTGCGGTTTCGAATGGACCAGTGACGGCAAACAACGGCGGCTCCGCGCTCCCGGCTGATGGCGGCGCTCCCGCGAAAGCATATTTTTCCGCGATAGACCGGATGAAGTCAGCGAAAGGTTTTGACGAAAAGATGGCTGTTTGGCTGAGTGTTGTGCCGGCCGCGGACGCGGAGAAGATCAAACGCGATCTCGAATCGGTGTCGCCGGCGCAGCGCCAGATGTTCCTTGAAGTGTTTGCTCCGCTCGACGATCTGAAGTTAGCCGGCGGATTTATCAAGGATAACAAAGCGACACTGCGCTTCACCGGAACTGGTCGAGAAGGAAAGGCCACAGAGGTCGTCAACATGCAACTCGAAGGCGATCAGTGGAAGATCGGCCGCCGCGAAATCCGCGAAGAGTAGGGCCACAAGAAGGCACAAAGAAGAACACAAAATCTAATCCCTCAGTTTTGTGTTCTTTTTTGTGCCTTTTTGCGGCCACAGTTCTGCTAGAATTCGCCCGCCGATGCCAACGTCCACAATTCCTTCGGAAACGAACCGGCTCGTATCGCTCGACGTTTTTCGCGGAATCACGATTGCCGGGATGGTCCTTGTAAACAACCCGGGCTCGTGGGAACACATCTACTGGCCGCTCGAACACGCAAGTTGGCACGGTTGGACGCCGACCGATCTCGTCTTTCCTTTCTTCGTTTTCATTGTCGGCGTCGCAATACCGCTCGCGTTCGCAAGACGAGTCGAGAGTGGCGGCAGCAAGCGCGACATCTACATCAAAATCATCAAGCGCACGTTGATCATCTTTGCGATCGGTCTGTTTCTCAATGGACTTCCGTCTTTCGGACTCGCGGAGTACCGCATTCCGGGTGTGCTGCAACGAATCGCTGTCTGCTACTTCTTCGCGTCGATCATTTTTCTCAACACGAAAGTCAGAACTCAGATCGCGATCACCATTGGTTTGCTGATTGTTTACTGGTTGATGTTGAAGTTTATTCCGGCGCCGGGTTATGCCGCGGGTGACCTCACGAAAGAGGGAAGCTTGCCGTCGTTTGTCGACCGCGTCGTCTTTGGTAAGCACGTTTGGGCACAGGCGCGCGTTTACGATCCGGAAGGATTGCTGAGCACGATTCCCGCTATCGCAACCGCGTTGATGGGAGTGTTGACCGGCGTGTGGCTGCGAAGGGAAGAATCGCGCGTGGAAAAAGCCGCAGGGATGTTTGTCGTTGGCGCGGTTTGTGTCGCGATTGGGTGGTCCTGGAACGCGTTCTTCCCGATCAACAAAGCGTTATGGACCAGCTCGTACGTGCTCTTCACCGGCGGCCTCGCATTACAGTTCGTTGCTCTCTGTTACTGGATCATCGATATCAAGGGTTATCGACGGTGGGCCAAGCCGTTCGAGGTCTTTGGTCTGAACGCGATTGCGCTGTACGTCGTGGCGGATTTAATAGCCGTCGCTCTTGGAACGATCAAAGTCGGTGGGGATACGCTCGGCGGGTGGATTTACAATCACGTGTTTGCATCGTGGGCATCGCCAGTTAACGCATCTCTGGCGTTTGCGATCTGCTTCGTCTTAGTTTGTCTGGTACTGATGTGGATTCTTTACAACCGGAAGATCTTCCTCAAGGTTTGAGTTTCTTCGCCTCGTCGATCAAGAGATTGTTTCTCTCATAACTCAATCCCTCATCACCTTCGAGCTTCGGTGGGTACTGGTGTTTCTGATACACCGGATAGGCTTCGGTGCGCAGGTGGGCCAACATGTGATGACCGCGCCGCACGGCGCGTTCGTGACGCAGGGCAGTAATGTCGATCGGCGCAACGACGATCCGTTCACCAGGTCCTGGAGATGCCTCAGCCAGCAGGCGTCCGTCGAAGTCGACCACCTGACTGCCTCCGGGCCACGAATACGGTGGATAGTGTTTCAAACTCGCGCCCTGGTTCGCGGCGACGACGTAAGCTGTGTTCTCGAGTGCGCGACAGCGATTCACGATGGTCCACCACGCCATCGGCTCAGTCGCGCCCCACGGATCCATGTACGCCGACACGCGGATCAAAACCTCCGCGCCATTCGCCGTCAACTGCCGCATCGCTTCGGGAAACAGCCAGTCGTAACAGATCGCACAACCGAGCCGGCCGATGGGCGTATCGGCGACGGGAAACAGCGGCTCGTCATAGCCCTCGAGATCATGCGGGCTCGTGTGCACCTCGTACGGAATCCACGTGTTCACTTTTCGATACTTGTAAAGCACGCCTTCAGGGCCGATGAGGCACGTGGTGTTGAAGACGTGTCCCGGCCATTTCGGATCGACCTCGAGCATTGAGCCGCTTTGAATGTAGATGTCGTGTTCTTTGGCTTTCTGTTGTAGCCGCTCGGTGTGTTCGTTCGGGATCTGGATCGCAAGTTTCTCGATGAGTTCTCTCGCCGTTTCGAAGACAGGTGCTGAGTGCGCAAACTCAGGAAACACGACGAGGCGCACCGGGAGAAACGGCGCCGCGCCCGCGACGGCGGAGTCGATCATTGAGAGCATGCGATCGGTATTTGATCGCATTGCTTTTCGATCCAGAGGATTAGCGAAGTCTGTTTGGCAAGCCGCGACCGAATATCTTATGTATTCCATGATCTGGTTTACCTCTGCGTACCTCTGCGCCTCTGCGGTGAACGTGCTTTTACCGCAGAGGCGCAGAGGTACACAGAGATACGCAGAGACACTCCTGTTTAGTCTAAAAATTCCGACACGATCGATGGTACGGATGACGTGACCACACGCGTGTTGTATTTCTCCATGTATCTTCGTCTCTTCTCAGTCATCGGATAACGCTCGGGCCACGTGTACGGATATTTGCTCATGCCGTGAAACGGAAGTGGTCCAACCTGGTCCGGGCTCGCCGAATTAATGTCCATCTCCTTACTGAATCCGTTCGCATAGAGCAGGAACGTGCGAGTCCATCCTTTAGGTAAGGCCACTTTGTCTGCCGGGAACGACAACACCAATTCATCACCTGGTTTAGAGATCACAAACATGTCGTCAGCATCGAGCAACAGCTCGCGCACGTCACCTTCGCGTGTGTAGCGTCCGGTCATTACCTTCCACGGCGACGTGAACGATACGTTTTTGTAATCGTAGGTCATTGGCTGTCGACCGTCGGGCGAGTGTTCCAGCGAGAAGCCGCGCCATTGCAGGTTAGCAACAAACGGATCGGTGCGCGCCAATCTCATCGGAAACTGTTCAGCAGAATTCGCGACCAGGATCTGGTCCCAGTAGATACGCATGTTGGTGACGACGCGCACATCGCGATTGGCGCTAAAAAACTTACCCGAAAGATCGACGACGATAGTCTGTGGTCGACCGACAGGGATCCCGATGTTTTCAATCACGGTTTTCCAATGCCCGTGCTTATCTTTCACCTGTAGTGCAGGCAGCTTCAGACTCTTTCCACTTTGAGACGCGGCGAGGTTATCGCTGGACCACGCGTAATCGGTCCAACCGGTCAGCAACAACAAACCTCCTCGTGCCGGCAAGTCCGGATCGAGCTTCAACGTCAATTCGTGATCGTCAGCGTAGCCTCGTATCTGTTGAAGCTTGAAATCGTCCGGATACTCGCGGTCCAAACGTGCGACGCGGGAAAGTACGTCGTGACCATGTTCGTCGAAGGCCGCGAGTGGGGAACGAGCGTTTCGAGCCGTGTGGACTCGGAACGGTTGCGGTGGAACCGTAAGTCCTTCATTTGGAAAGACTTCCGTGCCTTCCGGATGAGCCACCGAAATCAACTGAACCTTGTCTACAAACAGCGCTTCTTCCAATTCGTTCGTTACACGAAGATCGTAGCGGCCGTTGCGCTCGCGCAGTTGATCTTCGCGGATGCGGACGTACTCGTCAGGGTCGGGAGTGTTGAAGATGCCAGGCGCGTCGAGGTGGCCCATCTCACCGCCGCCGAGGAAGTCGGTGATGAATTCGAACCGCTCACCATTCCACGCGTAGAGATACGGACACGAAGATGGTTTGCGGTCCAACTCTGTCAGCGAAACAGTGATGAGTGATTTACCTGGTCCAGCGGTACTCGCAAATTCTGTCTCCGACTGGAGAATCCCGGCAGGCCACAACACGCGCACCGCGTCGACCGCAGTCCGTTGGCCGAGACCGAAGAGGATGTCGGCAGGCGCAGGAGCAGGTGAAGCGGAATAGGTCTCGAGCTTTTGAGCGAGACTCCCCGCGCGGATCTCGATCTTCGATCCGACTGCGCTACGGTTGCTGACTCTGCCCGCAAGATTCAGATGTAATGAACGATTAGAGTTACCGCCGTCGTTGCGCGCGATCTTCAGTCCACCCGGTGAGCCAAAAACGATGTCAGTGTCGCCGTCGCCGTCGAGATCACCTGATGCGAGTACGCCGCGTTCGTTTAGCGCTGTAACGCCTGGGGTTGCTTTACTACTTACATCCACCCACGCATCACCCGTATTGCGCAGAACACGCAAACCTCCTCCCCGGACAATCGAAACAAGGTCAAGTAAACCGTCGTTGTCGTAGTCGAGGAACTGCGAAGCGCTGCTGCGACCGTCCGCTTGCGATACCTGAAACCTCTCTTTACCGTTGCTGAGCGCGAAGTAGCCAGCGTTATCCGTCGGAGATGCGAAGTAAAAATCAGTAAAGCCATCTTTGTTTACATCGCCGGCGGCGACGTTAGTAGCACCTTTCACACTGAGACCGACTTCAGTTGCAACATCGCGGAACGTGCCATCACGCAAGTTGCGCCAGAGCTGGATCTTGTCAGTTGATGCGATGAGGAGGTCGATGTCGCGACGGTTGTCGAAGTCAGTTGGGACGATTGCGACAGCAGTGCCCGTTTCTGTGAGTTTTGCAGCAGCAGTCTGATCCGTGAACGTGCGATCGCCGTTATTTCGCAGCAGCAGCAGGCGCCGGTCACCGGCGATCACGATGTCGAGATCACCATCGTGGTCGACGTCGGTGAACGCCATGGATCTCGGACCGGGGGGTGGTGCTGGAATTTTGGCCGCCGCAGTTACATCTGAAAAGCTGCCGTTCCCGTCATTGTGATAGAGCGTGCTTGTGTCGTAACGAAGGACAAACAAATCGGCGCGATTATCATTGTCATAATCGCCGGCGATAGCTGCTATGACGGCGCCGACTTTCGACGCGGTAGAAAGAGCTCCAGATTGTGCAGTTACGTCGGTAAACTTACCGGCATCGTTTCGAAGCAAGTGGTGTCTCGCGCCTGTGACTGTGAGCAGATCGAGATCACCATCGAGGTCGTAGTCAAAGAGCAATGGAATACTCGAAGGTGGGGGTTGGTTAACAGCTTGATCAGTCGCCGGCCAATCGCCTGCGGGCAATGACGTTGCGGTGGCGTCGGCGAAGACTACTTCCGGAGTGCGTTTTTCAACGAGCCCCGGCTCAGCGCCGGTCGATGCGATCGCTTCAGCATAGCGGCCCTGCTCGAGATAATTTGTTCCGAGCGTGGTGCCAGTCCCGCGTTGGCGCAGTTCCTGAAACTGCGCGATGACTTTCTGTCCTTCTTCTCTCTGACCCGAACGCAGCAACGCGGTTCCGAGGTTGTAGAGCGCGGTGGCGTTGTATGGTTCAGCGGCGACGCTGGTGCGCAACAGTGCGATCGCTTCCGGATACTTTCGTTGCTGCGCATAGATCTGACCGAGATTCACATTTGCACCAACATCGTTCGGATCGATGCGCAGGACTTTTTGAAACGCGGCAATCGCGTCCGCCGGCCGATTTTGCGTCTTCGCCAAAAGTCCTAAAACGTAGTGCGGCTGTGGCGCCGAAGGTGAAGCCACACTCGCCGCTTGTAACTCTTTTTGCGCGGCAGGCAGATCCGGCACATTGAAAAGTGCGATGCCGAGATTGATGCGCGCGAGCGCTAAGCCGGGCTCGAGTTGCAACGCGCGGCGGAACGCGTCTGCCGCTTCTTTGTGTTTGAATTGTTCGAGCAGCGCGACGCCAATATTATTCGCGCGATACGCATCTTCGCGCGCGTTTGCTTTCGCTTGCTCGGTTTGACGATAAGCTGGAACAGTCAGAAAACTAACGGACAGCGCCAGCAGCAGGAGGCCACTTTTAAAACGTCGCATTGTGCTACATTGTGCTGAGTTTCCCGCAAACGCGCAAAGGCGCAAAGAAGATTTTTTATAGGTCCTATTCGACTTATAGGTCCTATACGACCTATGAAGAACACTAAGATCACGATTCTGCTCGCGCTGCTTTTGACGTTGAGCGCGTGCCGTCCAGGCGCCAATCTCCCTGCGAAGTCTTCTCCCCAATACAACGAGCTGGTGCGAACGTTTTACATCGGTCTCGCAGCATTGCAGGTCGGACACGACGTGCAGGCTGACGCGAAGCTCTCGCGGTTCACACAGCTTGCTCCCGCCGAACCTGCGGGTTGGGCCAACTGGGGACTCCTCGCACTTCGTCAGCGAAATTACGACACCGCATCCGAGCGACTGCAGCGCGCTCGCGCTGAAGCTCCTGACAACAGCAAAATCTTCTACCTGTTAGGACTTCTCGAGAGCAGTCGCGGTAACACGGCTGAAGCAATCAAAGCGCTGCGCAGATCTGTCGAGTTGGACCAGGGCAATCTGATCTCGATCTACAAACTCGCCGAGGAAGTCGAGCGACAGGGTGACGAACAGAGCGCGCAAGAGTTGCAGAACCTCATTCAAAAAATTCTCGCCGCGCAACCAGATAACCTCGCCGCGCTGGTTGAATTAAGTCGCGTGGCGGCAAAGCGTGGCGATGCTGAAACACTCAAGTCAGCGGTGGCGAAGATCGCGGCTCGTTCATCATCGTGGCCCGCTGAAGTGCGAGAACAAGTCACCGCGGTCGATGCGGCAGTCAAGAGCGGCGACCTGCGCGCCGCCGCAACACGAACGACTTTCTTACGCAACGTGTTGGTGCGTGTGCCGGAATACAGGCGCAATCTCTCTGCTATCAAGCCCCCACCAGGCGAAGAGGCGGTCCCGTTTACACAGTTTTTAAAATTGGAGGCTCCTGTCTTTACGACTGCGCCCCCCGACACGGCCATCAAGTTCAACGCCGAGCAGATTGGAGGAGAAACTCAGGCAGACTGGATCGGTGCGATCTCTTTAAGTGGAACCGGAACTCCCGTTATTGTGACCGCGACGGGGCACGAAGTTCGTTTGGCAAGCGGCGCAACTTTTCCATTTCCAGGCGGAATATCTAATAAACCTCCCACCACGCGAGGCATCTTGCCCCTCGATTTCAATTACGACTTCAGAACAGATCTCGTCCTCACCGGCACTGGCGGCCTGCGTTTATTCCGGCAGGATAGCCCCTCTGCTTTTACGGATGTGACAAGTGAAACGAAGCTGCCGGCCGCAACTCTCAATCGCGATTACGAGGGCGCCTGGAGCGCTGACATAGAAGCAGATGGTGATCTCGACCTCATACTTGAATCCCGATCTGGTCCACCTCCGGTCTTAAGAAACAATGGCGATGGCAGCTTTCTTGAGATCCAGCCATTTACCGGAATTTCCGGATTAAAAGACTTTGCATGGGCCGATCTCGATGCGGACGGCGATGCCGATGCGGCTATCATCGATGCCTCGTGGAAACTCAATGTTTTCAGTAACGAGCGACAAGGTCAGTTCATCCAACGGGCTATACCCAACGCCGGCGTCGCCGTAAGCTCCATCAACGTTATGGACGTTGACAATGACGGCGTCTTCGATTTGCTTGCCGTGCAAGGCGATGGAACCATTCAGCGTTTTTCTTACAAAGATCACGAAGCGGATTCGACACAAACGGAGATCGCCCGGCAGCCGGATCCTCCCAGTTATACGATTTCAGGGCCGGCAGAATTAAAGATCATAGACCTCGATAACAACGGAGGTCTCGATTTACTATTAATGTCTTCGCTCCCTCGCGACGTTCCCTTCAAATGTGTAACACCTTGTTTGCCTGGTGCACTTGCCTGGTTGAATGATGGCAACGGTAGGTTCATGTTGTTGCCGGACGCCGTTTGGAAGGAGCGAGTCTTTGACGTCGCAGATCTTAATGGTGATGGCCGTCTCGATCTGCTCGGCCTTTCTCTCGAAGAGCAACCGCGCCAGGCAATCAATCACGGTTCAAAAAACTATCATTGGCAAATCGTCCGACCACGGGCTGTGCAGGCGACCGGAGATCAGCGCATCAACTCGTTCGGCATTGGCGGGGAGGCGGAGATCCGTTCCGGCCTGTTGGCTCAAAAGCAACCCATCAATGCACCGCAGCTTCACTTCGGTCTCGGTGAACAGACGGGCGCGGATGTGATACGCGTGGTTTGGCCTAACGGGAGTGTCAACGCAGAGTTTGAGGTAAAAGCCGATCAGGAAATACTGACCGAGCAACGCCTCAAAGGTTCGTGTCCGTTTCTTTTTGCTTACAACGGCAAGCAGATGGAGTTCGTGAAGGATGCTGTGCCGTGGAGCTCGGCGATTGGCTTGCGCATTAACACGTTGGGAACCGCGCGAGTCGAAGCGACAGAGGAGTGGTACAAGATCGGTCGCGATCAACTCGTGCCCCGTGATGGTTTTTACGACCTGCGCATCACCGCCGAGCTCTGGGAGACCTACTATTACGATCATCTCAGCCTCATGGTCGTAGATCACCCCGAGGGAAGCGAGATATTTGTCGACGAACGATTCGTAATTCCGCCTGCGAAGCCGGCTGTTACAACAGTCTCGACTCCTCGTAAGATCGCGAAAGCCATTGACGATCACGGACAGGACGTCACCAGCATCGTAAACACTCTGGACGGCAACTATCTTGATACTTTCGGTCGGGGCATGTATCAGGGCGTTACGCGCGATCACTACGTTGAGGTCGATCTCGGCGACGATGCACCCGCAACTGGACCGCTCTGGCTGATTGCAAACGGCTGGATGCACCCAACTGATTCCTCAATCAATGTCGCTATCAGCCAGGGACAACAAGAGAAGGCAAAGCCTTTGAGTTTGGAGGTTCCTGACGGCCGCGGCGGTTGGACTGTTGTGCGGCCAAACATGGGATTTCCGGCCGGTCGGAAGAAGATCTGCCTGTTTGATTTGACAGATGTGTTTAAATCGGGGATACCACGTCGCCTACGCTTACGGACGAATCTCGAGGTCTATTGGGATTCGCTCGAGTGGGCGGTGGGGCTTCCGAGCGCTGAGCTCAGGATTGCGCGATTGAATCCCGATGCGGCGGATCTGCATCATCGCGGTTATTCTGTTATCAACCAGGCGAACGATTCGTCTCCCCAGATACCGGACTACAATCGTCTCTCAGGGTCAAAGCAGGTTTGGCGAGATCTGATTGGCTACTACACAAGGTTCGGGGATGTGCGCGAGCTTCTGATGCGCGCTGATGATCGCTATGTCATCATGAATGCAGGCGACGAGATGTCGTTTCGTTTTGCGGCTCCTGCCGCGCCGCCCGCAGGTTGGGTGCGCGACTATGTGATAGTGGGTGATGGCTGGATCAAGGACGGGGATTACAATTCGACATTCTCGAAAACCGTTTTGCCTTTGCCATACCACGCTAAGAACCAGTACATAACTCCGCCGGGCCGGCTCGAAGACGAATGGGTGTATCGTCGCTATCCTGAAGATTGGCAGAACTACCACACGCGATACGTGACGCCAGATGTTTTCCGAAATGCACTGAGGTAAGCCACAAAAAATGCACAAAATCGGTTTGTGCTTCTTGTGGCATTAAGAAAAATGATTCGCGGTAAGACGGCCAGAATTATTCTTGGAATCTGCTTTGTAGCATTGCTTGCGACGCCGCTGATCTTGCGGTGGCGTGCAAAGAGTCGAGAAACTACCGCCGCCGATCCTTCGAGCGCGCTGGCTCGATACGGCTTCTATCTCCAGGAAGTGGCGCAAGCCTCCCACGTTAACTTCACCCATCACCCGCCCACGTTGGACCATCGACTGGACCACATTATGCCGCAAGTCGCTTCGATGGGCGCGGCCGTGTCTGTGGTGGATTTCAATCGCGATGGCTGGGCAGATCTCTACGTGACGAACAGTGGTGAGAGTAGTAAAAACTCACTCTTCAAAAACAACACTGACGGCAGCTTTAGCGATGTCGCGACAGAGATGGGCGTTGCTGATCTCAATCAGGTTGGGACCGGCGTTTCAATGGGTTCTGTTTGGGGCGACTACGATAACGACGGTTACGAAGATCTGTTTCTCTACAAATGGGGCAAGCCCGAACTCTTTCACAACGATGCGGGACAGAAGTTTTCTCGAGTGAGTGAGAAGGCAGGACTACCAGGGTGGGTCAACGCTAATACGGCAGTCTGGTTTGATTACGATCGCGACGGAAGACTAGATCTCTTCCTCGGGGGCTATTACGCGGAAGACGTCGACCTCTGGCACCTGAAAAACACGAAGATGATGCCGGAGAGTTTTGAGTACGCCAAAAACGGCGGGCGTAAATACCTCTTCAGGAATTTGGGGGATGGCGCGTTCGAAGAAGTCAGTCAAGAAGTCGGCATCGACACGCGGCGCTGGGCGTTGGCCGCAACTGTCGCAGACCTCCGCGGCACCGGCAACCAGGATCTCTTCATCGCGAACGATTACGGAATCTCGGAACTCTTCTTCAACGACGGCAAGCGGTTTCGCGAAGTCGGCAATCAAACCGGTGTCGGCTTCTCCCCGAAGAGCGGCATGAATGCTTCTGTCGGAGACGTTCTCAACGACGGTCGATATTCGATCTACGTTTCAAACATTTCTGAAGAAGGCGTTTTGATTCAGGGAAACAATCTTTGGGTGCCGCGCGACGGAACGACAGGCGACGCGCTGAAGTACGATAATCTTGCGCGCGCGATGGACGTCGAGATGGGTGGCTGGAGTTTTGGCGCTCAGTTCGGCGACCTTAACAACGACGGCACACTCGATCTTTATCTCGTCAACGGCTACGTCTCGGCCGACGCACACGCAAATTACTGGTACGACTTTTCGAAGATCGCGGGCGGCAACTCGACGATCATTTCCGACGCCGCGCACTGGCCCGCGATGGATGGTCGCAGCTTGTCGGGTTATCAACAGAAAAAAGTGTGGCTCAACGATGGTGCGGGAAAGTTTGTGAATGTGGCGCAGGCTGTTGGCGCGAGCGATGTTTTTGATGGACGTGCTGTTGCGCTGGTCGATCTGTGGAATCGTGGTGTGCTTGACGTTGTGGTTGCAAATCAAAAAGGACCATTGCTCATTTACAAAAACAACGTGACTCCGGAAAACAAGTGGATCGGTTTTGAGCTCGAAGGCGCGACGAGTAATCGCAGCGCCATCGGAGCTCAGGTGCGTGTGTTTTGGGATGGTCGGCAGCAGGTGCAAAGCGTTTCCGGTGGGAGCGGATTCTGTTCGCAGAACCAGCGGCGTTTGCATTTCGGGCTCGGAAAGAATCCGGCAATCGAGAAGGCTGAGATTCGCTGGCCGTCGGGACACGTGCAGACGATTCAAAATCCCGTCGCCGGACAACTCTATAAGATCAAGGAGTCTGCATGAGCCAGTCGGCTGTCCAACCTGTGGATCTTCCGGTGTCGCGGCGGAGGAAGTTCTCTCTGGATAACCGTTATTTGCCGCCGCTTTTTATCACCACGATCCTGGTGGTTGGACATTTTGCGTACGGGATTCTCGAGAGTTACGAACGAACTGCGCTTGCCATCGTCTCGGCGCTGGTTGCCGAGCTGGTGCTGGGGCGGATCTTTTTTGGCAAGTGGATCAACCTCTCGAGTGCGTACATTTCCGGGATCAGTGTAGGGATTCTTCTTCGCTCGCCTGCGTTTTGGCCGTATGCGTGGTGCAGCGTTATTTCGATCATGTCGAAGTACGTGTTGCGCGTGAAGGGGCGTCATCTCTGGAATCCTTCGAACTTTGGGATTTGCGTGTTGTTGTTTCTCGCGCCTGAAACGGTGGCGGCGCTGACCGTGCAGTGGGGAAATTTTATTTGGCCGCTGCTCGTGATTTGGATTTTGGGATCGGTGATTATCTGGCGGGCGAAACGGATTCACATCAGCGTGACGTACGTGTTGTCGTTCTTTCTTTTCGCGTTTGTGCGGAGTTGGATCACGCGCGATCCGTGGCAGTCGGAGGTTTCGGCGATCACGGGACCGATGTACCAGCTCTTTGTGTTCTTCATGGTGACAGATCCGAAGACGACGGTGAGATCGAGGAAGTGGCAGTGCATTGTTGTATTTATCGTCGCGTTCGTGGAAATGTTGCTGCGGCTGAATCACGTCGTCTACGCGCCGCTCTACGCGCTCTTCATCGTCGGCCCCGCAGCGATGCTGATCGAACTCTGGCTGGAATCGCGGAAAGTACACAAAACTCAGCAGGATGCAGCCTAAGTCGTTCTTTCTTGTGTCTTTTCTTGTGTTCTTTGTGGCCTGCAAGCAGCCGGCGCAGGTGGCGCCGACGGCGCCGTCGAATGAAGCGGCGGCCGTTGCTTCGCCGTCGCCGAGTCCCACGCCGCCGCGTCCCTCCGGACCGATCGAATTCACCGACATCACCACTGAAGCCGGAATACGTTTCAAACACAACAGCGGCGCCTTTGGCAAAAAGTACCTCCCCGAAACAATCGGCTCAGGCGGCGCATTCTTCGATTACGACAACGACGGCTGGCAGGACATCCTGCTTGTCAACTCCAGGGACTGGGACGAAAGCAAGCGCCGATCATTCCCCGCGCTCTATCGAAACAACAAAGACGGCACCTTCACTGACGTAACGCAACAAGCCGGTCTCGGCCTTCAAATCTACGGTATCGGTGTCGCCATCGCGGATTACGACAACGACGGAAACGAAGACGTCTACTTCACCTGCGTTGGTCCAAACCGTCTCTTTCGCAACCTCGGCGGCGGGAAGTTCGCCGACGTAACGGGCCGAGCAGGAGTCGGCGATCCGGGTTTCTCGACGAGCGCGGCGTGGTTCGATTACGACAACGACGGCAAGCTCGATCTGTTCGTCGGTAACTACGTCGAGTGGTCAGTCGAAACGGATCAAACATGCACGCTCGACGGCAAAAACAAATCGTACTGCACACCCCAAGCGTACAAAGGCCAGAGCCCCACGCTCTATCACAACCGCGGCAACGGCACGTTTGAAAACGCCACCGCACGCGCGGGTCTCAACGACGCCACGAACAAAACTCTCGGCATCGCATTGCTCGATTACGACGACGACGGCTGGCTCGATCTCTTCGTCGCGAACGACACCGAGCCAAACAGACTCTATCGCAACAACCACAATGGAACATTCACTGATAACGGCGTAATCGCGGGCGTTGCGTTCAGCGAAGCGGGCACCGCTCGCGCAGGCATGGGTGTCGACGCCGGCGACTACGACGGCTCCGGCAAGCAGAGCGTTGTGATCGGAAACTTCACGAACGAAAGCATTGCGTTGTATCACAACGACGGCACCGGTCTCTTTACAAACGAGGCGCCCGCGTCTGGAATCGGAAAGATGTCTGCGCAGTCGCTGACGTTTGCATGCTTCTTCTTCGACTACGATCTCGACGGGATGCTCGACGTCTTTGCAGCGAACGGTCACGTTTCCGACGACATCAGCATCGTCCAACCAACAGTGAAATACGCGCAGCCGCCGCATCTCTTCCGCAATCGCGGCAAGAAGAAGTTTGAAGAAGTGACTGCGAAACTCGGTCGCGCTTTGAACCGCGCGATCGTCGGACGTGGCGCGGCTTATGGCGACGTCGATAACGACGGCGATCTCGATCTACTTGTCACTACGAACAACGGACCGGCGCGTCTTCTTCGAAATGACAACGCAAACCAGAACGATCTCGTGCGCGTCAAGACCGTCGGAACAAAGTCCAACCGCGATGGCATCGGCGCAAAAGTCGTCGTGAAAACGTCGAAAGGCACGAGGTTGTACGGCATGGTCCGAACAGGATCGAGTTACGTCTCACAGTCGGAATTGCCGTTGACGTTTGGATTGGGTAAGCCTGAAGAAGGAACAACTCTCACTCTCGAGATCTCCTGGCCGGGAAATCAGAAAGAGACGATTGGGAACGTCAAACCAAACCAACTTGTAGTTGTGCAGGAAGGGAAGGGAGCCATCACGCAGGAACCAATCGTATTCGCAAGGTAGATCCAGCCGCAGATTACGCGGATGGATTTACTTGTGGTTCTTACTGAGTTTATTAATCTGCGCGCTGAGTTGAATCACGTTCTCCAGGTCGCCACGAGCCTTTATGAGTTGTTTCGCGTCGACTGTACCCGGGTTCTCGATCGAAGGATTGGTGACAAAGCTGCGGATCTGCTTGCAGAGTTTAATCAGCGCGTCTTTCATCTGCGAGTCTTCGAACTCTTCCGGCTTCACAGGCTCCTGACCTTCTTCCGGATTCAGATGCAGGCTCGACTGCACTCGACTCGCGCGCTTCTTAATCTCAGCAGTCGCTTCTGAAACAAATTTATAATCCAGGGCGTTGTTGGACGCGAGTGCGCGTGCGATTTCGTTGTGCACTGTCAGGATGCGAGTGAAGTCCTCTTGCGTCTGGGCCATCAGAGCTTTGAGTTGTCGTTGATCTTTGGCTGCGGCGGATTCGTTACCGAAATTTCTGAGCTGCCACTCACGACTGCTCATGTCCTGTTGCCGCTGGCGGTCCGTGTTGACTCGTCGCTCTGCCGGTGGAGGCCCGCTGGGAGTGGTTTGCGCAACGACGGGCGCAGCAAAAGACATTATGAGGGGGAGCAAAACCATTAGGGCTCTCATAGCACACCTCCCGTTTGTGTGGGTGCAGTATACCTCACTATGCTTTCTATCTTTGTCCTTTTGTTTTGTGCTTTTTGTGGCTCACACTACAAAAGCAGTTGACGGATTGTGCGCTATGGACTAATTATGCTTATTGCTCGGTCCCTGGAAATCTAGCCCCGCTTCTTCTGACTTCCTTCCGTGCGCGCGGCTCGACGCCGGCGGTTTTGCGGTATGCGACGTATAGACTTAAAGAAAGCAAATGTGGCGCGATCAAACACGATACGCGACATAAATCGCCAGATTGTGTTGAATTACGTGCGCGAACGGGGACCAATCTCACGCGCTGAAATCGCCCACGAAACAGCTTTACAGCGCTCGACAGTTTCATTGATCGTCGAAGAATTGCGCGTCGACGGACTCATCGAAGAAGTGAGCGGTGAATCGACGGGCGGGCGTCCACCGATTCTGTTGTCACTTCGCACGGCTGATGCTGTTGCAATCGGCGTCGACCTCGGAACGACACACACCGTCATCGCCACCAGCGATCTCGCCGGTCGCGTGCTCGAACAGGAAACTTTTGAAACAAATCCCGACGCTAAAAAGACGATCAAAGAGATCGTCGAGCGCTCTCGAAGACTGATCCGAAGAAACAACGGCACGATCGAAGGCATCGGCATCAGCTTGCCGGGACTCGTGGATCCCGACGGCAAACAACTATTCATTCCAACATTCAAGTGGCGTGACGTACCGCTCGCAAGCGAAATCAGCACGGCAACCGGTCTGCCCGTGACGATGGACAACGACGCCAATGCTGCTGCACAGGCGGAGCTCTGGTTTGGTCGACCTGAAATTCGCGAAGTGCGTGACTTCATAATCGTGCTGGTAGAAGACGGTGTTGGTACTGGGATCGTCTTCGACGGTCAGGTATATCGCGGTGAGAACGGCGCAGCCGGTGAATTCGGTCACATGACGATCGGCCAGGGCGCGCCGGTTCCCTGTGCGTCAGGCAGTCGTGAATGTTGGGAGGCCTTCGCTTCGCAACGTGCAGCGCTCGCGCGTTACAAGAATTTGTCAACGGATGTGAACGGAGATCTCAAGAACAACTTCGCCGAACTGCTCAATCAGGCTTTGCGAAGCGAGGGCGCTGCTCGAACTGCGCTGAAAGAGACCGCATACTACCTCGGCGTGGGCATCGCGAATCTCATTCGCGGCCTGGCGCCGGAAGCAGTGATCGTCGGTGGTCCAATCGTGCGTGCATGGCCAGTCATCTCCCAGGACATCCGCCACTCGGTCGAAGCGACGATCTGTCGCGGTCTTCCTTCGACTCGGATCATCGCCTCGACGCTTGGTCCGGAACCAACGTTGATGGGCGCTCTGAGTCTCGTTTTGGCCAGTAAATTTGCGTCCGTTTCGATAACGTAATCACGCCGCCATTGTTGGCTCTGCGAACAAAGTTCGTGGTCCGAAAAATAACTCACCAGGATCTCTCCTCCGACGAGAATTTCCTTGACAACGAATGTTTTTAGTATTAAATACTTTTGCTAGCCTCTGCAACAAAGTAGCACTCAGACAACTTAGCTAAGGAATTACTCGGTAGGGTCCGCAGTAGTTTTATTGATTTCGAAGTTTCCATTTCAGGTAACTCTGAGGAGGTTCGTATGTCGATAAGGTCTTGTTTGCAGGCGTCATTACTCCTGCTGTGTATTGGTCTGCTTGTCGGCGTACACGCCCAGTCAGCCACCTCCGGAAGTATCACCGGCACGGTGAGAGACCCGCAGGGTGCGGCCGTGCCTAAAGCAGAGGTCATGGTCACGGACGAAAAGACTGGTACGGTTGTGCGTACAGTCACCGCGACTGACGACGGCTTTTACAACGTCACCAGCTTGATTCCCGGTATCTATTCAGTCAGCACATCTCCTGCCGGATTCAAGAAAACGGTCCAGACTGGTGTTGAGCTTCACGTCAACGAGAACAGAACGGTGAACCTGGATCTTCAGGTTGGCCAGGTGACGGAAACCGTGACGGTGACGAGCGAGTCAGCGCCAGTTGAACTGCGCACCGGTGAAGTCAGCAGTCTCGTTACTGAGAAGCAAGTTACCGAGTTGCCGTTGAATGGTCGCAACTACGCGCAGCTCGCTTTGATGGTTCCTGGTGTTTCGCCTGTGACGCAGTCCGGCGCGGGGGGCGCCTTTGCGACACGCGGAACCGGACTCAACTCGGGCGTTGACATGTCAGTCAACGGCAACCAGTCAAACACGAACCTGTGGACCGTCGACGGCGTGAACAACATGGACGTCGGATCGAACCGCACGTTGCTGGTGTTTCCGTCGGTCGATTCGATTCAGGAGTTTCGCGTAGAGCGCAACAGCTTCAGCGCGGAATTCGGTCAGGCGCAGGGCGCGGTCGTAAACCTGATCACGAAGGGTGGCAGCAACGACTTTCACGGCACAGTGTTTGAATTCTTCCGCAACGACGCACTCAATGCAAACAACTTCTTCCTTAACCGCGCTGGACAACCGAAACCAGAGTTGGAATACAACAACTTCGGCGGCAACTTCAGTGGTCCAATAGTTAAGAACAGAGTGTTCTTCTTCTTCTCGGAAGAGTGGCGGCGTGAAAAACGTGGCCAGGTGCTTTCGGCGAAGGTGCCCACCATCGCCGAGAAGATGGGCGATTTCAGTGCGTTCAGGATCCAGGATGGCAGACGCGTGCCGAACTTAACTGGACCAACCCATCCCGATACAAACATCCCGACGCTGCCCAGCATTCCTGGCATGGTGTGTGATTCGCGTATTGAAGCTAACGTCGGCCCGAATCCTGTTAGCCCTGGATGCTTCCCGGGAAATCGTATTCCGACGAACCTGCTCAGTCCGGCAGGACTTGCTTACATGAAGCTTTTCCCGGATCCGACTGGTCCCGGTCTTGGTGAGTGGGCGACGTCGCAGATCCAGCCGATCGATACAAGGCAGGATCTCATCCGCGGTGACATTAATGTCACCGACCGGATGAATTTGATGGTTCGCTACATCAATGAAAAGTGGGATCACAAGGGCGCTGCGGGTAACTTCTGGGGCGACGCTCCATACCCGACTATCACGTCTGACTGGAGCCAGCCCAGCCACAGCTTTGCGGTTAAGTTGACAAACACGCTGTCGTCGAAGGCTGTTAACGAATTCCAGTTTTCGATCGCCGGAAACGACATCATCATTACCACCAGTCCTGAAACTCAAGCGCTCGAAGATGAGATCGCTGGCGCTATTCCGACGGTATTCCCGAAGGCAGACGGCGACGTCGGCGGTGCTATACCCTCGCTGTTCTGGGGTGTGGATGGATACGCGAATATTTGGCACCAGGCGCCGTGGGCCAATCGTGAAGACCTATATATTTGGAAAGACGATTTCTCGCTGGTGAAGGGAAATCACGATCTGAAATTCGGCGGGTTGTTCAGTCATAACTTCAAGGACGAGCCGAGCGTCGGCGGCGGTGGCGGTAATCAACAGGCGACGATTCAAGGATGCGGCCTGGCAACGGCTGCTGGAAACTGGAACGCGCCGTGTCTTGCCGATTTACTACTGCGCGACACCGTTCTCGTTAATTACGCAGAGATACAAAACACGGAGATTGCGGAAGGACGTTGGCGTGATTTCGAGTTTTATGTGAACGACAGTTGGAAGATTCATCCAAGGGCGACGCTGACGTTTGGTTTGCGTTATTCAGTTTTCACACCGGCGTGGGAAAAGGATAACCGCATTTCGAACTTTATCCCGAGCCTGTATAACGGAACGGACTTCAACACCGGTTTGGTCACTTCGGAAGAGGGAATCGCACTGGGATTCGGTCGTTCTCTCGTTCACACTTACAAGAACGGTTGGCAGCCTCGCCTTGGCTTGGCGTGGGACGTTTTCGGTACCGGTAAGACGGCGCTCAGAGCAGGCTTCGGCCGTTACACGAGCCGCTCGAATGTCATCGAAGATCTTCTTCGCCTGACCGGTAACCCGCCATGGACGACGGCTGTAAGTGCAGGTTCAGGTTGGAATGGTACCGGCACTACGCTGGCGAACTGTCCGACCTGCCGGAGTCTCGATACGATCGGGCCAGGTCTGGCTAACAATATTGCGGGTGTCGACCCGAACGCGGGTTTCAATGCGGTAGATCCGGACTTCCAACCGCCTGAGAGCTATCAGTGGAACCTGACGGTTTCTCATGAACTGGTCGCGAACACGGTTCTCGAAGCTTCCTACATCGGCAACCATGGCCTGCACATTTGGCGGCGCAACGTAAACCGTAACGACATCGCTCCTGGCAAAGTGTGCGCAGGCGCTGCTTGCATCGCCGGCACAGGTGACGCGCGAACTCAAATCGCGCGAGCAGCCCTGGGCATAACACCCAACGCTCCTTTTGATGATCGTGCAGCACGACTCATCAGGGACAATCGGCCTTTCCAGGGCATTGGAAATATCACGACTGACGAGTCGAATGGCAACTCCAGTTACCATGCCCTGCAGGTGTGGTTGAACCGGCGTTTCACGAATCGCATGGCCTTCCAGGTTGCGTATACCTGGGGACATTCGATCTCTGACGTTGCGCTCACATCGTTCACCAATACGACAAGCGACCCGTACAATTTTGAGAGTGACAGGGGAGACGCCGACCTCGATCGGCGGCACACCTTCGTGAGCAACCTGGTCTACGTGCTTCCATCATTCAAGAGTTGGGGCAGAGCAGCCGAACTGACTATCGGTGATTGGCAGTTGAACGGAATCTTCTCCTACTTCGGATCGACTCCGATCGAGATCACTACCGATAAGAATAGTCTCGGTGTCGCAGGTGCGGTAGGCCGGCGTCCGGACTACACAGGTGCGCCTCTGTATCTCAACACGGGCGATCCGACGCGACATCTCAATCCGGCCGCATTTTCTGTACCCGCAGCCGGACGGCTTGGGACCTTAGGGAAGGGCTCGGTGAGAGGAAAAGCGATCACGAACCTCGACTTCTCGCTGGCGAAGAATTGGCGCTTCAAGGAGCGCTACGGATTCCAATTCCGCACAGAATTCTTCAACCTCTTGAACCACCCGAACTTTGTTGGTTTTAATCTCAGCACGAACGCTGGTAACGACTTCGGAACACTGCTCAATACTCAGTCGTCGCGCGAGATTCAACTCGGTTTCAAATTTACCTTCTGATATACTCCCCAGTGATCGGAACAGAGACGAAGTGCTGAGTTTTTACTCAGCCTTCGTCTCAGTTTTTCCTGCAGTAGGTAATGCCACAAAAAAGCACAACCGTCTTTGCGAGTATTTTTGTACTTCTTGTGCCTTTTTGTGGTCCCCTCTTCGGTCAGCAGGATCTATTTCGGAAGCATTACGAAGCCGCCAATAACTATCATCGCGCCGGCAATCACGCCGCTGCCGAAGCCGAATTCAAAATCATCCTCGCAGAAGCCTACCGTCGTCTCGGCAAGATCTACTCTGCTCAAGGTAACTATCCCGCATCGGTCGACGCATTCGAAGCCGCGAATGCGGCGCAGCCTGACTCGCCGGAAGCCTTAGTCGAACAATCAATCGCTTATTTCCACACAGGCGACTACGCGAAAGGTGTTGGACCACTACAGCGGGCCATCGCCGCCAATCCCCAAAACGCGATTGCACATCACATGCTGGGCAAGACTCACTTCATGATGGGTGAGTTTGAAAAAGCCGGTCGCGAGCTCGAGGAGACACTGAAATTAACGCCCGGCGATTATGATGCCGAGTACACCCTCGGTCTCTGCTTTTTGAAGAGCAAGGATCTTCCCAAGGCGAAGCAACTGTACGAAGGCATGGTCGAACGGCTTGGCAACCGTCCGGCGGTTCGCGTGCTCATCGGACGTGCTTATCGTGAAACAGGTTTTCTCCCGGATTCGATTGAAGAGTTCAAGAAAGCGATCGCTCTCGATCCAAAGTTCCCGCGTGTCCACTATTATCTCGGCCTGACCTATTTATATAAGGACGGCGCTTCGAGAATTCCGGATGCTATCGAAGAGTTCAAGGTCGAATTAGCGGCCAATCCGGACGAATTCTTCGCGAACTTTTATCTCGGCATCCTTTACATCATGGAGCGCAAATGGGAGCCCGCGATCGATCTGCTTGAAAAGGCAGCACTCAAGCAGCCGAACAATCCCGATCCGTATTTTCACCTCGGTCAGGCTTACCAGGGCGCCGGCAAACAAAAGGAAGCTGTCGAGGTGCTTCAGAAAACAATCGCTCTCACTCCGTCTCTCGGACACAACGACTATCAAGTGACGACAGCGCATTACCGTCTCGGCCAGGCGCTGATTAAAGTCGGTCGCATTGCCGAAGGCGAGAAGGAGCTGAAGACGTCACAGGAGTTGAAGCAGAAGGGATTCAAGCTTGACGAGAAGAAAGTCAGCGCCTTTCTGAATAACAGCAACTTGCCGGCGCAGAGTGACAAGCTTGTGAAAGCAGAAGGAATCATCGCCGAGCCGGTGCCACTCGATCCCGCGAAGGCAGAGAAACTAAAAACAGAAGAGACGTTTTATTCAAAGGTCGTCGCAGCAGCGCACAACAGCATCGGCCTGCTTCGCGCGGAGCGACAGGATTTTCGCGAAGCCTCGGCGCAGTTTGCGCTCGCGGCAAAATGGAACCCAAATCAGGAAGGGCTCAACTACAACCTCGGCCTCGCCAATTACAAGGCGGAAGCTTACAAAGAAGCGATCCCGCCACTTGAAAAAGAACTCCAGATCAATCCCGGCAACATCGGCATCAAGCAGTTGTTAGGACTCAGCTACTTCATGACCAACGACTACGCCAAGGCGTCGACCTTGCTGACCGACGTGATCGCCGTCAAAACTCAGGATGCGGCGTTGCGCTATCCGCTCGCGCTGTCGCTGCTCAAGGATGGAAAGCTCGACGCTGCAAACCACGTCATCGAGCAGATGGTTGCGGTTGGTATGAACACTCCGGAGTTGCACATTCTGTTTAGCCAGGCACATTACGAACGTGGCGACGTCGCGAAAGCACTCGAAGAGTTGCGCAACGCGCTTGCACTCGACAACAAGGCGCGACTGGCCCACTTCTACACCGGACTCATCCATCTGAAAGCAGGAAAACTTCAGGATGCTGCGCAGGAGTTCCAGCAGGAGTTGGCGCTGAATCCGAACGACTTCCAGGCCAAGTATCATTTGGCGTTCGTGGTCCTGGCACAACAGGAAACGGATCGCGGGATTGCATTGATGCGCGAAGTTGTTGACGAACGACCTGACTTTGCCGACGCGCGTTACGAACTCGGAAAGGCATTGCTGCAAAAGGGCGACGTCAAAGGCAGTGTCGAGAGTTTGGAGATTGCCGCGCGATTGAAGCCCGATCAGGCCCACGTTCATTACCAGTTGGGCCGCGCTTACATCGCCGCGGGTCGCAAAGCTGAAGGTGAGAACCAGCTCGAAATGTCGAAAGATCTGAAAGAAAAAGCCCGCACCAAGATAAACTGACGTACACAACATGCACAAAATAGCAATTTCCTTTCTTTTGATTCTTTTGTGCCTTTTTGTGGTTCGTTCACAGGTGAAGCTCGCTTTCACTGACATCACCACTCAAGCCGGGATCACGTTCAAGCATGTCGCTTCGCCGGAGAAGAAATACATCGTCGAATCGATGAGCGGCGGAGTCGCGTTTATCGATTACGACAACGACGGCGATCTCGACATTTACCTCGTCAACTCTCTGACTGTCGATCTCGTGAAGTCGAAAGGTAAAACGAAAAGCCATCTCTATCGCAACGATGGCGACGGCAAGTTTACCGAAGTTTCAGAGAAGGCGGGCGTGAGTGATATCGGCTGGGGCATGGGCGCCGCCGTCGGTGATTACAACAACGACGGTTTCGAAGATCTCTATGTCACCTGTCTCGGCCCCGATCATCTTTTGAAAAACAACGGCAACGGCACTTTCTCAGACGTGACCGCGAAAGCCGGCGTTAACGATCCGCGCTGGTCCACCGGCGCATCGTTTGTCGATTACGACGCAGACGGCGATCTCGATCTGTTCGTCAGCAACTACGTCGATTTCGATATCAACAACCTTCCCGAATTCGGTCAGGGAAAAACGTGCCAGTACAAGTCGATCCCCGTGCAGTGTGGTCCGAGAGGATTGAAAGGCGCCGGAGACTCGCTCTTCCGCAACAACGGCGACGGCACGTTCACTGACGTTTCAAAACAGGCGGGCGTTGCTGATGCCGACGGCTTCTACGGTCTCGGCGTGATCAGCAGCGACTTCGACGACGACGGCCTGATCGACATCTTCGTGGCCAACGACTCGACGCCCAATTTCCATTACCGAAACAAAGGCAACGGCACGTTCGAAGAGATCGGATTTCCCGCAGGCACCGCCGTCAACGAGAATGGCAGCGAACAGGGCAGCATGGGCGTAACCGTTGGCGACTACGACCACGACGGAAAACTGGATCTGTTCATTACAAACTTCGCCGACGAGTACAACACGCTCTATCATAACGACGGCAAGAACTCGTTCACCGATCTTTCATACGCAGCGAAGGTGGCCGCTGTGAGTCTGCCGTACGTAGGCTGGGGCACGAAGTTTTTCGATTTCGATAACGACGGCTGGGTGGATCTGTTTGTCGCGAACGGTCACGTCTATCCGCAGTTGCCTGCGTACAGGCAATCGAGGTTGCTGTACCGCAACAACCGCGACTCGACGTTTACAGAAACATCTGCTGAGTTTGGCGCGGTGTTGACCGAGAATCGTGCCAGCCGTGGCGTTGCATTTGGCGACCTCGACAACGACGGCGACGTCGATCTGCTGATCGCCGATCTTGATGGTCCACCACAACTCTTGCGAAATGACGGTGGAAACGCGAACAATTCGATCCTGATCAAGACGATCGGCGTTAAGAGCAATCGCAGCGGTATCGGTGCGAAGGTCGTTGTTATATCAGGTGATCTGACGCAGACTGACGAAGTGCGCAGTGGCGACAGTTACATCTCACAGAGTGATTTGAGACTACATTTCGGCCTGGAGAAAAGAACAAAGATCGATTCGATTCAGGTGCGTTGGCCCAGCGGCGCCGTCGATAAGATCTCAGGTGTCGGGGTGAACCGAATCGTGGTCATCAAAGAAGGCCAGGGAAAAGTCGACGAGAAGGAATATGGCAAGAGGTCTTAAAGTACTCATCATTTCCCTTCTGTGCCTTTTTGTGGCGACTCATGTTTTGGCGCAAGACCCGGATCTCGTCGAGGTCTTCAAACGAATAGCAGCGCACATACGCGACAATCGAATCGCAGAAGCAGAGAAGGAACTCGCCGCTGTGTTGAAAGTCGCACCCGAACTGCCGGTGGCGCTCAATTTCATGGGGACGATCCGAGCGAAGCAGGGGCGACTAAACGAGGCGGAGCTTTTGTTTCTACGCGCCGTGCGCAACGATAACAAGTTCACAGGCGCGCGGATGAATCTTGTTCATCTCTACCTGCTGAAACGCGCGCCTGAAAAATCGATCCTGCAACTGAAGGAAGTTCTTGCACTCGAGCCCGACCACGCGGAAGCCACAGACAAGCTGGCGGAACTTCTGCTGTCGCAAGGTCGCGTTGACGAGTGCATCACTTTTATCGAGAAACAAAAGTCAGCTCGATCGGTTCCTCCCTCGTTGCTCGTCAAACTCGGCGATGCATACCTCGAAAAGAAATCTCTCGCGCAGGCAGAGGAAAATTATTTACTCGCACTCGAAGGGCGGCTCGACAACGCCGGTGCGCTTTTCGGTCTCGCGCAACTCTCACGTCTCAAAAATGAATCACGCGAAGCATCGATCTTCCTGAACCGCGTAGCGGCTCTCTCTGCGGAATCAAAGTCGCCCGAGTTTCTTTACAAGTTCGGGCTCGAAGCTTTGCGCGTGAACATGAACGACGAGGCGAAGTCGGCGCTCGAACGCGCTGTTGCGCTCAGTCCGAAAGAGCCGTCGTATCCACTCGCGCTTGGCATTGCGTGGCTGCGGAAAGCGGATCTATTCGAGGCGGAAAAGCGTTTCCGCCAGGTGCTTGAAATTCAACCTGGTCATCCGCAAGCGCAGTTACACCTCGGGTACGTTCTGCTGAATCAGAAGAAATACGCGGAAGCGCGCATGTGGCTCGAGAAAAGCGCGCGCCCGGGTGTCGCGATACCCGAGGTCTACTACTATCTCGGCCTGGTCGCGCAGGAACAGAACGACGACGCGCGAGCGATCCCGCTGTTTGAGAAGGCTGTTCAAAAACTTCCGGCTTACGCACACGCGCGCATCGCGCTGGGCTCGAGTTACATGAAACTCAAAAACTATCCGCGCGCAAAGCAAGAGTTGGAGCTGGCGGTGAAGCTCGATCCGGAGGAGCCGACGGCGCATTACAATCTCGCGTTGTTGTACGCGCGACTGAAAGACACGGCTCGCGCGCAGCAAGAAATGCGCATCGTGGAGCAACTAAAGACCAAGGGCGCGTCGACGGGAGGCGTCGTAGTACTGCCGCCTGGTTCCTCCCCCCGGTAAATTTGGATTTCCTCTGCGCTCTCTGCGTACCTCTGCGTCCTCTGCGTCAAAAACAAATCTTAACGCAGAGGACGCAGAGATACGCAGAGAGCGCAGAGTTAGGAATTGCTGATGCAAAAGTTAGCTGTCATCTTGCTGGCCGCAGCTCTATGCCAAAAATTGTCTGCGCCAAGTCCGCGCACGACCGTCACCTTTGAAGAAGTTCCTGCTGCCACGAGTAAAATAACGTGGACTCACGACAACGCTCACTCACCCGAGCGTCAATTACCAGAGACTGTCGGCGCCGGTTGCGCATTCTTCGACTACGATAACGACGGCTGGATGGACGTCTACTTCGTGAACAGTGGACCATCAGATTTCTTCACACCTGCAACTCCGCTCAAGAACGCGCTTTATCGCAACAATCGTGATGGGACTTTCACTGACGTAACGGACAAAGCCGGTGTTCCCGGTGGCAAGTTTGGAATGGGCGTCGCCGCAGGCGATTACGATGGTGACGGAAACGTGGATCTCTACGTTACGAATTACGGTCCAAACATTCTCTACCGCAACAACGGCAACGGCACTTTCACCGACGTGACTGAAAAGGCCGGCGTCACCGCGCCGGGTTGGTCCACCTGTGCCACATGGTTTGACTACGACAACGACGGAAAACTCGATCTCTTCGTCTCGAGCTTCGTCTTCTACGACAAGTCGCAGAACCCGCTCTGCACCGACGAGACCCTGAAACGCCGTTACTACTGCGTGCCACGCCTCTTCAAACCCCGAGCATCCCGTCTATTTCAAAACAAAGGTGACGGAACGTTTCAGGACGTGAGTGCGGCGTCGGGCATCGCGGAACATCCCGGCAAGGCTTTTGGCGCGGTCGCAACCGACGTCAATAACGATGGATTAATGGATCTGTTCGTCGCGAACGACACGATGCCGAACTTTCTTTTCGTCAACAAGGGGGCCGGAAAATTCGAAGAAGTTGGTTTGTCGGCAGGCGTCGCATACGGAGCCAACGGACGACCTCGCTCAGGCATGGGTGTCGATGCGGTGGATTATGACGGCGACGGCTGGCAGGATCTCTTCGTCGCCAATATCGATCAGGAGTTTTTCAGTCTCTATCACAACGACAAAGACCTGATCTTTACAGACCAGCCCGGTGAGATCGCGCCTGCAACTCAACTGCTCAGTGGCTGGGGCCTGAAGTTCTTCGATTATGACAACGACGGCGACCCCGATCTGTTTCTCGTCAACGGACATCCCGACGACATGATCGAGTCGCGTGTCCCGCGCGTGCGACACAAAGAGCCGCTGTTGATGTTTGAGAACACCGGCCGCATCTTCAAGGACGTGAGTGCGAACTCGGGCGCGGTCTTCAGCAAAATGTTTTCCGGTCGCGGCATGGCGCTCGGCGATTTCGACAACGACGGTGATTTAGATGTGCTCACTTCAAACAATGGCGAACCTCCGTTGTTGTTACGCAACCAGGGTGGCAATAAAAATAACTGGGTCGGCCTGAATCTAGTCGCTACGAAAAGCAACTCCGGAGCAGTCGGCGCGGTGATTACGTGGCAGTCCGGAACCTTGAAACGCACTCGTCTCAAGACCAGCGGTGGCAGCTATCTTTCATCTCACGATCCGCGTGAGGTTCTCGGGCTGGGTGCGGCAACGAAGGTCGATTGGGTAGAGATACGCTGGCCCAGCGGCAAAGTCGATCGACTCACGAAGTTGCCTCTGAACACTTACATTAAAGTCGTAGAGTAATGAAGTGAGACTCATCTGCGCAATCTGCTTAATCTGTGTTCTCTGTGCACAGGAAGATACTTTGTTCACCGACTGGCGGCCGAACACCGACACACGCGGCATTCGCTTTGTCGGCAACAAGGCGTGCGCGGATTGTCACCCCAAGGAAGCGGCGCAGTTAAATACGCCGATGGCCCAGGCGCTGGAAGTCGCACCCGATTGCAAAATCGTCACCGCTCGCGGAAAGCTGACGTTCCGCAATGGTCCATACACGTATGAGATTTCTCGTCAGGGCCAATCAGTCATCTACACAGTCTCTGACGGCAAAGACCGCATTACCGAACCGATCCTTTTCTGTTTTGGTCAGGGGCACGTCGGCCAGACTTATCTCTTCCGTCACAACGACGTGCTTTACGAAACTCGAGTCAGCTTTTTCCAAAAGCCAGGCACCCTCGATTTCACAATCGGCCACGAACCGTCAGTGCCCGCATCGCTCGAGAACGCGCTGGGACGTGCAATTAAAGGCGAAGAGCCGCGCGAGTGTTTTGGTTGTCACAGCACCGGCGCGGTTAATGGATTCGATTTAAAACTCGATCGGCTATCACCAGGCGTTGGATGCGAGGCATGTCATGGACCAGGTGAGAAACACCTCGTCGCCATGAAAGAGAAGAAGTTTGATGAGCTGCAGATTTTCAACCCGGGCGGTCTGGGCGGACACGAGCTGTCACAGTCTTTCTGTGGAACGTGCCACACGAGTTTCGAACAGACCATGCTGATGCCGGGCCAGTCGTCGGTCAACAACATTCGTTTCCAGCCTTACCGGATGTTCAATAGTCGTGGGCACAACACGAACGATCCGCGCATCGGGTGTTTGGCTTGTCACAATCCACACGAGAAGTTGCAGAAGGACGACTCCTATTACGACGCGAAGTGTCTTGCGTGTCATTTAACGAAGCCGAAGGATCCGAAGACTGAGCGTCGCAATGCCGCAGCTTGCCCGGTGAGTACGAAGAAGTGTGCGACATGCCACATGCCGAAGGTTGAATTGCGCGGCATGCACGCCGAGTTCACAGATCATTGGATCCGCATCGTGAAACCCAACGAACCCGTGCCGAGATAGAGGGTACACAAAAGGCACAAGACAGCACACAAAAGGCACAAGACAGGATATTTGATTTCTTATTTTTGTGCCTTTTGTGCCTTTTGTGGCTAATAAACTTTGATCCAGTGGTTGCGCACCTTCGGCCGGATTCGCGCACCATCGTGTGTCGAGTAGATCACGTTGGACGTTTGATTCGGTAGGTGACAGTCAACACACTTCCCGACGATCGCACGTCCTCGCCGCGGAAACAGCCCACAGCTTTCAACCTTATGACACGCCAGACACGTCTTCGAAAAATCTCCCACTTCACGTTGACGCATGTGCACGTTGTGACACGTCGAGCACGTCATGCTTGACGACTTGAAACACTTACTTCGCTCGAGCAGCGCCACCTGGTTTCCATGCACGTCGAGACTCACATCCTCTTTAGGAATCTCGAGCCTGAGAAAATCTTCGAGCGCATCGCCAACCTTAAAAGAGAATTCCGGAGCCTTCGCAATACCAATCCCGCCATGACACAAAGAACACAGCGACATCTGCCGATCGCGCGGTAGCTTCGCCGGATTCACGATCGCCTGGTCCGAAGGCTTCGGCGCGCCGGGAGCGTTGAGTTCCGCGTGTTGTTTGCCTGGACCATGACACTTCTCACACGAGATGCCGAGTATGTAATTCGATCTTCGATACGCATTCACCGAATTTGCGACTGGCTCAAAGAACGATGCGTGACATTCAAGACAACGCGGCACGACAGGCCGGCTGAAATCCAAACTGCGATCTCCATAACCGGGACTGTTCACCCAACTTCCGACTTCCGTCCAGTACGAAACCGGCAATTGAAAGAGTTGATCTTGTTTACCCCAGTAAAGATAAGTCTGTCCTTTACGTCCTGACCCGATCACGAGGTCGAAACGTTCGGAAACCGAGATCGACTCGGGCGGTGTTCCCAGCACGCCGGTCTGAAAGAAACCGTCTTGCCGAGCTTCCATCCGGTACTGAAGTTCCCGTTGCGAGGTCCTGAGAATATTTTTCCCCGGCGCAAAACTGCCGGCGATCGAATTCGCGCTGGCAGGCTGTGAGGTTAGGTGATGCGCAGTCCCCAGATACTTCCGCTGATCTTCATGACACGACAGACACTTATCATTGCCAATATAAACCTGAGCAACCCACACCAGCAGCAATGAGAACCCGACTTGCAATCTCATTTTGTGTGCCTTTTCGTGGCTAAGGTTTCGTCTCCGCGGCGGCCAATACCAACTGCTTCACACCTGCAATAACAACAAACTCCAAAGCACCATACGGTTTCGCCGCTTCGTCGAGTTTCGCGATGCTCGTCTCGCGCCACTCTTTCGGTGGCGGCATACCGAGCTTCAAGTAAGAGATCGCCTCCAACCCCGTCTGTCCTAACACCGAAAGATTATCCGCCAGTGGCTTGATCTCTCGAAGAGACGGAGAACGATCGATCAGCGGCACGAGCGACGCGCCTGAAGTTTGCCAGTCCGCAAGCATCTGGCTCAACTCCGGACGGTAAAGCTGATAGCGTGGAGCATCGTCGAGAAACTCTTTCACCATCCACGAAAACTTTCGACCCGCCTCGCTGTCGGGAGTCGTCGCGTCGACCGCGCCCGTGAGCGGGCTGAGCATTGTTTGCGGCCGCATTTCATAACGCCGGTACTCCTTCACCGGTTCGATAACAGACACCAGTGTTTTAAGTGGACCAATGTCGTCGTTGCGCACGATCCTGCGCAACATCATGTCCTGATTTTTCTTGTGAGTAAGACCAAGCTCTTCCAACTGAATACTGATCACTGCGAGCCGGCGATACATATCGCTCACATCAGTTACATTTCGCGGCGACCAGAGCCTCTCTGCAATCGCGGCCGTGCGCGGCCAGATGCGCGAGTCGATCGTCTCCGGCGTCACCCATTCAGCCCACATCGTCGCCTCGCCACCCAGAACGTGCTTCGCTTCTTCGGGAGTCAGAGTGCTGTCGGCGGGAAGCGGATCGGGAACGTAATGTTGTGAAGCGGGTTGAATGAGATCGATGTAATAACCGTTCGAGAGAATGCCGTCGTAACCCTTCTTCGCCGCTTCGGCGAGCGCGGCTGTGCCACGCCACGAATGAATCACGACGTCGTTCGGCAATCCGGGTTGCAGAATCTCGTCCCAACCGATCATCTTCTTGCCGTGCTTCTGAAGGATCTTCAACAGGCGCGTGTTGAAGTAAGCCTGCAACGCGTGGTTGTCCTTGATCCCTTTCTGCTTCATGTAAGCCTGGATCGCAGGGTTTCTGTCCCACTGTTTACCTTCGTTCTCGTCTCCACCGATGTGCAGGTACTCGTCGGGAAACAGCGCGGCCATCTCACCTAAAAACGTTTCGAGAAATTTGTAGACTTCTTCGCGCGTGGGATCGAGAGCGGGTTCGAAGATGCCGGGCCTGCGCTCGATCGTGTATGGACCGGGTGCACTGCCGAGCTCTGGATGACCGACAAGCCAGCTCGTGCTATGGCCGGGAATGTCAAACTCAGGAACAACGCGAATCCCGCGATCGCGAGCGTAAGCAATGATCTCCTTTACCTGTTCCTGCGTGTAGTAATTGCCGTCAGAACCAAGCTGGTGCAACTTCGAAAATTTTTTACTCTCAACGCGGAAGCCCTGGTCCTCCGTCAGATGCCAGTGAAGGACATTCATCTTCACCGCGGCCATCGCATCGAGGTTCCTCTTGAGCACTTCCATCGTGTGGAAGTGCCGCGCGACGTCGATCAATAGACCACGCCAGGGAAACCGCGGCTGGTCGTCGATCTGAGCTCCCGGGAAAAAATATCCATCGCGATCGGCGTCGAGCAGTTGCAGCAGAGTTTCGAGTCCACGAAGTGCGCCCACGACTGTCGGTGCAGTGAGCAACGCCTGTCGGCGCGTGATGTCGAGACGATAACTCTCGTTCTCTCGTACCGAAGGAATGTTCTGGCCCGGCCCCTGGGCATGGATGATGAGCTGCGTCATCTGGTCATCCGCTGCAAGCCCGGGCGCCAACGTCAACACCGTGCGTCCTTCGAGCCGCCGCATGAAACGCGCAATGCCCGCCTGTAGACGAGCATCCGAGTGCCCGCGCGTCGCGACTTTGAAACTACTATCAACCGCCAGACGCTCTTTCTGAAACTTCACTGAGGCCGGCACGGGCATCAAGTTGAGTACGGGTGTTGGCGTCGGCTCCTGCGCCGAACTGCGGATCGCGCAAACCAAGACTACTAACAATGGGAGGTATCTTTTTGTTTTCATTTGTGCCTTTTTGTGGCGTTACTTCAGCGTGAATTTCTGAGTTAGACCACCAACTTTTACGTCAAATTCTCCTGGCTCCGCAACGGGTTTGTTGTCTGCACCGATAAACGACAAGTCGTCACGGCGGAGTTTGAACGTCAAGGTACGGCTTTGGCCGGGCTCCAGACTGATCTTCGCAAAACGTCGCAGGCGTCTCGTCGGCGGCGATATTGAAGCCACAAGATCGCTAAGGTAAACCAGCACCGCTTCCTTGCCTGCGCGACGGCCCGTGTTCGTCACCGTCACACTCACGGTCAATTCTTCGTTTGCAGTAATCACTTGTTTACCAAGCTTGAGATCGCTGTAGGCAAACGTCGTATAACTCAAACCTTCGCCGAACTCGAACTGCGGTTTGAAAGCCATGTTCCCGAATGCAGTGTCCTCGGTTTCGAATGGCTTGTGATCGTAATTGATCAGACCATTTGGCGTACGCGGGTAAGTGAAGGGAAGTTTGCCGCTCGGATTTACATCACCAAACAACACGTCGGCGATCGCCGTTCCGCCTTCGTTGCTCGGGTTGTAAGCCATCAGGATCGCGCTCGCACTATCGGCGATGCGATTGATGATCCTCGGACGCCCTTCGACCAGCACCATCACGATCGGTTTTCCAGTCGCCTTCAGCGCTTCCGCGAGTTTGATCTGTGGTTCGCCGATAGTCAGGTCGGTAACGTTGCCGGGTGTTTCGCAGTAAGAACCTTCGCCGAGCGCAAGCACGATGACATCGACATTCTGCGCTGCACTCACGGCTGCAGCGATATCGACCTCTTCTTCTTTATCTGTGGGCGTGTTGTTTGACGTCGATCCCGCCGGCCGCGTGATCTTCGTGCCTTGCACGAACGTGACGTTGCTCGCTCCGACCTTCTCCTCGATAGCCTTTCGTATCGTCGGTCGATCCTTCGGATAGAGCGACTCTTCCGATCCCTGCCAAACGTAGGACCAGCCGTTGTTGAGTGAGATCATCGAGTCGGATGTTGGACCAGTGACGAGTACTTTCGTCGTCTTTGCCAGTGGCAGGATGTTGTTCGCGTTCTTGAGCAACGTCAGCGACTCGCGCGCTGCCTGCAAGCTGACCTGTCTCGATTCCGGCAATGCAAACTTCGCTTTGAGCGCAGCCGTGGGTACAGGCTTCTCAAACAATCCCAATTCAAACTTGACGCGCAGTATTCGTCTTACCGCTTCGTCGATTCTCGACTGCGGCACCGCGCCTTCTTTAACGAGCGCGATCAGATGATCTGCGAAACTGTAGTCGAGCGGCACCATGCTCATGTCGATGCCGGCCATGATCGCCTGTCGCGTCGCTTCCTTTTCGGTCGCGGCGATACGCCAGGTCGTCACGAGCTTCTTGATGTCTTCCCAGTCGGAGACAACGAAACCCTTGAACCCGAGCTCACCTCGCAGGATGTCGGTCAGGATGTGTTTATTGACGTGTCCGGGAACGCCGTTGATCTCACCGGAATTGATCATCACCGTACGCGCGCCTGCTTTCACAGCAGCGTCAAACGTCGGCAGAAAATATTCGCGCAGGTAGTTTTCCGGAATCCACGCGGGCGTGCGGTCTCTGCCGGTGAGTGGAAAACTGTAGCCCATGTAGTGCTTCAAACTCGCAGCGACTTGATCGTTCGAAGAGACGTCAGCACCTTCAAGTCCGCGCACAAACGCGACGCCCATCACCTTCGCAAGGTACGGATCCTCGCCGAACGTTTCCCAGAAGCGCGGCCAAAGCGGATTGCGTCCGAGGTCGAGGACAGGCGAGAAGCTCCATGGTATTCCTGCTGCGCGTGTTTCGATTGCCGTAATCTCAGCGGCGCGCTTCATCAACTCCGGGTTCCACGTCGCAGCCATACCGATCTCTTGCGGAAAGAGCGTGGCGCCCTGGATGTAGTTTGCGCCGTGAATTGAGTCGATGCCGTAGATGACTGGAATACCGAGGCGCGTTTTCTTCGCGGCGCCCTGGATGTCACCGATGATCTCGTGCCAGCGATCGAGTGTCAGAGCCTGATCCGAAACGTTGAGAATCGAGCCGACGCCGTATTTCACGATCGCCTTCTCGAGTTTGGCCGGATCGATCTTGATGTCCTGGTCCCTTCCGTTGACGATCATGCCGATGGTGAGTTGGGTCATCTGCCCGACTTTTTCTTCCAGCGTCATTCGCTTCAACAGGTCTTCGATCTTCTGCGTGTGGTCGCGTTCGGGAGCGGTGCGGATGGTTCGTTGGAAGAACTCATCGCTATCGTTGAAATCGGTTTGGGCCTGAATTGCCATTGGAGATTGCAGAGCGAAGCACAGTGAAAGACTAATCGCCCCCAGGGCAAGAATGGGATGTCTCATCTATTTAGCTGTCCTCAGGCAGGGAATACAGGAACGCGGGTATTTTCTTCTATTTGGCGGGACTTTTCAATGGTGGTCAAACAAAGCCACGTCGAAGGCTGGCCTCCGCGCCTTTCGTTCATCGTGGCGATACTTTCGGTGAGGACATACGTCCATGTGCCTTCGCGGTAGTGCTAGTTCATTTCTAATTGCCTGTGGCTCCTTGGCGCTGGCAATAAAAGTGCCAAAGATATCACCTCATGAGAACGTGCCACGAATGTTGAACCAGCAGAATCAAAATGAGCAAAGCCACGACTAACTCTTTCGATTCCCAAGCCAGTTCTTTGCTCCGCCTCACAATATGAAGTGCAGCATCGAAACAGAAATCGATTTTAGGGTGCCGTCTCCGTTCGACAGAAACGATAGGACGAGATGGTGAATCAGCAGACACGTACACACCTTTCTTGGGTCCGCTTACGACTGACGCCGGTGTATACGTTAAAGACCGTTGGGCTAGCCTTGTTGGATTGCAGACCCAAAAGCGTCAGAAGTCATCTCTTTTTCCTTTATCAGGATTCTCCCGGTTCCGACATCAACATACACAAGAGGTTAAATTTCCCTTGTTCCCAGAGTAGTCGGAACTGGCTGAAGCTTAGTGGGATCTTTTAATAAAAGTCAAGATAAGCACATTCCAAGGTAGTGGTGCAGTTTCGTGACCTCACCCAACCATCATCGCAATCTAAACCGCGCCCGTACTACATTCCAGAAGGTGCTCATGTCTATTGTCTTAGCCTTCCGTGCATCGTATTTAGATGTAAAATCACTGCAATAAAAACTCATGAACGAGTCTAATCAGTATCACATACGGCGAACAATCGTTACAGGCACCTCAGTTTTTGTCGTGTCCATACTGGCGGGAATTGCGTTTCGCGCGTGGCATGAGTATCAAACTCCGCTGCTGCGGCCCTTCACTGTTTCCGAACTGTTGTTTGTGTCAACAGTGGGCCCACTTGCCGGCACAGTTTTGGCGGCGCCCCTCACATTACCCGTGCTGATCATTGTTGCGGTCATGGTTTTCTTCGGCGCGCGGTCAAAGCGAATCTGGTTATCGCTCTCTGCGTTTGTGTTAATGGGTTTGTACTGGCTCTTTATGGTTGAATTTATTCGGCAGTTCGCTTTGATGGATTAGACCATGCGGATTCGCTATTCGGATGATCCACGTATTTACTTGCGCAGTTGCGTTCCTCTACGTTGACTTTTACAAGAGTCAGACCCCACTGTTGGATAAATGTCAGTACCACCTGCGGTAGCGGGTGGGTCAACCATCGGCATTCAAAACCAATAGGAATATCGCGTGCTCATCATCGACCCAAGTCCGCGTCCAAACCTTGAGGCAAAGCCACTCGTGACTTAGAGAAACTTCAGGCAAACGGGCACCGGGACCTCCGTGATTTGGCCGGTTGGTTTAAGGCGACCGGTTTGGGGATCGATGGAGAAAGTTACGACGTTGTCTGTGCGTTGGTTGGCCACCAATAAAAACCTGCCGGTCGGATCGATCGTGAAGTTGCGTGGCCAGTTGCCTTCCGTTGAAACGTGTTCCAACGGCGTGAGTTTGCCGGTGCGTTGGTCTATCTGGAATACCACGATGCTGTTGTGCCCGCGGTTTGAGCCGTACAAAAACTTACCCGACGGTGACACGTGTACGTCCGCACAATAACTCACACCTGAAAAGTCACTCGGCAGGGTTGAGACAGTATCGATCAAGGAGAGCCTTCCACTCACGTATTTGAAAACCGTCATCGTGGAATCGAGCTCGTTGATGACGTAGAGCCACTTGCCGTTCGGGTGAAGTGTCAGATGTCGAGGACCAGCGCCTGCCGCGAGTTCCACTGACGGTTGTGTGCCCGGTGTGAGTTTTCCAGTCAACGCATTGAAGCGGTAGATCATTACTTTGTCGATGCCGAGATCGGCGGCGAGCGCGTAGCGCTCAGCACGGTCAAGAATGATGCAATGTGCGTGTGGTCCTTTCTGCTGTTCCTTGATACTTGATCCTTCGTGCTGTTTCACATCCATCGCCATTCCGAGTGTGCCATCGGACCGCAGCGGAAGCGCGACAACACTTCCTCCAGTGTAATTCGCAACCAGCAACGTTTTGCTTCTGCGATCGATTGTCAGATGACACGGATCCGCGCCTTGTGTCGCTTGTTCATTCATCATCCGCAGATTTCCTGTCGCACGATCGATCTCGAACGCGGTGACACCGCCACTCGGCTTTCCAAGAAAGTCGCCGATCTCATTCACTGCATACAGGTAACGCTTGGTTCGATCGATCGCGAGGAACGAAGGATTGAATGACTTGAATGTGTTGAAGCGCGTCAACACGCCGGTCGCGGCGTCCATGCGATAACCGTAGATACCTTCACTCTTGCCACTTGTATAAGTACCGACGTAGAGAGTGAGCTCACGACGCTGGTTGGACCACGACCACGCATTAGCCCGAACGACAAAACCCCCAAGCAAGCCAATGCCGCCAGCCTTTAAGAACTGGCGGCGCGAAAGATAATCAACGGTCACTGGCGACTCCTCGAATCGTCTGATTTGTGAAACCGTTTCTTCCTAGTCGAACTTGGGACAAAAAGCAAGGCCCTGACTTGCGCCAGGGCCTAACTAACTTGAAAGTGTGTGGGCTTGCTGTCTTATTTGCCTTCTGCAATCAGGATCGTGTCCTGACGCTTCGAGGCCAATACTTTATCCAACGCTTTTTCCCGGTCCGAGATTTGAACCTCGCGCCCGGTGGTGCTTCCGGCTGACCAAAACTCTGACAGAAAGTAGATGTCTTCGTAACGGTGAAAGACCAGCTTCGTCTTTTCCTGGGCATCAACTGAATACACCGGCCGCGTTAACACGAACGTTGCATCAGAGCCGTCCTTGCGCCTGATCACCCACACCGTGGACGTGTCTTTCCTGTTCGACGCGATCACATACTTGCCAGCAGTAAACACTTTCTCACCGACGGTAAAATTAAATGGGATATGTATGATAGTTTGCCGGTCAGTCTGTGCCAGCGCTGATGTGAACGTTAAGAGTACGAGCAGACCAGACAATGCGATCGCCCTTTGAATGTGTTTCATGGTGCTCTCCTTCAGGCACTTCTAAGTATCGGCTAGCCCAATTGCTGCCGTCATACAAGTACGCGAAAGGAACCGAGAAAAAGGGCCAAGCTGCGGGCGGATTATTTCACGAGTTTACCCAGTTCGCGCCACGTGATGAGCTTTATCTGGTGTTCCTGGAGTAGTTTGCGGAAAGTTTCGCTGGTAAAGAATTCGAAGTCGCGTTGCCGCCACGCAGCGCCCCAGTTCGGGTGATCGGATGTTGCACCACGCATTTCGGTGTCGTCATACGCAAGGTGTATGACGACCTCAGTCACACCGGGTTCGAGCTTTTTGAGTGCGTCGCTGTAGAACGAGGCCCAATCGCTTGCGGCGACGCTGGTATTGATGTCGAGAACACGATCGATGTAAACGTCGTCGGGCTTCAATACTTCCGGCAGAAAGTCTGCGCGACCAAACCACGAGCGCGCGACTCTCACCGGCAACTTGTATTTGCGGGCGACCCGCAGAAAGACCTCAAACAGCGCTTTGTTCTGGTAGAGCGTTCCCATGTGAGAGTCGAGATGCGTCGGCTGAACGCCCGACGCTCGTGCACGTTCGACCTGCGCGGTGATCTCGAGTTCCACTTCCTTCGGATCCGCATGTGAAGCTGCGTCCGTTTCGGTGAGATAGAAATATCCATCTTTATCGAGGAGCGAGTTGACCCGATCCTTTGACGACACAGGACCCCATCGGAACGTCGTCCATTCGCTCGTAAGTGTTAAATGTAAGCCGAGATCTGCCTGCGGATTCGCGCGCGCGTACGTCGCGATCTCTGAAAACCATGGACACGGGACCATGATGCTGCCCGAGTTTACTAGACCACTTTCGAACGCCTTGATCGTCGCAGCATTGACTGAATGGGCCATACCGAGATCGTCCGCATGGACGATCAGGAGCTTTGCGTCGCGAGGATAGCCGAGACGTTCGGCGATGGTTTTCTCTTGACCGTGAGCTTCTGATATAGCCAATAGCGTCAGGATCGCCATGGCGGCGAGAAGTAGGGCTCTCATGTTTTCCTCTGCGTATCTCTGCGTTCCTCTGCGCCTCTGCGGTGAATTGGTCGACGCGCATTTTACCGCAGAGGCGCAGAGGAACGCAGAGATACGCAGAGAAAACCTTCAAAAGCAGCAAAAAACACCTGACGAGGACTTATGTCGTGAGGTACAATTAAGTCCGCCAGCACGCATGAAACCACTGAAAATCGGCATCACCGGCGTTCGTGGCATTGTCGGTGAGACCTTTACACCAGAACTGGCGGTCGAGTTTTCCGAAGCGTTTGGGACATATCTCGACCGAGGACGAATTCTCGTCTGCCGCGACACAAGGCCATCCAGCCCGATGATTCGGTCGGCTGTCCTGTCAGGCCTGCTCGCCGCGGGTTGCGACGTCGTCGATCTCGGCGTCTGTCCCACGCCGAGCATGCAGCTCGCAATCAAGTGGCTCAAGGCCGACGGCGGCATTGCGATCACGGCAGGCCACAATCCATGGCAGTGGAACGCGCTGAAGTTCGTTCGCAGCGACGGGCTCTATCTCAATCCGACTCAGGGGGAAGAGTTGCTCGACATTTTTCACCAGGGTGAGTTTGCGAAAGCGACGTGGGACACGATCAAGCAGGGCGTCGAGACTGCCGATCCGATCGAAGAACATATCAAAGTGCTGAATGAGAGTTTTTCGGTCGGCGCGATCAGGGCTCGAAAATTCACCGTCGCAGTGGACTGTTGTAATGGTGCTTGCTCGTTTCTGAGTCCGAAGTGGTTGGCGACATTGGGATGCGAAGTGCTGGCTGTCAACGACGATCCGAATGCGCCTTTCCCGCATGCGCCCGAACCGAAGCCGGAGACGATGGCCCAGCTCTGCGCGGTTGTTAAGGCGGGCCGCGCTGCGATCGGTTTTGCACACGACGCGGATGGCGAGCGACTTGGAATAGTCACGGATCTCGGTGAACCGTTATCGGAAGAGATGACGCTCGCGATCGCGGCTGATGTTCGTCTCAGACGAAAGACCGGCGTGGTAGTGACAAATGTTTCGACGTCGGCAGCGGTGGACATGATCGCGCAGAGTCACGGCGGAAGTGTTGTGCGAACTCCGGTGGGCCAGGCTTACATTTCCGAGGGGTTGATCGAACACAACGGAGTGCTTGGAGGTGAGGGAAGCGGCGGAATCACGGTTCCGGAAGTTCACCTTACGCACGACAGTGCTGCGGCGATCGGGTTGATTCTCGAACACCTCGCGGAGAGTGGTGAGCGCATTTCGGCGTTGGTCCAACGACTGCCGCGATTGACGACGCTGAAGCACAACGTCGCGGTTGAGCCACATCGTTTGTATTCGGTGTTGCAGGAGTTCCGCGTGGTGGTTGAGGAGGAAGGGATAGAGGTTGACTCGACTGACGGGATCAAAGTCAGCTTGCCGTCTGGTTGGGTTCACGTGCGTGCGTCGAATACTGAATCGATGATCCGTATCATCGTGGAAGCGGGCGAGAGCGCAGCCGCACGTGAGCTGCTCGACTGGGCCAGAGATCGAATTCGGAAGTGAAAACGGGACAGGATTTACACGATTTTTCATGATTAATCCTGAAAAATCCTATAAATCCTGTCAAAAACATGCGAGCGATACCGACTCTAAAGATCAGCATCTCCGGCGTGCGTGGCGTGGTGGGCCAATCACTGACGCCGAAGCTTCTGACGCGCTTCGCGCAGGCGTTTGGAACGCACACCGGATCGGGAACGATCGTCATCGGGCGCGATCCGCGAACGTCCGGCGAGATGGTTAAGCACGCAGTCGTCGCTGGAGTTCTATCCACCGGAAGCCGTGTTGTCGATATCGGTATGTGCCCCGTACCAACAGTGCAACTCCAGGTGCGACACCGCCGCGCGCAAGGTGGTATCGCGATAACCGCGAGTCACAACCCTCCCGAGTGGAACGCATTGAAGTTCATCGGTTCCACCGGCCTCTTTCTCGACGCCGGACAAGCGCGCGAGCTACTCGATATCTATCACCAGGGCGAGTACACGAAAGTCGGAGGCCAGGAGTTGCGGACCGTCGAACAAGTCGAAGGAGCAACCGATCTACACATCAAGTCGATTCTCGACGTGCTTGGCCCATTGCCAAAGACTTCCAAAAAACTGCGTGTAGTACTCGATTCCTGCAACGGCGCAGGATCGTTTGTTGGCCCAAAGTTGATCGAGGCATTGGGCGCTGAAGTCATTCCACTCAACGTCACGCCCGACGGTTCGTTTCCACGTCCCGCAGAGCCCGTGCCGGAGAATCTTGGCGAGCTCTGCAAAACAGTCAAAGAACAACACGCTGACGTCGGTTTTGCGCAAGACATGGACGCAGATCGCCTGGCCGTTGTTTCAGAGCAGGGCGACGCGATCGGCGAAGACTACACGCTCGTGCTCGCGATGCTTTACGTGCTCGGACGCGAGCAGGGACCAGTCGTCGCAAATCTTTCGACGACCTCAGCAGTCGCCGACATCGCGAGAAAGTTCAACGCTCCTGTATTTCTGACGAAGATCGGTGAAGTGAACGTAACTGATTGCATGCGCCAACAAAGTGCGGTGATTGGCGGTGAAGGAAATGGTGGCGTGATCTATCCGCGCATCAACTTTGCGCGAGATAGTTTGACCGGCATGGCCCTCGTGCTGCACCTGCTCGCCGAATCGCAGAAAACCGTCAGTGAATTACTCGAGAGTGTTCCGCGCTACAGCATGGTGAAAGAAAAGATGCCGTGTCCTTCTGACAAGATCTCGACGGTGCTGAAGATGGTGCGGCGGGAGTTTGCGAAGTTTCAAATGGACACTCGCGATGGCGTCAAAGTTATTCAGCCTGATGGATGGTTTCTCGTGAGAGGCTCGAATACTGAACCCATCATCCGCATCGTTGCCGAGGCGCGCAGTGAAAAACAAGCAAGCGAAGTGGTCGCAGCCATTATGGAAAAGATTTCGGGATTAACAGGATTGATAAGATAGAATCCTGCAAAATCTTGTCAATCCTGTTAAAAAAACTGGAAGGATAATCAATGAAGCAGATTGCTTTTTTGACCTTGCTGACTCTCTCTTTGTTCACTATCTCTTTCGGTCAACAAGCTGCGAACGCGACTCTCACAGGAACCATCAGCGATCCACACGGCGCTGTCATTTCAGGTGCAAGTATAACTGCCACTCAAAAGACCACCGGCGTCAGACGTGAGACCGTGAGCAACGACGACGGCCTCTACGTGCTTTCAAACATGGCGCCCGGCGAATACGACTTGAGAGTCGAAGCCAAGGGGTTCTCTACAAAGGTCAGTAAGACTGCCGTCTCACTCAAGGTTGGACAGACTGTTACGCAGAACGTGCCGCTCGACATCAGCGTGAATGAATCCGTTGTCGTCGATATGGAAACTCGCCGGCAGCTCATCGATAACAACGACTCACTGATCCACGGAATCATCGATTCGCGCGAGGTCGAGAGCCTGCCGCTCAATGGTCGCAATTTTCTCGAGCTCGCACTCCTGGTCCCCGGAAACAGCCCCGCGCCGAATTTCGATCCGACGAAGACGAATACCGTAGTCATCTCCTCCGCCGGTCAGCTCGGACGCGGCGGGAATGTGACGATCGACGGTGTCGACACGAACGACGATGTTGTCGGCGGTTCGATTCAAAACATCTCACAGGATGCGATACAGGAATTTCAGATCGCCACGAATCGTTTCTCGGCCCAGATGGGGCGCTCAGGGTCATCAGTCATAAACGTCATCACGAAATCGGGCACGAACGATCTGCACGGATCGGGGTCGTTCTACTTTCGCGACAGTGCGTTGCAGGGCCTGCCCGCCACTTTCGATCGCAGTCTGACTCAATCGCCCCCGTTCGATCGTCAGCAGTATGCGTTTGCTCTTGGTGGTCCAATCAAGAAGGACCGCGCTTGGTTCTTTGGTTCGTTCGAGAACCGCAACCAGGATGGCGTGGTATTAGTCGGTACCAGAGATCTCGCGAGTCGCACCATCAGACGGGATTTCGCGGATTCGCCTTTCGACGATTTCATGACGACGAATCGTGTCGACTGGAATCCGACTGAGCACGATGAGCTCAACTTTCGCTATTCATTTCAAAGAGAAAAGGGAATCGCCGCCAGCACGCTCGTCCGTTCCATCGGTTCGGCATCGCAAAGACAGTCAAGCCAGAACAACGCACACTCATTCCTCGCAAACTACACGCGCCTCATCTCTGCGCGCGACGTCAATAGTTTCAACTTCAGTTTCAGCGATTTCATCAACGACACATTGCCCGTGGCGCCTGGTCCACAACTCACATTTCCCAGCATTCAGGACGGCGCATCGTTTCGCGTACCGCAGCAGACGAAACAGCGGCGTTTTCAGTTCAGCGACACTTACACGCTGATCCGCGGAAACCACGTGTTTTATCTTGGTGGCGAGGTCCAGCGCGTTCAATCCGATCTCGATCTGAAAGTATTTCAGCAAGGTCGAATCGAGTTGATTGAAGATTTTCCCGATTTCGATCGAAACCTCGACGGCCGCGTCGACGACAACGATCTGCTCTTCGCGGTCACTCTTCGCAGTGGATTTCCGGAGCGCTCGCTGCTTCTTCCCGATACGAATAATACGTACTTCGCAGCGTTTATTCAGGACGACTGGAAACTGCATCCGCAATTCACGCTGAATATCGGTTTGCGTTACGAGCTCGACACGGACGTGAAGAACGTCAGTCGAACTGACGAACTGAACCCGCTGGTCCTGCCGTTCCTGAGCGGTGAAAGAACCAGAGACAAAAACAACTTTGCGCCGCGCGTCGGGGTCAATTACTCGACCCGCGATATGCGCACGAGCATTCACGCCGGCTACGGCGTTTATTACGACCGCGTGACTCTGGAAATTCAGACGCTCGAGCGCGGACTCGACGGACGTGCGTTGCCGGTTGAGGTCCGCGCCGGCAACCTCTTCTTTATTCCACCACCGTTCTTGTTCGATCCGGTGAACGGCGTTTTTCCGCCTCCGGCTCCGACGCTCGCAAATCCGTTTACGGGATTCGTGCTGCCGGGTGCTGGAGCCGGCGGCATCAACATTATCGACAACGATCTGCAAAACCCGATGGTGCACCAGATGAACGCCGGCGTTCAGCTCGAGCTGAGCGATCAGTTCGCCGTGCGTGCAGACTACGTCCGCAACTTCGGCACGCACTTCATCATCGGTCGCGTGATCGGCACCGTGCCTTTCAATCCAGTCGTCGGTGGACCAGACATCGTGAAGAACCTGGAGTCGAGTGTCAGGACGAAATACGACGGGTTACTGCTGAGCGTCGAAAAGCGTTTCGCGAATCGTTATCAGTTCAGGGCGTCGTACACACTGTCTCGCTCGTCGAACTACGCTAACGACGATCAGATCCCGTTTTCCAATGGCCCGATAGATTCGAACGATCTGCGTCGCGAGTATGGATCAACGCCGAACGATCAGCGTCATCGTTTTACATTTTCCGGCCTGGTTTATCTGCCGGGCGACATAAAGCTTGCTCCGGTTCTAAGTCTTGCGTCGACTGTGCCGATGGATATTCTGCTTCCCGATGGCAGTTCGCGCGTTTGTGAGTTGCAAAGGAACGCCGGCGCGCGACAGTTCAAGACGGGCGCGGAACTGAATGCGGCGCTCAACCAGATCAACGCCGCTGGTGGTTCGCTGTGTCCGAACCCAGACCCGAGCACTGGCTTCAAGCCGCGCGTGCTCGTACCACTCGTGCGTGACGATCTGAAGTTTGGGGACAATTTCTCGTCGCTCGATTTGAGAGTGTCGAAGGTTTTCAGGCTCGGCGAGCGTTTGAGCATCGAACCTTTGGCTGAGGTGTTCAACCTTTTCAACGTCACGAACGTGCTCGGGGTCTCGAATGTTAACTATTCGGGATTCAGCAACGTGCTGGTGCGTGACAGTAACGATCCGAGCAGCCCGGGTTTTCTGCGGTCGTCGAGTTTTGGACAACCGGTGACAACTGCAGGTGGGGTGTTTGGCTCAGGTGGACCACGAGCCTTTCAGTTCGCGGCAAGAGTGACATTTTGAGAAGCTTGCCTCAAAAGTCCGGACCTGCACTTGGGTCGGGTCAGTACACCTGCGGTAGCGGGTGGGTCGATGATAAGCATGCAATATTGCTATGGATTTTGAGTTCTGACGGTTGATCCAGCCGTATCGCAGGTGGTACTGACTCTATCCAACAGTGAGACGGGATTTTCATGACTGAACTGCGTCGACAAATCGGTATCCGCACAGCCGCCGCGCTCGTGGTGGGCGAAGTGATTGCGGTCGGAATTTTTCTGACGCCCGCGGGCATGGCAAAAGGACTCGGGTCGCCGCTGCTGCTGCTCGTCGTGTGGCTCGCAATGGGTGCAATGGCACTCTGCGGCGCACTTTGTTACGGCGAACTCGCGGCGCGATACCCCGAAGCGGGCGGCGGTTATGTCTACCTGCGTGAAGCTTATGGTCCAGCAGTGGCTTTCATGTACGGGTGGATGGCGTTTCTCGTAATGGATCCCGGTCTGACTGCTGCACTCGCCGTCGGACTCGCCACTTACGCCGGCTACGGTCTGAAACTCTCGCCGTTAGGGATCAAGGTGCTCGCGATTGCCACGATCGTCGTGGTCGCTTTGATCAATATCCGAGGCGTCAGGCTAGGTGCTGGGTTTATTCGAACCCTCACCTTTCTCAAACTCGGATTGCTGGCGTTCATCCTGCTCTGGGGCTTCGGGTTTCAACTGGGTGACTGGTCCAACTTCGTTCCGTTTGTTGCTCGGCGCGCGAACTCTGCGCCACTGGATGCTGCGCTTGCGGGCGGCGTGGTCGGCGCTTTCTTTTCATTTGCCGGCTGGTGGGATTTGGGAAAACTCGCCGGTGAAGTGAAGAATCCGGGACGCACGTTGCCGCGCGCACTCACGTACGGAGTGCTCATCGTGACGGCCGTTTACGTTCTGACCAGCTTTGCGTTTGTTTACCTCGTGCCGTTGGACAAGGTGACTTCGGGTGAGACTTTCGCGGCGCAGGCTGGTGAAGTGCTGTTTGGACGCGCTGGTGGACTGATCTTCTCGCTCGTAGTCGTGGTGGCGGTGCTCGGGAGCCTGGCAGCGGTTGTCATGTCGGCGCCGCGGGTTTATTTTGCGATGGCGCGTGACGGTGTTTTCATTCCGTCTGTCGCTGCGTTGCACAAGCGTTACGAGACTCCCGCGCGCGCGATCACGTTGCAGGCTGTGCTCGCGTCGGTGCTGGTGGTTGCCGGTAGCTTTAATGACATCATTTCGTATTTCGTGTTTGTGGTCGTGGTCTTCGTTGCGCTCACGATAGCAGCGCTGTTTAAGTTTCGTCGTGACGCGCCGCATACGGTCAGATACCTGACGCCCGGTTATCCTGTTACGCCGGTTGTCTTTTTGATCATGATTGTATTTTTGCTGGCCATGCTTGCTCGTAACAATCCGATGCAGGCATTTCTCGGCGTCGCCGTTGTCGCGCTCGGATTCCCGGTTTATCTGTTTCTGTTTCGTAACAAGCGATTAGGCTCGCGTGGCGTGGAAAGAGGAAGCATTCAATGACCTGGATTAAAACCGTTTCTGTCGATGAAAGTGAAGAGGTACGAAAGGCGGTTGAATCGCAACGCGATTTGTACCCAATCGAATATGCGATGCCGGTTCACCCGACGCCCGACGGCGAGACCGCAGGCATCGTGGCCTCGCACAGCTTGATTCCGCAGGCGCTGTACCACGCGTTTGCGACGTTTGGATCGTTGATGTCTCCGGATTTACCACTCAACAGGCGACAGCATGAGATGATCACGACGGTCGTGTCAGTCACGAACCGTTGTCATTATTGAATCGAATCTCACGCAGAGTTTCTGCGTCGGGTAACGTTGGACCAGGAGTTGGTAGCCGCTCTCGAGGAGGACTACCGCAGTGCGCCGATCTCCGAACAGGAGAAGGTGATGCTTGATTACGTGGTGCAAGTGACTCTAGACGCGACGCGCATCTCGCCCGCGGATCACGATCGCTTGCGCTCGGTGGGTTTTGACGACAAGGGGATTCTTCAGATCACGCTCATCGCATCGTGGTTCAACTATATCAATCGTGTTGCTGATGCGCTGGGCGTGGGAAGACAATAGACGGTCGTTTAGAGTTCAAACTTTAGCTTGCCGTTGCGAAAGAGCAACCTAAAGGTGAACTCTAAACAGATCCGAGGAGGCGAAATCATGCCTAAAGCTCTAATCGCTTGTTTGCTGCTGCTCACGCTCACTGCACACGCGCAAACGCCGCAAAAGCCTCAGGACGATGACGACGTAGTCAAAATCAAATCCAACCTCGTCAACATCGACGTCATCGTCAAAGACAAGAAAGGCAAATACATCTCGGACCTCAAACCCGAGGACTTCACCATCTCTGAAAACGGTCAACCGCAGAAGATCGAGTTCTTCGACGCGCCACTCTCCATAACCGAAACGCGAAGTACCGGCAATGTTACTCCGGAAACTCCAGCGCCACCGACGCCGACACGCAATTACGTCTCGCTCGTGCTGGACTCACAAACCACCGACGTCACAAATCTGAAGCAGGTGCGCGAAGGCGCCATCAAGTACATCCGCGAACAAATAACCGACGCTGATGCGGTCGCCATCTTGTCAGTGACGAACGATCTGCAAATGCTGCAACCGTTCACGCACGACAAAGCAAAGCTGATCGCGAGTCTCGAAAACTTCGGTCTCAATCAGCAGTCGAAATCCTTCGAACAGAAGGATCTGCAAGGCAATATCGATTCGATCCGTGATTTTCTAAACAGCGCATCTTCCACGCCTACGAGTGGTATCACGACTGCCGCGGGCGGAGCAGCAGCGGCGAGAATCATGATTGCGCAGCGCGTGCTACAGCAGTTCATACGACTGCGCACTGCTCTAAGTCTGCAACAGGCGCGTCCGATCCTTGCTGCGTTGGCTGCCTTAGCTGAAGGACTCCGACCGATTCCGGGCAAGAAAACGCTGGTGCTGTTTTCGCAGGGTTTCGTTTCGCCCGCAGTTCTCGATTGGCAGGTGCAAAGCACGATCGACATTGCCAATCGCGCAAACGTCGCGATCTACATCATCGACTCCGCCGGGCTCAGAGCAGGCGCGCCTGCTTCCGGTGCGCTGGTCCCGTCTTCTCCGCTCGCGGGAGTCGCCGCTGTCACAAGCCAGGAGCAGCGAATTCGTGCTGTTGGAGGCGAGACTGTTTTCGACAACGCCCGACAGGAAGGACAGAGCCGCGAGTACGACATTCTCTATCGCATCTCAGGCGACACTGGCGGCAGGTTAATCAAAGGCAACAACGACATCGGTCAGGGACTTCAGCGCATTAACGAGGAGATTCAATCGCGCTACACGCTCGCTTATCGCAGCACGAACCAAAACTTCGATGGCACGTTCCGGAAAATAAAAATCGAAGTGCGCCGGCCGGATACGCAGATCGTTTCGCGCTCCGGTTACTATGCCATCCCGCCGGAAGAGATCGTTCTCTTATCGCCCGCGGACAAGAAACTGTTGGCCACTTTTCCCGCAGTCGAAAACAATCCTGATTTGCCGATCTCTGTTTCTCTGAGTCCGTTCAGATCTCGCGATGGGCTCTACACGGTTCCGCTCACGATCGAGCTTCCGCCGTCGGCGGTGAAGTTCGATCGCAAAGGTGACAAAAACTCGATGCAGTTGGAGATTCTCGGAGTTTTGAAAACGGCGCCCGAGCGGCTGTTGTCGCGCTTGGGTGGGAACTTCGACGTGAATCTGACAGCGAATGACTACAACACGATTCTCAACAACAACATTTTCTACCGGCAGGACATGCAACTCGCGCCGGGCGAATACACGATCGATCTGATCGTGAAAGACAAACAGTCGGGTAAGACGACTGCGCGTCGCGAACAGCTTGTGCTTCCAGAGCCTGACGAGGAATTTGCGACAACGCCCGTCGTGCTCAGTCGTTATGTCGAAGCGGCAAATCAACTGCCGCCGGATCCGGCAGCGATTCCGGACGTGTTTGTTCACGGGAAATCACAGCTACGGCCGTCTGCGGCGCGCCAGTTTCGCGCGACCGATAACCTGATCATGTTTTTCGCGGTCTACAATGCGGCAAACAGTCCTGACACTGGTAAACCTTTAGTACGTGTGACGGCGCGGCTGATGAAAGACGGCCAGCCGGCGACGAGGCCGTTCGATTACGTGTTGACTGAGGTTCAGAACCAACCCGTGCCTCACCTCACACTCGCGGAATACATACGATTGACGAGCCTCGCACCTGGTCGTTATCAAGTGATGATCGAAACGAAGGACATGGTCACAAAAAAACTGACGAAGCAGGAAGCCTCCTTCGAAATCATCAACTAGATTTGTGCCTTTTGGTGGCTAATGAACATTGCCGACCTGGAGACGCCCGCGGTAATAGTCGACCTTGACGTGATGGACCGTAATCTGTCGCGCATGGCAGATTACTGTCGCAATCATCAACTCCTCCTGCGCCCGCACACGAAGTCGCACAAGATCCCAGAACTTGCGAAACGGCAGATCGAGAGCGGCGCAACAGGGATCACCGTCGCGAAGATCGGCGAAGCGGAAGTGATGCTCAACGCCGGCATCACTGACATTCTCATCGCTTATCCCATTGTTGGACCAGACAAAGCAAAACGGCTCGCCCAGATCGCCGAACGCGCGACCATCACTGTTTCACTTGATTCCGAAGAAGCAGCAGTTTCAATTTCCGAAGCAGCGTCGCGGCAGGGAACGAAGGTCGGCATTCTGGTCGAGCTTGATGTTGGTTTTCATCGTTGCGGATTCGTTAACGAAGTCGAGGCGGTGACGCTCGCGAAAAAGATTACCTCTCTTGCGGGCCTCGAGTTTAAGGGATTGATGTTTTTCCCCGGACATTTCTGCGTTGGACCAGAACAGCGAATCGCTTTACGAAACGAGGTCAACGGCTTTCTCGATCGTACATTTGAAGTATTCGAGTGCGAGGGAGTACCGCTCTCGATCGTCAGTGGAGGCTCAACACCCACGGCGTACGAAAGTAGCCTGTTTCACCGTGTGAACGAAACTCGCCCAGGGACATACATCTTCAACGATCGAACTACTGCCGGGGTCTCCGCGGCCTCGTTGGATGATTGCGCGTTGTCAGTGCTGGTTACAGTTGTCAGCACCAGCGTTCCAGGACGAGCGATCGTCGACGGCGGTTCAAAGACATTCTCCTCCGACCGTTACCAGGCGGAAGACGGACTTGGATTCGGGCTCATCAAGGAGGACCACGCCGCAGAGATCGAACGTCTTTCGGAAGAACACGGCCATCTGAACATCACGCGCTCCGATCGCCGCTACAAAGTCGGCGAGCGGCTCAGCGTCATTCCGAATCATGTCTGCACGACAGTGAATATGCACGATGAGATTTATGGTGTCAGGGGCGATGAGGTCGAGGCGGTTTGGCGTGTTGAAGGGCGAGGCAAAGTGAAGTGATCAGAAATCTAATAGGACCGATTTTGGTAATCGCTGCCTTGTTCTTCGCGGCGACCCCACAGCCGACTTTCGATCTCGTGATCCTCAACGGCCGCGTCATCGATCCCGAATCCAAATCCGACTCAATCCGCAATCTGGGTATCTCAAACGGCACGATCAAAGCGATCAGCACCAACAATCTCCAAGGCCGCACTGTGATCGACGCGCGCGGGCTCGTCGTCTCACCTGGTTTTATCGATCTCCATCAACACGGCCAGGACGAAGAGAACAATCGCTTCAAAGCAATGGATGGAGTCACATCCGCGCTGGAACTCGAAGTCGGCACTGCTTACGTCGACGCGTGGTACGCACTGCGCGCACAAAAGTCGCTGATCAACTACGGCGTGAGTGTGGGCCATATCGGTGCACGCATGAAGGCCATGCAGGAGGGCATTGGATTTCTCCCGAGTGGACCAGCGGCACACCGCGCTGCGACCGAAGCCGAGATCCTCGAGATGAAGCAGACGCTCGAGCAGGGGTTAAGACAAGGCGCTGTCGCAGTCGGGTTTGGCATTCAATACACGCCCAACGCTTCGCGCTGGGAGATCCTCGAGATGTTTCGCGTCGCCGAACGTTTCGGCGCGTCGTGTCACGTGCACATGCGACACGCAGGAGTGAAAGAACCCGGCAGCGCCGTTCAAGCGCTGGAAGAATTGATCGCGGCTGCCGCGATAACCGGAGCGCCGCTGCACGTCGTGCACATTCAAAGCACAGGTGGACCAGCAACTCCGAAGCTGTTGCAAATGATCTCCGAAGCGAAGTCACGAAAACTCGACGTTACTACGGAGTGTTATCCGTACATCGCCGGAATGACTGACATCAAGTCTGCATTATTCGACGAAGGGTGGCAGGAAGTTTTTGGAATCGACTACAAAGACCTGCAATGGGCCGCAACGGGTGAGCGGCTTACGAAAGACACTTTCGACGAGTATCGCAAGACAGGCGGCATGGTCGCGGTGTTCTCGATGACTGAAGATATCGTCACCACGGCGATCAAGAGTCCGCTGACGATGATCGCCAGCGACGGTATTCTCGACCGCGGCAAAGGTCATCCGCGCACCGCAGGCACCTATTCACGTATTCTCGGGAATTACGTGCGCGAGCAACACGCGCTGACGTTGATGGATGCGGTCACAAAGATGACGCTGATGCCCGCGCAGCGCCTCGAGAGACGCGTCCCTTCGATGCGCAACAAGGGCCGCATCAAAGTCGGTGCGGACGCCGATCTCACGATCTTCGATCCGCAACGAATCATCGACAAATCGACCTTCCAGGAACCTGCAAAATATTCCGAAGGAATCAGGTTTGTTCTGGTCAACGGCGTGCCGGTCGTAAAAGACGGTCAACTTCAATCCGGCGTCTACCCCGGTCTCCCCATCCGCGCCTCGCTAAACTAGGCCACAAAAAGGCACAAAAAGTTTGCTGTGTGATCTTTTCCGCGTTCCTGCCACTCATGAGCTTTGCACAAAAAGTGCGAACGTGATGCTTTTTCTCTGCGGCCCTCTGCGTATCTCTGCGTTCTCCGCGTTGAAAATCCTATTAATCGCAGAGAGCGCACCAAAGTTGCCCTGATTTACCCCAAGCATGATTTTGTTTACACGATCCGATGCTTCTTGTAGACTACTTGCCAGATCGATTCCTCAACAGCAGGAGAAATTACCAGATGTACTCCCCTCGCAATGCCCAGATCATTGCCTTACTCTTAATCTCAACATTCTTTTTCAGCCTTACAGCCAGTGCTCAAACAAAAGCCCCGGCTAAACCGACCGAAGCCACAAAGCAAAAGCCTGACTATTCGCAGGAAGCCGTAGTCGTCGAACAGTTGAGCACCGCCTACCGCTTTGAGCGCGACGGCACCGGACAGCGCGAACAAACTTTGCGCGTGAAGATCCAGAGTGACGCCGGTGTCGCGCGTTTCGGGCAACTCGTCTTTGACTACAGCTCCGCCAATGAAAAGCTCGATATGGACTACGTGCGGGTGCGCAAAGCCGATGGCACTGTCGTGAACGCCGCTGTGTCCGATATTCAGGATCTGACCGCGCCCGTTGCTCGCGAAGCGCCGGTTTATACCGACCTCAAACAGAAGCATGTCACTGTTCCCGGTCTGCGTCCCGGAGACGTGCTCGAGTATCACATGGTCTGGAACATCTCTACGCCCCTGGCCCAGAACCAATTCTGGCTCGAGCATTACTTCGTGACGAAGCGTCTTATCGTGCTCGACCATCAATTGACGGTGAACATACCGGCCGCGAGTAAAGTGAAGTTGAAAACTGAACCCGGCTTTGACCCTACTATTAAAGAAGACAACGACCGGCGCATCTATCTCTGGAAACATTCAAACCTGAAGCCGGACAGCGAAGAAGATAAGAAAGAAGGGGAGCAGTCTTCCGAAGAAGACTCACAAAGCGAAGAGGCTGAAGAATTCCATCCGCACGTGCAGTTAACTACTTTTCAGAGCTGGGAAGAAGTGGGCCAATGGTATGCGACTCTGCAAAAGGATCGCATAGTTCCTGACGAGAAAATCAAACTTAAAGCAGAGGAAGTAATACGCGGACTACAGAGCGAGCAGGATAAAGTCAAAGCACTCTATGAATACGTTGCCAAGAACTTCCGCTACGTGAGTCTTTCCCTCGGCCAGGGCCGATACCAGCCACACCTGGCCGCAGACGTCATGGTCAATCAATATGGCGACTGCAAAGACAAGCACACCCTGCTGGCTGCGATGCTCGCCTCAGCCGGTCTGCGTGCGTACCCGGTGTTGATGAACTCTTCACGAAAGCTTGACGCCGACGTGCCGTCGCCTGGTCAATTCGATCACGTCATCACCGCCATTCCTTTGGGCAACGAAACGCTTTGGGCCGACACAACGGCGGAAGTGGCGCCGGTGGGATTGTTGGCGCCTCCTTTGCGCAACAAGAAAGCATTGATAATTCCCACGGCTGGTCCAGCGCATCTGGAGACCACGCCCACCGCACCTCCATTTTTGTCTTCTGAGCTCGTCATTATCGAGGGCACCGTTGACGACCTCGGCAAGATTTCTGCGCACACTCGCATGGTCCTGCGCGGCGACTCGGAGCTCTACATGCGCATCATTTTTCGCCGCACACCAAGGAGCAACTGGAAAGACCTTGGCCGCATGTTAAGCGTAGTGGGTGGTTTCAGTGGTGAAGTTACCGATATCAAGACAACAGATGTCACTGACCTCTCGAAGCCGTTTGAAGTCGAGTTCAACGTTTCGCAGACGGATTTTTTTGACCGATCGAGCAAGAAGTTCAAAATCGAGCTTCCCTTTCCGCCGTTGAAAATGCCGGGGCTAACCGGCCGCAAAGCCGCCAGCACGAAACCGATCGAGCTCGGCGTACCTATCGACATCTCCTATCATTTGAAAATCACGTTGCCGAGCAAGTACCAGGCGCGAATACCTGTGCCTTTGAAGGTGACGCGCGATTATGGTGAGTATGTCGCCGATTACAAGCTCGACGGACAAACGCTCACCGGTGTGAGATCGCTTCGTCTAAAACAAACCGAGCTGCCGGCAGAGCGTTTGCAGGACTATCGCGCCTTCGCGGCAGTCACCGAATCTGATGCGGCGCAGACGATGTCTTTGGAAACTGAGGTCGCCGGCGCTCCGGCAATTCCTGAATCAGTTAAAACCGAAGATCTCTTGCAGGCAGCGGGAGCGGCCGCCAAAAACGGAAACTATGCGACGGCCGAACAACTGCTCAAACGCATCGTTGAAAAGGAGCCGAAACACAAAACCGTCAGACGACAGTTGGGGTTTACGCTGGCCCAACAACGCAAGTACCCCGAAGCCATCGAGGTTTTGAAGGAACAGATCAAAATCGATCCGTTTGAAGACTATGCATACAGTCTTCTCGGCCTCGTCTACTGGCAACAACAGGACTACACCCATGCCGAAGAAGCCTTCCGTAAACAGATTGAAGTAAGTCCGTTGGACCAGTATTCATTCGCCAGTCTCGGGCAGATGCTGATCGAGGCGAGAAAGTATAAGGAGGCGATTCCGGAGCTCGAGCGAGCTATCTCGCTGAACCAGGAAGCGGAGATGCTTCATGTGAACCTGGGTCGTGCTTATCTGAATCTGGGAGAAACTCAAAAAGCGATCGCGGCTTTTGAAGAAGCAATCAAGCTGAATCGCAGTCCGTTGACTTTGAATAACATCGCCTACTTCCTTTCCCAAAAAGGCGCTCAGCTTGATAAGGCGCAGCAGTACGCAGAATCGGCAGTGACGTCAATTGCGAATGAATTGCGCAACGTGGAGGCAGCTAATCTCACGATCGGCGATCTCGACGATGTCACTTCATTAACTGCTTACTGGGACACGCTCGGTTGGGTCTATTTTCAAAAGGGAGATTTGGACACAGCCGAGAAATACATCAAGGCTGCATGGGTCGTTCAGCACAACGGTGACCAGGGCTATCACATGGGAATGATCGCTGAGAAGCGCGGCAAGAAAGACGAAGCGATTCGTCTGTACGCGCAAGGTGCCGCGGCGCTTGAGTCTGCGCAGGAAGCTCGCGAGGGTTTGTCGAGACTGGCGCCGGCCGATTCAGTTCAGAAACTGTTGGATGTTGCGAAGGCTGAGTTGCGCGACTCCAACATTGTGAATCTGGGACCGCTCATGCCGGCTCTCAAAGCTCCGGTTGAGGCGGAGTTTTACGTTGTCTTCGCGCCCGATTCGATGCGGGCAGCGCAGGTGGCCGATGTTAAGTTCATCAAAGGTGCGCAGAGTCTCAAGCCGCTCGCCGCGCAACTGAAGACGATCAAGTATCAACTCGTCTTTCCGGACAACTCTCCGACCAAGATCGTTCGTCGCGGAGCCTTGTTGTGCCTGCCGAAGCCCGGCGGCTGCAGCTTCACCATGATCGGTCCGGATCTGATAACGTCGATTGATTAACGGCACAGAGAGTCCCTGCAACTCAGAGAATCGCTTCGGCAGGACGGCGCCGTTTGTCCGAGGGATCTGTGAACTCGGGATCGTGTGAGTGATGATGGCGATCGGGAGTAAGCATTTCTGAAGCAGTAAGTGAAGTGTTCAACGGTTGTCAGGAAGATTTAACTTGTCGTCGACGAGAGTCTCCATCGGGACACCGGCGAGTCGTGAGTAACGCAGGACCACTAACAAGTCTGGTTCGCGTGTGCCGAGCTCGAAGTTGGAGACTGCGGAATAATGCACCTTCAATTCGAGCGCTCTGGCCATCTCCGTTTGACTCATTTTCAAACGTTTCCTGATGGCCAGCAGCTTGTGGCTCAACTTCTTCGGCTTGTTGCGGCGCGAGCGTCCCATCAGGCCACATCTCCTGACGAAAATTCGCTCTTGTCTTTATGTGTATTTTCACTTACACTGCGCGCCGACCTAGAGGATATCCGGAGTGCCCGAACTATTCGGGCGCGTCTCACTAGCCGGTTTGACCTCGTGCCTTATTCAAAAGCCTGATCCTTATATTTTAGGTAGATCTTTGGAGCGCGCTTGCCCGGAGGCAAATAGTGGGGGGTTGCCTGTGCGTTCCGCCGAGAGCGGTAGTTCGGCTTCGAGGTTCGTGCTGCCGCTCTCACCTTCAGCTACTTCCCACAAATGTCACTTATTTCCTATCCCCCATTGGCGATGTAACAAGAGGAACATCGATTCGGTTCTATTCACGTCAAGCAGTTTTAAGGAGCTTGAGGAGACACAACTTTACCTCGCCGTCACGCAGGCATTATGCCCCGGATCAGCTTCGCGAGAGCATCTTTTTTACTCGCTATGGTCCGAGGTTAGCGCGGGGATTTTCGGTTGGCAATAGCCTTTGCGCGCAATCCCCGTTGTTTTTATCATAGTGCGGTCCATTGTCATCCCTTTATCCGTGGGCCGTATCTGACGAATGATCGCACGCAATAACTCATCTCCTGTGTCGCTGTCGCGATGGGTTTACGTTGTTGCGCTTGTTTACTTTGCACTCCATCTCGCTACCTCAACTCGGTACGGTTACTTCCGCGACGCGCTGTATTACCTCGCATGTTCGGAACATCTCGCGTTTGGGTACGTGGACCAACCGCCGCTTATCGCTTTCCTCGGCTGGATTGCACGGCACACCTTAGGCACCTCATTACCCGCACTGATTTTTTGGCCCGCGCTGGCTGGGGCATTTCGCATCATTCTCACCGCGGCGTTCGCGCGTGAACTCGGAGTGGGGCGTTTTGGTGCAGTGCTCGCGGCTGCGCTCGCAGCGACGCCAGGAGTTTGGTGGATCATCGATCACCAGTTCGCGATGAATTGTCTGGAGCCGCTGTTGTGGGGTGGTCTCGCTTACGTGGTCCTGCGTCTCATCAACACCGGTAATCCGAAGCTGTGGTTTGCGTTCGGCGCCATTGCAGGCGTCGGGCTGATGAACAAATATTCGATCGTCTTCTTTGCGGCGGCGCTGCTCGCCGGCGTTCTGTTGACGCGACAACGGACGATTCTGTTTACACCATGGATCCTCGCAGGCGGCGCGATCGCGTTTTTGATATTCCTGCCAAACTTGATCTGGAACGTTCAGCACGATTGGCCGTTCCTGGAGCTGATGCGGAACGTGCGCGCGACCGGGAAAGACGTGGTCCTGCCGCCCGGTCAATACCTGTTGCAGCAGGTGCTCATGTTGAACCCCGTCAGTTTTCCGTTTTGGTTTGGTGGTCTGCTCTACCTTTTCTTATCACGCGACGCGAAGAAGTATCGCGCATTTGGGTGGGCGTTTGTGATCACGATAGCGATCTTTATGATCACACATGGCAAGGATTATTACTCGGCGCCTGCGTACGTGATGTTGCTGGCAGCGGGCGGCGTCGCTACAGAACGCTTGCTCTCGCACAGGTTGTGGGCGCGGGCGATCTTGAGACCGGCGTGTTTCATTTGGTTGTTGCTTGGTGTCGTGCCGTTACTGCCGCTGGTTCTACCCGTGTTGCCGATCGAAACGTTTCTTCGTTATCAATCGCGTCTGCCTTTTGAAGTCCCGAAGACCGAGCAGAGTTTTCTTGGCGAGACATTGCCACAGTACTATGCCGACGAATTCCCATGGCCCGGCATGGTCCAGGAGGTGGCGCGCGTCTACCATTCGCTCACACCGGAAGAACAAAAGCGCACCGCGATCTTCGGTAACAACTATGGACAGGCAGCCGCTATCGATTTCTTCGGACCGAAGTACGGATTGCCGAAGGCGATCAGCGGACACCAAAACTATTTTCTCTGGGGACCACGCGATTACACCGGCGACATCGTGATCGTACTCGGTGACCGGGAAGAGGGCGCGCGAGAGCACTTCGAGTCTGTGACTGTCGCAGCGACACTAAACAATCCCTACGCCTACCGGTACGAGAACCGCCCGATCCTTTTGTGCAGAGGTCTGAAGTGGGACTTGCAAAAGGAATGGTCGAAGGTGAAGAACTGGCGGTGAACCGTTTTGCGTGGAAGTGTTAGATCGTTGTTGGACCGGGGTCAGTACCAGCTGCGGTCGCGGGCCGGTCAACGATCCAGATCATGCGTGATGGTTACGATTGACCCACCCGCTACCGCAGGTGGTACTGACCCGGTCCAAGTTAGGAGCGGTCCAGCCGATGACGCTCATGAGCAAGGGTATGTATAACGAACCGCGCGGCGCGTTTCTGCCGTCGATCCTTTATTGACAGTTTAAGACACACTTTCGCGTTAATTCTTCGAGAATTGGTTCGCTAGAATAAATGCGGAGGGAAAGTAGTATGGAAGTCACCAGAATCACGACCGATGAAGTAAAAGAACGCATGGATCGTGGGGAAGAGTTTGCGTTTGTCGATATCCGGAACCCGCAGGCGTGGGCGGAATCAGATAAGAAATTGCCTCATGCGATCCGGGTATCCAAGGAACAACTCGGACAACATCTCAACGAAATTCCCAGGGACCGGGCCGTCATAACGTATTGCACTTGACCGAACGAAGCATCGAGCGCCCGTGTGGCGCAAGAGCTTGCGGATCGTGGTTGGAAGAATGTGCATCCGCTGTACGGCGGGTTCGACGCCTGGGCTAAAGCAGGACTGCCAACGGATCCGAAGTGAATTGAATAACAATTCGGCCTGTCTCATTCTCCCCAAGCTCTTTCTCATTCTCCCCAAGCTTTAGCTTGGGGTAAACGCTCTAGAATCAATCATTGAAAACCATTTAAATGGTTTTCAGGGATAGCGGACGCGAGACCCCAAGCTAAAGCTTGGGGAGAATGAGAAAAGAGCTTGGGCAGAATTGAGATCGGCTCCTACAGTTGAGGTTAGGGTTCCAATGCCGGTTCGTATGTGACGATGAACTCGAGGAACTTCGAGACTTCGATCATGTCTTTGCCTGTGAAGCGAATGCTGTGTGCGTCTGTGCGTTCGACGATGCTCAGGTAGCTCAACACTTCCGATGGTCGGTAGTTCTTGAAGCGCACGTCTAACTGAATCGGCGCGGTGAGTTTGTAAGGTTTGAAGTCTTTGATTCGTCCGACGGCTTTTTGCACCTTCTCACGGATCAACTGGTAACTCGCTTCAGGCATCATCGTCTTCGCGGAGTGAAAACCTGACGCCCACTTCACGACCGCGCCTTCCACATCGCCCAACAACGCCTGTGTCTCTTTCACTACCACGTCGTCGCCTGAGATCATGATCACAGGCACGTTGAAATGACCTGCGATCGCCGCGTTCAACCCCGCCTCCGACATCGATATACCTTTGAGTCGCACGTCGGCGAGTCTCGCACTGGAGATCGTGTGCGCACGCACTCCCTGAGAGTTGGTCGTTGCGCTGTGATAGCCGATGAAGATCGCGCCCGCGAAGGTCTCGTCGATGCCCTGCATCATCATGAGCGGCCTGGGCCATGAACGAACGAGCAAAATGTCCTTCGGTAACTTCTCGATCAGCAGATTCTGTCCATTGCCGTGCGAGTCGCTAACGACGATCTGCGTGGCTCCAGCCGCAACGGCTCCTTCGATTGCAGCGTTGACTTCCTGCGTCATGAACTCCCGAAACCGCGCATACTCGAAGCCTTGTGGACCAAGCTGTTCGTTAGTCACGACGCCGACTACGCCTTCCATGTCCGCTGAGATGTAGATTTTCATCGGCCTCTGCGCTTCACTCGTACTCGCACAAAACATTAACAAAAGCGTAAGGTAGATCAGACGTGATTTCATTTCAACGCTCCTTGAAAGTTCTCTGCGGACCTCTGCGCCTCTGCGCTAAATCTATGCTGAAAACCAATAACCGCAGAGGAACGCAGAGGTACGCAGAGTTAAAAGTTTTTACCTTACTACTTCTATAACACGGATCGATTCCAGGGCGCGCAGGTATTCCAACACCATCTCGAACGGCACTGGACCATACGTCGCCGAAACACTGTCGCGGATTTCCTGTGCGTTGCGCTGCCCGTTCACGAGGTTCAAAACTTCATACGTATACTCGCCGCCTGACCCGCGCAGCCCTTGAAACTGTAGTAATCGAAGCGAGCTCTCGCGTTCTTCACCGTAATGATCGGTGAAGTAGTCGTATCCAAACGCACTCATCGGACCTTTGACCTTTGCATTGCGACGGAAAACCAAGCGTCCATCACCTTGCGCCAAGGATGTTTGCCCGACGTCGCCAACGAGCTTTTCCATGTTGACAAGAAAAGCATTCGCATCAGCGCACGTCGCATCAGGAATACGAAAGAACCTCGCCATCGAATCGACGAGCGCGCGTTCCTGCGCGACGTGAAAACGCGTCAGGTTCGCAGCCTCTTCCGGCGACAACGCTGCACGCCGTGCGAGCATGGTCGAAGTGCGTCGCAGGCTATTCGATTGCAGTACTCGCAAGATCGACCCAGCATCCTCCGTCTTAACATTCGCCAGGAAATACGCGCTCGCCGCGCCGATAAAAGCCGCGCGTTTCAGCTTCGTCGGATCGATATTCGCGGGCGTGTCGAAATTCGTGTGGATGTAACGATCGGGCCAGTCGTTCAAGTAAATCGCTGGTATACCGAACGAGCTGTCGGCGTAGACCTGATGATCGCTGCCCATCGAAAACTCAGCCATCTCAGCCTGCAAAGGCTCCTTGCCACCTTTGGGCGCGAACATCGGATACGGAACGTTCGCACCTTTTGCAAACCTGGCAGACTGATCGTTAACAAACTGTCCAAAGTGTTCGGCGACGTCGTTGACGAACGACGGCAAACTCGCTGGTCCACGCGTGACGTGAAAGATCGCCTTCGTTTCCGGACCACCGCCCACCATGTCCATGTGAATCACCGCCTTGATACGCGACGCGATTTCCGGCCGTGCGTTCAGCAGCGTTATCGTGCCTTCAATTTCCGGCGGCCAGATAAAGCGAATGGTCCGTGCAGGCCGTGCGATCTTGCCTTCGTTGATTAGCTTATTGAGCGCGCGCGCCACTTCGAGAATCGCGACGCTTCCACTCGCGTTATCGTTTGCGCCGGGACGCTGGTGATCGAGGTGACAACTGAACGCGATCTCTTCGTTGCGGAGGTTCGCGTCGGCTCCGGGAATTGTTGCCGTGGCCACGTCGTAGAATCCGGAATGTTTACCCGCTCGCACGGTGGCGCGAAGTCGAATCTTCTCTCCGCGCGCCAGCCGCGATTTAAAGTCGCGGGCCTGCTTGGGAGAGATCATGAATGCAAATGTTGCCTTTGCTGCGAAGGTGTCGAGATGTCCCCAGCGGATCAGGTCTTCGTTTTCACCCCACCACGCCGTCCGCTGGTTCTGTGCATAACTGACGATGCCGGCTGCGCCGAAACGTTCGACAGCGAGACGTGCCACTGGTCCAGGCTGCGCCGCAGTCAATACAAACTTGCCGCGCACGTCTTTGCCGGTGTAGTCGCTCTCGGACGTGCCGTTGTTGACATCGACTAAGTCCGCTGTTGCTTCTCCACTCTCACTGTCCTGCGCGAGAGTCACCGGCTCAGCGTCCCAACTCGCCAAACGTGCGGGCTTTGTCCAAACCGCTTCTGTTGCGCGAAGTTCCAGCAGTTCCGCAAATTCGGCGTCCCAGGGTGGTCGAGATTTTTGCGTACCGTAAAAGATCTTGCCGTCGGCGGGAAACTGCTCGACACGCGCGTCCGTCAGTCCGTACTCATGGAGTTGTTTGACGATGTGATCGGCGGCGGCACGAAATCCACGCGAGCCGCGCATTCGATGATGCTGAGCAATGAATTCGAGATTGCTCTTTGCCGTCTCGCCGGAGAGTTCCTGTGAAAGCGCGGCGAGAACAGAGTCAGGCAATAAAGTCGCTTGTTTCGTGTCATTTGTGACGTTTGTGTTGAGGAGTAAACAAAGGGAGACCGCGATCAACTTATTCATGGCGCGTGATGCTAGCACAGTACGCTGAGGTACTGACAGAACTCTGACGACGCTCATTAGATCGTCTCAGATTAATCGCGAACCAGGGGAAATTCAACGACGTGGCTATCCCGAAACGCTCTCCAATACCGGAGAGCACTCCAGTGGCAGAGGGAAAGCCACGCGCAGACGAACGTCCGCAACGCGGCGGGCGACGAATGCTGCGCACACTCGGGCTCGGACTGATCACCGGCGCCGCTGATGACGACCCTTCAGCAATCGGAACTTACGCCAGCGCCGGAGCCGCGATAGGTCCTGCGTTCCTCTGGACAGCACCCGCAACTTTCCCAATGATGTGCGCCGTCGTTTACCTGTCGGCGAAGTTGGGTCAGGTCTCAGGCAAAGGACTCTTCGAAGTCATCAAAGCCAACTACTCGCGCTGGATTCTGTATCCAGCACTCATCGGTGTCCTCATCAGAAACACTATCGAAGCCGGTGCAGACCTCGGCGGTATGGCTGCCGCGATCGGGCTATTGGCGCGACTAAAAAGGAACTGAAGGACACAAAACTCGACGTCATCTCAGGCATGTTCTTTTCGAACCTCGTGATGTACTTCATCGTGTTTTCGACGGCATCGACACTCTTCAAAGCGGCACGACGGAAATCAACACCGCGGCGGAAGCGGCAGAAGCGCTCCGGCCGTTGGCTGGTGACGCCGCGACGATCCTGTTTGCTTTGGGCGTGATCGGCGTCGGCTTTCTCGCTGTGCCGATCATGACGACGGGCGCTGCTTACGATCTGTGTCAGGTCGTCGGATGGAAACACAGCCTCCACGCTAAACCATCGGAAGCGAAAAAATTCTACGCGGCGATCGGAGTGTTCACTGTGCTGGCGATGTCGATGAACTTCCTCGGATTCAATCCCATGAAAGCGCTCGTCTTCTCCGGCGTTGTGCAAGGCTTCTCCACACCGCCTTTGCTGTTGATGATCATGCTGATGACGAACAGTCGGAAGATCATGGGCGACCGCGTGAACACTCGAGGCCTGAACATTTTGGGATGGATCACCACCGCCGCGATCTTTGCCGCAACAATCGGACTAGTGATCACCTGGTTCTTTTAATCATTGGGCAAATGATGATTCCGTCCCCTCCTGTGATAAATTCTCTCCGCTTTTTGTACCACCTGTCCTGAGGTCTCATATGGACGAACCCGGGGCTCACGAACTCACTGAACTCTTGCTGGCGTGGGGAGACGGCGACGAAGCGGCCCTGGCCAGGATAGCGCCGCTTGTTCACGCCGAACTCTACCGCCTCGCGAAACGTTACATGAGTCGAGAGCGCCCCGATCACCTGCTGCAAACATCGGCTCTCATCAACGAAGCTTACGTACGATTGATCGATTGGAAAGCAGTGCGCTGGCAGAATCGCGCACACTTCTTTGGCGTTGCCGCGCAGATGATGCGCCGTATCCTTGTCGACTTCGCACGACGTCGACCACGCGTCGACAAAGATGCCGAAGCACTTCAGATCTCGTTGGACGACGCGATGACTATCTCAGCCGAAAAGGACGGTGACTTGCTTGCGCTCGACGATGCATTGAAGAGTCTCGCCGAACTCGACGAACGCAAGAGTCGAATTGTCGAGCTACGCTTCTTCGGCGGCTTGAGCGTTGATGAAACCGCGGAAGTCTTGAAAATCGCGCCCATCACGGTAATTCGCGAATGGAACAAAGCCAAAGCATGGCTTTATCGCGAGCTCTCCTCTAATTAATTCAATGGACCCCGATCTCTGGAAAAAAGTTGACGCATTATTCGAGGAGGCATTGGCCCAACCACTCGATAAACGCGAAGCCTTTGTCTCGGAGGCGGCGAAAGACAACGCCGAATTGCGCGACGAAGTTCTGAGTCTGCTGAAGGCACAGGAGCAGGCGTCAAACTTCATGGAACGCTCCGCGATGAAAGTGGCCGCGGCGCGCCTGGCCGAAGATTCAAATCTCACGACTTCCTTTTCGCTCCTCGATAAAGAAATCGCCAACTACAAGATCGAGAAATTGTTGGGCGCCGGCGGTATGGGTGAGGTTTATCTGGCCCATGACACCAAGCTCAAGAGATCGGTAGCGCTGAAGATCCTTCCGTGGCACTTCGTCGCCGACACTGAACGCGCTTCGCGCTTTCGAGTCGAAGCTCGTGCACTTTCGTCGCTGAACCATCCAAACCTGATCACGGTCTATGAAGTCGGAGAAGCCGATGGTCTGCATTTCATCGCGACGGAGTTTGTCGAAGGTCAAAACCTTTCGTCTCTACGTGGGAAACTAACCCTGCGAGAGCTCTTAGCGATCGCTGCCCAGGTTGCAGAGGCGCTATCGGCCGCACATCAAGCCGGTATCGTTCATCGCGACATCAAGCCAGACAACATCATGGTGCGTCCCGATGGTTATGTGAAAGTCCTGGACTTTGGTTTGGTGAAACTCACGCAAGGTACTTCAGTTCGCACCTCACAAGAGATGGCAAAGACGCAACTCGGCGTGGCGATGGGCACGCTGGCCTACATGTCGCCGGAGCAGGCAGCCGGTGAGCCCATCGATCATCGCACCGACATCTGGAGTCTTGGTGTCGTGATCTACGAGCTCGTGACCGGAAGAAAACCTTTCACCGGCAAGACGCGTCAGGAAACAGTCCACGCAATTCTCTCGACCGAGCCGGAACCCGCCACCAGCAGTGACGAGACGTTGCCATCAGAACTCGATCAGATCCTCACGAAGGCGCTCGAGAAAGATCGCGAACTTCGTTACCAGACTGCTTCAGACTTTCGCGCCGACATTCGACGACTGCTGCGAATGATCGACTCCTCGGCGACCGCGTCGAATCCGCGTGCGATCACGAGTTCTTTCCCGAACTTCATTCAACGCACATGGTTCTGGCCGGTTGCGGTCGTGGTTGTTCTGATCCTCGCGGCGATTCCGCTCGGTTGGTATTTGACGCGCGCCAAACCCGCACTCGCGCCTGACTGGTCGCGCGCGGTCCATTTGCAACTGACAAACCAGCCGGGAACCGAATTCTTTCCAGCACTCGCACCTGACGGAAAAAGCTTTGTTTACGCGGCTGCGGAAAACGGAAACTGGGACTTATTCGAACAGCGTGTAGGCGGCAAAAACGCAACGCGATTGACACCTAATACACCATCTGAGGAAACCGAGCCTGCGTTTTCTCCTGACGGCGAACGCATCGCGTTTCGTTCGAATCGCGAGCCTTTGGGTATCTACGTGATGGAACGCACTGGAGAAAACACGCGGCTCGTAGTTGCGGGTTGCCGCCATCCTTCGTGGTCTCCGGATGGTAAAGAGATCGCGTGCAGCACCAGAAGTCAGAGTGCACCGACGATCCGAAATTCCAGGCCGAGTGCTTTGTGGATCGTCGACCTTGCGACGGGTGCGAAGCGCGTGCTTTATGAAAACGACGCGATGCAGCCGGCGTGGTCTCCAGGCGGGAACCGGATCGCCTTTTGGTACATGCCGCCAAGCTCGGGGCGGAGTGAGGTTGCGACGATTTCCAAATCCGGAGGTGAAATCGAGGTCGTCGCAAAAGATGCTCCTACGAACTGGAATCCTGTCTGGTCCCCCGATGGAAAGTTTCTCTATTACGTCAGCGATCGCAGCGGCAACATGGGTTTTTGGCGAGTGCCGATCGATGAACAAACAGGAAAAGTGTTGGGCGATCCGGAAGCAGTCGTAACTCCTTCGGCGTTTAGCCGTCACCTGAACTTCTCGCGCGATGGCCGGCGACTGATCTACGTTCAAACAGAACAAGAACAAAATATCCAGGGCGTCAAATTTGATCCAAAGCGCGAGAAGACTGTTGGCGAACCGTTCTGGATCACGCGCGGCGATCAGCAAATAAATCGTCCGGAATTATCGCCTGACGGAACGCGGTTCGTGATGAGAGTGCCCCGGCGAGCGCAGGACGACATCGTGATCATTCAACGTGATGGAACAAACTGGCGCGACCTTACAAACGATCACCCCTTCGATCGTTACCCGCGCTGGTCCCCGGACGGCAAGAAGATCGCATTTACGTCCGATCGCACTGGCCGTTATGAAATATGGACCATGGATGCCGACGGAGGGAATCTTCGCCAACTGAGCTACGACAGCCCCGGCGACACCTCGTTCCCGCTGTGGTCTCCCGATGGCCAGCGGATGCTCTTTCGTCGCAGAGGCGTGAATGTGATTGTCGAGCTAAATAAAGATTGGGCCAGTCAAACGTTGGAGCAATTGCCGGTGGAGCCTGAAAACCCTATGGTTATGTGGGACTGGTCGCCTGATGGGAAGAAGTTGATTGGCACCGACTCTGCGGGCCATGTGGTTTGCTATTCATTTGAGACAAAGCAGTACGAGAAAATATTGGACAACGGTTCCTACCCGATGTGGCTCGCGGACGGAGTACGTTTCCTATATTTGGCTGGCGACAAGATTTACCTTAGCGACATCGTGACAAAACGCGCGCGAGAGATATTGCCGTCGCAGGAGATGCGTCTTCGCAGTGTCGGCATCTCCCGCGACGGTCAACTCATTTACTACGCCCTGTACTCAGGCGAGAGCGATATCTGGTTACTGGACCTCCAATAACTTTTTGCCTTTTGTGGCTAAAAATTATCTTTGATCCACTTCATGATCGGGTGCTCGAGCTCCTGAATGTGATCCTCCGAGAACACGTAATCGACGTGACCGTAATTCGGGTTCGACTTCATCGTTACAGTTGCCGATGTCAGTAGTGCAGCAGTGTCTTGCATCGCCGATCCGAAGCCGTGTCCGGCGGCAAACATCATCACGGGCCCTGAAAAGCTTCCGAGATTGCCGTTGAATGTCGTCTCGCCCGCCAGCCCGCAATTGAGATCGCGCAATGATCGCGTAGTGACGTAGTTGACAAAGCCTGCGAGGCTTCCATGGACCAGCGATTCGTTAGCGTAGAAGAACCGGTTCTCGATGAAGCTGCCAGCGACATTGAAATAACCTGGACGCGGTGAAAGCGGTGTGACTACGGGTTTGCTGAGAGCAAGCACGAACACCTGATGGTTCGTCAATCCCGGCGGGAACCCCGGCGCCAATGAAGGTTGATCGGGAGCACTCTGCGCCAGTTGGCTAAGCATCTTGATTCCTGGACCACTCTGTCCGTCGTAGTAAACTCCGCCCGCAAGCGCTCCTTCAAACATGGCGCAGAAGTTTGCGTTGATGGCCTGCACTGCCGGGTTTGTGTCGTGAATCGTTCCTTCCATCAGGATCGCGCCCGCGTAATCATTCGGATGAGCGTTCAACAACGCGAGCGACATGACACTGCCGAACGATAGACCACTGACGATTATGTGGGCACCCGGATAGTCAACAGCGATCTGATCGCGTATGTATTTCGCGTCGTCGATTGCGGTCTGGATACCCCAGTTCTGCATTGGTGAACAATCGATCGCGCCACTCTCGCAGGCGTCCGCAGGGATGCCCTGCACACGTTGCGAGTAACCGTAGACCACGATATTTCGCCGAGCAAAAAACGCGACGAACGAGTTGTTGTAGTCACCATTTTCTCCGACTTCGTAATTCTGAAAACCACTACCCAGCGGCGGCAACAGCAGCATCACGGCTTTGACCGCCTGGTTTGCCGTTGGCTTTGCGACTTTCGTCATTTGAAAGCGGTCCAACGTGTTATTGCCTTCCTGAACAGTCGTTACAGTCTTATTTAAATCGCCTCCGACGATGGAATTTTGCGTGTTAATGATTTGATACGGCTGCGCCTGGGTGAAGGCCGCCGCGAGCAGCAACTGGGCTGCAAAGAAAAGAGCGAAAAACGTCCGCTTACCAAAAGACATCGTGTTATTTATCTTCACCTTAGTATCTCCTTCTAACCAACGAGAATTAGCTTGCGGTGAGGAAACTCCGCATACTCGTCTTCCTAAGGCGTAAAAACGGCTCGAATCGTATCATTCGGAGGAGAAAAGATTTTTGGAAGGTAACCGGGTGCGAATGTAAGACCATGCCACAGCAGCGGTTACCCCGCACGCGGCAATCATCGGCGGGTAGATCTCTGCCATGTAGCGTGTCTCAGGTGCGTAGTGGTATGCCATGAAGGCTGTCCTTACCAGCACGATGAGCGTAAGCAGCAACGCCAGTGGGTGACGGCGGCAAAGGAACGCGAGGCCCAGCAGGCCGCCGAGGTGAATTGGTATAACCGATAGAACTCTAAGGATCAGCATGCGAGACGAGCTATGCGACGTGCTGAAGCCCGTAAGCCACATAGACGCTGTCCGGTAGAGTGGCAGCAGTATGAAGAAGCGAACTGGCGCCCGCTTTATCCGCTCGTAAGCGAGGTCTCGAAATTCCTGGTCCAACTCGGGAGTGATGAGTCGTGCCTGGTTGAAACGCGTGATCAGATCCACAAGTCGCAGACGCTCCTCTTCAGAATCGTAAGTGCCGGGCGGTAGTTGTTGGGGATCGAAAAAGGTGGATTCAGGAAACCACGGTGGGTTGAAGGCATACTCAAAGTGCGTCTCGTCCTTTATCCACGTGCGCACCCACCAGAGATATCCCGTCGGAAAGTACGCGCCTCGCGACTGTCCGTACTCCGACGCGAGCGGCTGGAATTTTCCCAGCGAGACGTAATTGCGTATGACCCACGGCGCGAGTGTCAGCCCGACCGCAACGCAAAGAAAGAAGAGACTCGATACGACGTGCCGCTGACGTTCCCGTGCAAGTTGTATCATCAAGAAAAAAATGATCGCGATCAGCAGGAGAACCGAATCAGGACGCGTCAGTATCGCGAGGCCGGACGCGAGACCCGCGCCGAACCAGTACCGCAAACCATCGCGCGTAGCCAACACGCAGAGCACGATCGCAAGAGTCATGAAGAACAGCGTTAATGTCTCTGCGTAAACGCGCGCCACCCATATGAACGCCGGCCATGCAAAGATGCCGTAGATCGTCAGCGCCCAGAGCGCCGCGCTGCTCTTTAGACGTGCCGGCGCGAGGCTGAACGACAGGAAGGCGACGAGCAGACACGTGGCGAGATCGAGCACCGCTTGCGACAGAGTCAAAACATTCACGCTGCGCTTGAAGATGGTGTACACGGCTGCAATGTAGAGCGAGTACGCGGGCGCTGCTGCTTCGCTCGGCGTATACGGTGCGGTCGGATCTGAGGAGAACCCGTTGCCGTCCAGAAGGTTGACGGCGATTTGTCGATATCTCGTCTCCTGGAGGGGATCGGGAAAGGCGACGACGAAGCCAACGCGCAGGGCGAGCGCGAGCAGGAGTATGATCAAAATCTTCGGTAGATGTTTTGTGCTGGTTTGTGGCAAGCTCATATCTACGTGAATCATGCCTGAGCGGCTTGGCATCAGCGTCTTTTTTCCTGCTTACAATGACGCGGCGACGATTGGCGCGCTCGTCTCGGCGGCACTCAACGTTCTACCTGAACTCACTGACGACTTCGAGGTAATCGTTGTCAATGATGGCAGCACTGATGGAACACGTGAGCAACTCGACGCGCTTGAAAAATCGCACCGTGAAGTGCGGGTAATTCATCATTCTCGTAACCAGGGATATGGGGCCGCCCTGCGCAGCGGCTTTGCCTCTTCCCAAAAAGATCTCATCTTTTATACGGATGGGGACGGGCAATATGACGTATTTGAGCTGCTGGTTCTTTATCCACTTTTGACGTCGGAGGTTGACGTAGTCAATGGTTTTAAGATAAAACGCGCAGACAGCCGGCAACGCAAAGTTCTCGGCGGGCTTTATAATAGCCTGGCACGTTTGTTTTTCCTTCTTCCGATCCGCGACGTTGACTGTGACTTCCGTCTGATTCGGCGGAGCGCAGTCGCGCCAGTGAAGCTTACGGTTACCAGCGGCGCCATTTGCGTTCAGTTGATACACCAACTACACCGCAATGGCTGTCGCTTCGCCGAAGCACCGGTGCACCATTATCCTCGTCCTCACGGTCGATCGGAATTCTTTACCCCTGGCCGTGTAATTCATACGGCCTTTGACTTTCTGCGACTCTGGTTAAGAGCCATGCTTTTGCGGCGCGCAAATTAACAAGGTTCGGGTATTTTAAAAGTGAACAACCTTCGCTCTCAGTATAACGGTCGTACCGTGCTGATCGCCGGTGGCATGGGCTTTATCGGCAGCAATCTCGCGCGCAGCCTGGTCCAAATGGGTGTTGAAGTGATCGTTGTCGACGCCCTCTTGCCGGAACAAGGTGGAAATCCGTTTAACCTGCACGGAATTGCCGATAAGCTCAAATTCGTTCGCGCCGATATTGGAAGCGATTACGTTGCAAACCACTTGGTTAGTGGTGTTGACATCATTTTCAACCTCGCCGGACATATGAGTCACCTCGACTCGTTGCTCTATCCGCACCGCGATTTAGAGTTGAACTGCGCTGCTCAACTGACCTTACTCGAGGCTTGTCGCTGCTACAACCCGCACGTAAAGATTGTCTTCACGAGCACCCGACAGGTTTATGGCCGTCCGGAGCTGTTACCTGTCAGTGAAGCACATCGGGTGGCTCCATTGGATATTAATGGCATTCATAAGCTGGCGGCTGAGCACTACCATCTTCTCTATCACAGATTGTATGGCACTCGCGCCGTTTGTCTTCGTTTGACGAACACATATGGACCACGTCAATTGCTCGCGCACGAGCGACAGGGGTTCATCGGCTGGTTCGTTCGCCATGCACTCACGGACGGAGTCATCGAGCTCTATGGTGAAGGTAAACAGCGTCGCGATATCAATTACGTTGACGACGTCGTCGAGGCACTACTGCTGGCTGGTGGCAGCGAAAAGGCAGACGGTGAAATCTTCAACTTGGGTGGGAGCGAGCCAGTCAGTCTGTCAGACATCGCGATGGAGTTAACGCGGCTGACGGGTCGTGGGACAGTGCGTAATGTTCCCTTTTCTCGCGAACAGCAGTTGATCGAGATCGGTAACTGTTATTTGAGTGCTCAAAAAATCGAGACGATGCTCGGGTGGCGGCCTCGTACAAGCTGGCGCGATGGACTTGCCCGCACCGTCGAGTTTTACCGGACACACCTGCCGCAATACCTGGATTCCGTCTCTCAACCCACAGCAGCACCGATCTAACGATCTGGTTTTCGCACCACACAAATTGCCGATACTCCGGCGGGCAAGTTCAGATGCATCGTGCGTAGCCATGCAGCTTCAGCTTGAAGCATTACGCGCAGTATTGTGTTTATTGGACTGGCCCAGGGAGGTAGAGGTTTTACATCGGATCCGCTGTCGGCTAATCCCGCTCTCTTGAGAACCAATCTTCGAAACGCAGCCGCGGGCAACAATAACGAATTGGCGTAAGTTGCACGCAATACGACGAAGCCGCTGTGTTCCAATCGTGATGACAATTCGGATAACCGGTAACGTTTTTGGGTCCCTAACGCCTCGTCATGTCCGCTTCGCAACCATTCATTAGCTGCTGCTCGAACAAAGCCGATCCCCCCGGGTTTAAGCACTCGATACATCTCCCTGATGGCCTGAACATCCGCACCAGACGTTGGTAGTTGCACGAGCACATCGAAGCTCGTCACGAGATCGAATGATGAGTTGTCGAAGGGCAGGTCGGTAACAGACGCCTGGGCCAGCCGTTTGCACCCTCTTTCGCGTGACAGTTGCAAAGCCTGAAGATTGAGGTCAATGCCATAGACATCATCGTCACCCGCGTAGCGCTGTAGCCACATGAGATTACTTCCGGTTCCACACCCGGCATCGAGAATTGTCCGGTTACAGTCTGTTTGGCAATACTGGTCCAACAACGCCCCGGCAATCGTCCGCATGCCCGCAAACCACCAAAAGTGGTCCTCGAGCTCATACAAAAAGTTGTAGTCTTCAGGCTGCAAGCAAGTAAGAAGTTTTTGTGTCCTTTTGTGACTTTTTGCGGCTAACTGATCGGTAAGCGGACCTGGAAGCAGGTGTCGCCGGGTTTGGATTCGAAACGAATATTGCCACGGTGTTTGCGGACGATGCGGGCGACAGTGTCGAGACCGAGGCCGGTGCCTTCGCCGACAGCTTTGGTGGTGAAGAATGGTTCGAAGATCCGCGACCTCACTTCCGGCGGTATGCCCGCACCGTTGTCACGAATCTCGATCATGATGTCGGTTGGTTCACGCTTCGTACGTACCTTGAGCTTTCCGCCTGAGCTCATCGCATCGACTGCGTTGACGATGAGATTGGTCCATACCTGATTGAGCTCGCTGCCGTACGCTTTGATTTGTGGTAATGACGGATCGTAGTCACGCGTAACCGTGATGTCCTTTTTTCTTAACTTGTACTTAAGAATGAGGAGCGTGTTCTCGAGGCCTTTGTGGACATCGAGTTCCTGGACCGATGCCTGGTCCATGTAGCTGTATTCTTTAATCGCGCCAACCAACTCCGAGATGCGTGCAGTAGCAGTCTTGATTTCACTGGCGAGCTTCGCGGCCGCGAGTTGGCAATTGACTCGCGCCAGCACGTCCGTGATTGCAGTCGACGGTATCTCGCCGAGGAGTTGTTCGAGTGCAGGCGAATCCATGCCGGCCTCGACGAGGTTCGGCGAAAGCCTCCACGCTTCCGAGACGCCGTGCGCCTCGAGCCACTCAGACACCTGATCTTCCCGATCGCTTTGATCGAGCGAATTCAACTGCTCCGCCGTCGCGGTGTGATCGATAGCTTTACGTTCAAAAGCTGCGATTGACGACTGCTGGTTGTCGCTCAGATCGTGTGAACAGAGTCGCATGTCAGCCGAGCGCAACTCTTTCAACGTTTCAATCAGATCGTTGGCCGCACGCGTCGCTCCTGCTGCCGGATTGTTAAGCTCGTGCGCGAGTCCGGCCGAGAGCTTGCCGAGTGCCATCAACTTGTCCTGTTGTTGATCGAGCGTGGTAGCTTCACGCACTCGATCACTCATGATTCCGACGAGCCGTTGGACCAGCACCGGCATGCGCTGCATCATCTCGGGGAAAAGTTGAACTGGAAATCGCAGCACGCGCATGTTTGTCACGGCGCGTCCGGTTACCTGGTAAGAGGTCATCCGTGAAAACGGAAGCATCCCGGTTACTTCGCTCGCCCGGTCACCCGCTCGCCCGATATAGACAATGTCGTGATCTTTTTCGTCCCAGTACGCGTGAAATTCGCCTTCGAGAAGGATTACCAGCTCATTGGGCGGATCGTTTTTACGAAATAACACGTCACCCGCCGAATATCGATAGTCTTCAGTGTTATCGGCAAACCACTTCAACTGGTCGTTGGGCAGATCGGTAAATACATGGATGCGACGAAGCGCCTCGACTTTATCAGCCGGTGACGAACTCGTCGCAACGAATGATTCAATGCCGCCTGAAACCGTTTCTTCCATCTGTCACACGACCTTGCTCAGATACTGATGCACAAAGGATATCGCAACCGATCCCTCGCCGACGCCCGACGCCACACGCTTCACGGAGCCGTGCCGCACGTCGCCGACGACGAAGATGCCCGGAACATTCGTTTCCAGGAGTCCCGGATCGCGGTCGAGCTTCCAACCGTTCGGCCGCTTGCCATCGCGCGTGAGTTGCGGGCCGGAATAGATGAAACCACGCTCATCGCGGTCGACGATGTTCGCAAGCCAGTCTGTGTTTGGCGCGGCTCCGATCATGATAAACAAGGAATTCGCTGGTACTTTGGTGATCTCATTCGTCACCGAGCAGTGAATCGAAATCGCTTCGAGATGATCTTCGCCGTGCGCTTCCACCACAGACGTGTTGAACTCGATCTGAATGTTGGGAGTCGCTTTGAGCTGATTTATCAGGTATTGAGACATTGACGATGCGAGTGACGATCCACGCACGAGAATCACCACTCGCTTCGCATACCTCGAGAAGTGCATCGCCGCTTGTCCCGCGCTGTTCGCGCCGCCAACGACATAGACGTCTTCGTCCTTCGTCGACATTGCTTCAGTCATCGCCGCGCCGTAGTAAATGCCGGCGCCGGTCAAGCGTTCCACACCCGGCGCATCAAGCTTGCGCCACTGCACGCCCGTCGCCACCAACAGCGCGTGACAACTGAGCTCCTCTCCGTTAGCAAGTTTTAGAAAGCGATATGGACCATCGATGCGAACCTCCGTCGCCTCTGCCGAAATGATCTCGACGCCAAACCGTCTTGCCTGGACCACCGCTCGTCGAGCAAGATCGGCGCCGGTAAGTCCACTTGGAAAACCGAGATAGTTCTCGATGCGACTGGACATGCCGGCCTGGCCGCCAGGAGCTTCACGTTCGATCATAACTGTTCGCAAGCCCTCGCTGGCGCCGTAGACAGCCGCGGCGAGTCCTGCTGGTCCACCACCGACGATGGCGAGATCGTAGAACGCTTCTGTAGCGCGCGTCTTGAGCCCTGCGTGTTCGGCAAGGTCTGCGAGTGACGGTTGTCGCAGACGCAAACCGTTCGGAAGAATCACGACGGGAAGGTTTCGCGTCTCTTCCTCGTCGAGCAACTCGACAAGACTTCGGACTTCCGTATCGGCGGTTTCAATATCGAGCCATTGATAAGGAACGTGATTGCGCGCGAGGAAATCTTTGATGTTGTGCGAAGCAGGCGACCAGCGATTGCCTAACACGCGGATGCCTTCGAACTGTGGCGGGAACGCTGCCTCCCAGTCTTCGAGCAACTCGTCGAGCACAGGATAGAGATTTTCTTCCGGTGGATCCCAGGGCTTGAGGAGATAGTGATTGATGCCTGCTTCGTTGATCGCAGCGATCGCTGCATCAGTGTCAGCATAAGCCGTCAACAGCACGCGCTTCGCATCAGGAAAGAACGTGATTGCCTGCGAAAGAAATTCGACGCCGGATATTCCGGGCATTCGTTGATCGATCAGAAACATCGCGATCGAGTTGTTTCTGATCTTCAACTCTCGAACAATGTCGAGCGCCTCCTGTCCGGAGCCGGCGCGCAACACGCGATAGTCGCCCGCATACTTGCGTCGCAGATCGCGCTCGATTGCGCGCAACACCTCACGATCGTCGTCAACCGTGAGCAATACCGGTTTAGCCATAACGTATTAGTGCTCTCCCGCAATGTACATGAAACTGCATTCTGCCACGTAATGCCGTTTGGCGCATCACGGCATGACGAAATGCATCTTGAACGAGAGGCGGAATGTCTTGATCGAACGGGATCATTTGCATGCGAAGTCGGCATTTGTACGAAGCACGACGCGCATTAACTAGGCTGTGAGAATCCTAGTTGAAAGCTCCGGCACGTTGTCTTGGATGCGATTCAGCAGCCCAGTCTGCATCAATGTCTTTTATGCGCACCTCATTGAGACTTTCCAAAAGAATATCTATCAACATTGCGCGCTCAATAGCACTGAGCCGAACAATCTCGTTTCTGAATTAATGTAAGGCTCATGCGTGAATGATTGACTGAGTGCCTGTGTCGGTCAAGGCATTCCTTCTAAAATCCCGAGGCCGATTAATACAGATGACGTCTCCGCGACGGGTCACGAGTGACGCTTAAATCCGATTTGCCTACCTGGCGAAGGTGGTTTCTCGGTCAGCTTCTTTAACTCATCAAACACAACCCTAAAGTACTTGTCGTGCGTAGAGAGTTTTCGGATAACGGCCGCAAACTTACGATTGAGTTCTTCGTTTGTTTCGAGCATCTGTCTTAGTCGCACGAAGGCTCGCATGATCGCGATGTTGACTTCGATCGCTTGTTCGCTGTTCAGGACGCTCGACAGCATCGCTACCCCTTGCTCCGTGAAAGCGTATGGCAGATATCGTCGACCACCGCGTCCTGTCTTTGAGATCGCAAATTGCGATCTCAAAGATTCGGCCTCTTTTTTCGTTAGCCGGAACATGAAATCATCAGGAAATCGCTTTCGATTACGCGTGACCTGTTCGTTTAGACGGCTGGTACTGACTCCATAAAAGCTCCGCCAGGTCGAAGTCCATCATCACCTTCTGACCACGAATCAGGTAGATTCTTCTCTCGATGAGCTGAACAGATATAGTTAGACTAGTCGTTGTGAGCTTTTTTCTGTGAGGCATGAGGACAGAGTAGCAGGTCAACCATCATAAATCGAGATAAGGAGATACTATTATGCCACTGCCTGTGAAGCTTCAAGACCTTATCGATGCACTCGAGATGACTGCGGATTCCACCGCGTATTTTCTCGACCGGCGCACCGGTGAGATTGAGATGATCACGGACGAGGTTTGGAGCGCTGCAGAGAATGATGACCTCATCTCCGAGTATCCGGAATGGCAACGCGAATTGGTCCTAAAGGCGAGAGAAATAAAGAGTACCGATCATTTCATCGAACTGCCTGATAAATTTGAGATTAATTCCTACGAGATGATGGAACGGTTTTGTCATGAACACCCAAACCAGCGAATCAGGCAGAGATTATCGGATGCTATTAAGGGCAAAGGTGCCTTTCGCAGGTTCAACGGCATGATCTCCGATCTTGGAATTCAGGATGAATGGAACCGCTTCGAACACAAGGCGTTGGAAGACATAGCGGTAGAGTGGTTAGAGGCTGAGGGGATTCCATTACACGTGGTGATGAAATTGAGTTGAGCGCGGAAATGTGATCTTTATGCGAAAAAGATTGCTCTGTTCGGCGCCCATCGTACTGGTGATTTTGATGTACGGTCAGGCGGCACATGCGTCGACGCTGGATGTGTTGCATTATTCTGCGACGCTCGAGCCTGACATTGCCGCTAAGTCCGTCAAGGGCACGGTGCGCGTTCGATTCTCCACTGACTCACAGGAGGCAGAGTTTAACTGCGGCGATCTCACGGTCGACTCTGTACGACACGCGGGCGCAGCGCTGAAGTTCTCCGTGACGGACCATCGCCTCCGTGTGTCTTTACCACAGGGACATCAAGGAGAGATCGAGATCGACTTCCACGGCACACCGAGACGCGGCATCCGATTCTTTCCAGATCGACAACAGGTCTACACGATTTTTTCCACCAGCCAGTGGATGGTCTGCGTCGACGATCCTGCCGACAAAGCAACGTTGACATTCAAACTGATCCTGCCCGCGAACTTAACCCCGATCGCCAATGGTCAACTCATCTCTCAACGCGAAACGTCCGACAAGAAGCGTGTCTCCGAGTGGGAACAGCGCACACCGATCCCCACTTACGTCTTCGGCTTTGCCGCCGGTCCGTTTCATGTCATGAAAGAGAAACGAAGAAACGTCGAGCTTCAATATCTCGCGACAAACTACACTCCGGAGCAAGTGCGCCGAATCTTTCGCGACACACCCGACATGCTCGACTTCTTCGAAGATCGCGCGGGTGTTAAATACGCCGATAAAACATACACGCAGGTGCTCGCGGCGGGTGGTGTCGAACAGGAGATGAGCAGTTTCACGGCATTGAAAGAGGCGTACGGAAAGCAGTTGCTGGACAACGAACAGGACCTATGGCTTGCGGCGCACGAGTTTGCGCACCAGTGGTGGGGAAACATGGTGACCTGCCGCGACTGGAATCATTTCTGGCTCAACGAAGGAACCGCGACTTTCATGGCCGCAGCATATCTCGAACATCGCTTCGGACGCGCGGCGTACCTGCGCGAGATCGAAACCTATCGCGCGAATTACGAAAAGGTTCGAGCTGCTGGCAAAGACAAGTCGCTCGTCTTTCCGGATTGGTTAAGCCCCACACGCGAAGATCGCACGCTCGTCTACGACAAGGGTGCGTACGTCTTGCACTTGTTGCGCGAAGAAATGGGCGAGCGCGCGTTCTGGAATGGATTACGGATCTTCACGCGGCGACACTTCGGGAAGTCAGTCGTGACCAGCGACTTCGTGTCCGCGATGGAAGAAGCGAACGGGAAGAGCCTGAAAGAATTCTTCGCGAAGTGGGTTTACCTTAACTGATCTCGTTAGTTCTCACGCGACTACTCACCAACTGCCAGGCTGATGAGGCTCGATTGAAGCGAAGGCGCTTGATGTTGTGGGCCAGTCCCATCAACTGCAATGCACGAATACCGAGCCAGTTAAGATCGATCTCGTACCAATGCAAACCATGACGCGCGGACGTAGGATGCGCGTGATGGTTGTTGTGCCATCCCTCGCCAAACGTCAACAGCGCGACCCACCAACTGTTGCGCGAATCATCGCCGGTTTCGAATCTTGTTTTTCCCCACAGGTGAGTCGCCGAATTGACGAGCCCCGTCGCGTGGAGCGCCACGATTAAACGGAGGAAGACCCCCCAAAGCAATACTCCCCAGCCTCCAAAAACAAAGAGCGCGACTCCCACCAATGCAAGCGGAACGTAGTAGAAGCGATTCAGCCAGCGATAGTAGCCGTCCTTTATTAAGTCGGGTGCATATCGTGCGATGGTGGCTTCATCGTGATTCTGAGCGGTGCCCCATAAGATCCAACCCATGTGTGCCCACCAACCGCCATCGCGTGGCGTGTGCGGGTCGCCGGCACGATCTGCGTGCGCGTGGTGTATGCGGTGCGTCACGGCCCACTGAATTGGTCCACCTTGGAGTGCGAGCGTGCCGCACGTCACAAGAAAATATGCAACGGGTTTTGGAACTTTATAAGCGCGATGCGTCAGCAACCTGTGAAATCCCATGCCGATGCCAAGACTGCCGCCAACCCAGTAAAGCACCAGCGCCGTGATCACAGCCGGCCAGCTCCAGAAAAACAAAGCTGCTACCGCTGCAACATGCGCAAAAATAATAAAGATTCCGTTTGCCCAATTAACACCAAGACTTTCTCTTGCTCCACGCCCCTCAGTCCGCACGTCTAATTTCATTCCTAATCCTTTAAACAAACAAATTCGGCAGTGTTCGCCGCTTTGAACTCTCTGTCTACAACCACTTCAGCGTCTATCTAACCACAGAACGACGGAGAGAAGAGTTGGCGAAGACAGAAATTACAAAACTGCGACACTACCGAATCAGACGCCTGACGGGATTACCAGCGCGGCTCGCCGCGACGACCCTGACCGCCGCCACCGCGATTGCCACCGAAGCCACCGCCGCCGCGATTGCCGCCACCGCCGCCGCGGTTACCACCGAAGCCACGACCGCCGCCACCACCGCTGCGATTCTCGCGTGGCCGCGCTTCATTGACCTTCAACATCCGACCAGCGACTTCCTTGCCGTTGAATTGCTCGATCGCTGCCGCCGCTTCTTCGTCAGTAGACATTTCGACGAAGGCGAAGCCTTTTGATTGTCCAGTGTCGCGGTCTTCAATGACGCTTGCTGATTCAACCGTTCCGGCCTGTGAAAACAGTTCCTGGAGGTGTTGACTGGTGGTTTGGAAAGCGAGATTTCCAACATAGAGTTTCTTTGCCATTAGCGAGATACCTTTTCCTTCTTAGGAATAAAAGAAGCTGCGAATCAGATTTGGCTTCGGCGAACGGTTGCGTTCGAAGAATCAGGTTCGGATGCTCTCAATTAAGAGCGGCTTCAAATGTGAAACAAACCTGCTCTCGAACCATCCAAACGTCCGGCGCTAGTCGTTTTGTGCGCGGGCGCATCACCGTCGATGCGCGAGAGAAGGATTAACAGGCCCTTATGATGTCTTAATGTGTGGCAGGTTGCAAGTTCATTACCTCTCGGGCAAACGAGGCTAAGTAATCATCGGCTTGCTGAACAATCCGTCTGCGGCTTGGATACGGTCAGTACCGCCTCAAGTCTCTTTCATTCACACCAGGCTTTAGCCTGGTGACTAAACGTAACACTAAAGCAGAAAACCGTTTCAACGGTTTGCCATTCTTTCCCGCAGGAAACCGTTGAAACGGTTTCTGAGTAATGACCTGCACAAGCA